>PFUD01000121.1 GCA_002789915.1 Comamonadaceae bacterium CG_4_9_14_3_um_filter_60_33 | reverse complement strand
TGCGCGCGCAAATGCCCAGCCTGCGCCACATCCCGCTGGTGGCTGAAGACGGCGGCAGCACCCATGAGCCCGACACCCTTGACCTGGCCGCCTTGATGACTGAGGCTTCAGGCAGCTTCGAAACCGTTGCCACCACCGAGGACGACCCCGCGCTGCTGCATTTCACCAGCGGCACCACCGGCACGCTCAAGGGCGCGCTGCATGTGCATGGCGCGGCCGTGGCCCATTTGGCCACCGCGCCCACAGCGATCCGCATGCTGATGAAGGCCGACCCCGATCTCGCCAAGCGCCAGTGCTACCCCTGCCTGCGCTTCATCGCCAGCGTCGGCGAACCGCTCAACCCCGAGGCCGTGTGGTGGGGCCAGCAGGCGCTGGGTCTGCCGATCCACGACAACTGGTGGCAGACCGAAACCGGCGGCATCATGATTGCCAGCACCCCGGCCTTTGACATCAAGCCGGGCTCCATGGGGCGGCCCTTGCCGGGCATCGACGCCTTCATCGTCGAACACCTGGAGGCCTAGGGCGAGCCACCCCAAGTGCGCGTCATCGAGACCCCCAATGTGGAGGGCGAACTGACCTTGAAACGCGGCTGGCCGTCGATGTTTCGCGGCTACCTCAACAACGAGGCGCGTTATGCCAAGTGTTTTGTCGGCGACCTGTACCTGAGCGGCGACCTGGCCCGGCGCGACGCCGACGGCTACTTCTGGTTTGTCGGCCGGTCATCTGATTGGCCCGTTCGAGGTCGAAAGCGTGCTGATGGAGCACCCGGCGGTGGCTGAGGCCGGTGTCATCGGCAAGCCCGACCCGGTGGTCGGCGAGGTGGTCAAGGCCTTTGTTTCGCTTAAAAGTGGCTTTGAGCCGTCCGAGACCCTGCGGCTTGACATCTCGGCGCATGCGCGCCGGCGCCTGGGTGCAGCCGTGGCGCCCAAGGAAATTGCCTTTTTACCGGTGCTGCCGCGCACCCGCAGCGGCAAGATCATGCGCCGCCTGCTTAAGGCGCGCGAACTCGGCCTGCCCGAGGGCGACACCTCGACGCTGGAGTTACGCACTGTCCCGTAGCCCGCATGAAGCGCAAGCGTAATGCGGGATTTTGCGGCGCGCCAGCCTATGAGGCTGCACTCGCCGATAAAAGCGGGTAGGGCGCCTTGCGACCTACCGTTTGCGACAGCAAAACCTGTTGTTCGGTGCCCAGCCCCATCGCCTTGGCCAGTGCGTCGCGATCCAGCCAGGCCCGTATGACGGTGGCCAGCTCTTCCGAGGCGCAATACAGGTACACGTTTTGCGCCATGGCGCCGGCGCAGGTGTGGGCGTAGGCCATGCGCTGCGCCACCGGCACCCGTTTCATGCGCGCATAGTCGGCCACCATGATCAGGTCCAGCGCCACATAGATGTCCACCTCCTGGGCGTTGAGGGCGCTCGGCACGGTGCGCCCGCCCAAAGCCGGGCGGTTCAGCCCCGCCGCCGCCCACAGCAGGTTGGACAGCATCTGCTGAGGCAGCGGCTCGGGGGCGAATTCGCGCTGCGACTGGCGCTGCGCCAGCGCCTGCATCAGCGGCATGCCGCCGCTCATATTGGCTGCCGGCAGCACGATCGTGTCTGCCGCCTCGCCCTGGGCGGGCTCGGGCTTGAGTTGCCCGAGCAGACCCAGGGCCATTTTGGTCAAGGTATTCATGCCTGATGTGGCGCGCGGCCGGCTTATTGAATGGCCAATTTTTTGGAGGCCGTACCGGCCTTCTTGGGCAGGTCAAGGCTCAGCACCCCGTTGTCATATTTGGCCACTGCCTTGGCGTCGTCCACCTCCTGCGACAGCGTGAAGACGCGCGACACCGTGCCGTAGTAGCGCTCGCTGCGCACCAGCTTGCCTTTTTCCTTGACGTCTTTTTCCCGGCGCGCCTCGGCGTCGATCTGGACCCGGTTGCCGTCGATGCGCACATTGATGTCTTCTTTTTTGACGCCTGGCAGGTCGGCATGGACCTTGAAGGCGTCGTCTTTTTCGACTACGTCGATCCGGATGTCGAGGTCATCGCCTTTGCCAGCCATGCGCATGGGCGCCAAAAAGCCGCGAAACACGGACTCAAACGGGTCTTTCATGGCGGTATCAAGCAAGCTCAGGTTGTTCATGATTTTTTCTCCAAAGGGTTAGGTTAAAAAGTTGCTGGACAATGTGGCGCTTTTGCCAAAGCAGCGCAAAGCAGCGCTGCAAGCATAAAAGTCCGACTCCCCGAGCAAATGACAATTCTCAAGCGCGGCGCAGAATACGCGAAGATTCTGCCAAATCGGCGCTTGCACCCCTTTCATCCGTGCCGCTGCTCGTGTCAGAATTCCTGTTACATCTTGCCGGAGACCCACATGAACATTGTTCTCAGCCATGCCAGTCCTTTACGGAGTCGGCCAAATGAAAGCGCTTGCTGAGGCAGAGCCTGCTTTCATGACCTGCTCCTCTCAGGAGCAGTCGCAATGCCTGCTGGGCGCGGTGCTCAAGCTGACGCCAGATGCCATCATCGGGGCCGATATGGACGGGCGCATCACCCTGTTCAACCCGGCTGCCGAGCGCATCTTCGGGCGCAGCAGTGCCAGCGTGCAAGGCGAGCCGGTCGAGATATTGATTCCCGAGCGCCTGCGCGCCGGTCATCATGAAGCGCAACAGCGCTTTGCCAAAGAGGGCGGCGATGCCCGCGTGATGGGCCTGCGCCGCGTCAAGGGCTTGCACGCCGACGGCCAGGAGATCGACCTTGAAGGCCGGATTCACCATGTCAAGCTGCCACAGGGGGAATGGTCAATTGTCAGTTTGCACGACGTCACCGCGCGCTTGCAGGCCGAGACGCAATTGCAGTATTCGCGCGTCAAGCTGGCCGAGTTGACCCGCAAGCTGATGGCGCAGGAGCGCGTGCTGGTCAAGCGGCTGGCGCAGGTGCTGCACGACCAGTTGGGCCAGACGCTGGCCGCGATCCGCATGTGCCATGAAACCATCATCGCCCGGCAGACGGTGAAAGCGCCTGCCGAGATCCAGCGCCTCGACGAGCGCCTGAGCACCCTCATCGGGCAAGCCATTTTGCAGGTGCGCCAGGTGCTGGTTGACCTGCGCCCACCCTTGCTTGAAGAGCAGGGGCTCAGCGTGGCGCTCGACAACGAGCTGCGCAACCGCGCCCAGGCGGTACCCCAGATTGACATCACCATCCACGTGCCGCCCAGCCTAGAAGCCATCCGCTGGCCCGCCGAGATTGAACACGCAGCCTTCATGGTGGTGCGCGAGGCCGTAGAAAACGCGCTGCGCCATGCGGCGGCAGACAGCATTGCGGTGGACCTCACGGGTGGCGCCTTGTTGCTGCACCTCACCATCTCTGACAACGGCGTCGGGCTGCCCGAGGGCGCTGGCTCAAGCTTGGGCCACCTCGGCATTCTGGGCATGCAGGAGCGTGCGCAGGCGGTGGGTGCCAGCGTCACCTGCACGCGTATGCCGGAGGGCGGCACCCGCGTCACGTTTCATTGGCAGTGCCTGTCATGACCACGCTTTACCTGGTGGACGACCATCAAATGATGCGCGACGGGCTGCGTGCCCTGCTTGAAGCGCGCGGCCACACAGTGCTGGGCGAGTCTGCCGAGCCAACCCAGGCGCTGGCCGACCTGCTGCGGTTGCGCCCCCAGGTGCTGCTGCTCGACCTGAATCTGGGCGGACGCTCAGGGCTGGAACTGCAGACCGAGGTGCAGCGGCGCAGGGTGCCGGTGCACACCGTGGTGCTGACCATGTCCGCCCAGCCCCATCAGGTGGCTGAGGCGCTGCGCCTGGGTGCCAGCGCCTACGTGCTCAAGGGCTCGCCTGCGAGCGACTTGCTGGCCGCCATTGACGCTGCGGTCAAGGGCAAGAAATTTTTTGGCGCCGATGTGGCCGACCTGGCGCTGGAGGCCTTTACCGAGCAAGACGACGACCCCTTGAGCCTGTTGTCGCCGCGCGAGCGGCAGATTATTCTGATGGTGGTCGAAGGTGAATCCAGTTCGGCCATTGGCACGACGCTGCATTTGTCGCCCAAGACCGTGGCCACCTACCGCAGTCGCCTGATGAAAAAACTGGGCGTGACCGATGTCACCAGCCTGGTGCGCATGGCCGTACGCTACAAACTCATCGATTCGGATGAGTCCGCCCGCAGAAACCGTCGCCGCGACGATATTTAAACTTTGTGTTGTGGGACATATCTTTAGCTCTGTCCCCAACTGATCAAGTGTCAACGCTTGCTGGCGTGCTTCATCAAACTCTCCCTACAGGCAGCGCGGCCTGCCTGGCCTAAAGTTGCTCACAAGAATCGACCCCGATGCTCATCGCTCGGTTATTCGGCAACGACAACCAGAGGCTCACCAATGCACGCTCAAATCCTGGCCAGCACAGCCACCTTAGCCACCACCGAATCCACTGAATCCACTCTGCCATGGCAATCCACCAGGCGCCCCGCTGGTGCGAAGTTCGAAAGCGATGAGCGCTGGTCGAGCTTGCAGGAGTTGCACAGCCTGTTGCAGTACGAGGGCCATCTGCATGACGGCCATGAGTGCGAGTTGTTTCGGCGCCGCCGTGTCAAAGCCGGTCAGGCTGCGCTGATGATGGGCCAGCCGTTTGACGGGCTGTATGTGGTGCGGCTGGGCACCCTGCGCAGTTCCATCTCCAATGCCGACGGCGGTGTGCATGTGCTGTCGTTTCCCATGAAAGGCAATTTGCTGGGTTTTGACGGCATTTACAAGTACAGCTACATGAGCGATGTGGTGGCCCTGACCGATTGCGATTTGATCCGTATTCCGGCCTCTGACCTGTTCGCGGCCGGGCGCGGCATCAACCATCTGGAGCACATGGCCTATTGGGCCAGCAGCCGCGAGATCACGCAGGAGCAGTCGGCTTATTGCCTGACACGCTCGGTCAAGTCCGAGGGCCGGGTGGCGCGCTTTTTGCTGACTATGTCGCAGCGTTTTGCCGACATGGGCTATTCGCCCAACCGCTTTATTTTGCCCATGACGCGGCGCGACATTGGCCACCATCTGAGCGTGACGGTGGAAACGGTGAGCCGGGCGTTTTCGGCGCTGGTTCAGCAGGGCATCATCCACGTCGATTTTCGCGAAATCAACATTCTGTCGCACGAAGCCCTGTGTAATTTCGAGCGCTAGCCGCCATGGCCGGCGCCAAGGCATGGGCGCTTGGAACCCCATCGCACTGTAGCCCTTGAAGGTTTCTTTCTGTCTGAGACTTGCTGAGCGTAGAATTTCTGAAAAAACGCACAGATCAGATTGAAGATCGTAAAACCTTCACAGGGATTGATTGAGTGAACCAAGACAAGTCAGCCGCTGCCAGCGCACCTTTTCCCATTGTCGGCATTGGCGCGTCTGCGGGCGGGCTATCGGCGCTGGAACAGTTTCTGTCACATGTGCCTATGCACAGCGGCCTTGGCATTGTGGTGGTGCAACATCGCGATCCGCACAGCGAGGGCATGCTGGTGGAACTGCTGCAGCGCCATACCCCCATGCCGGTGCAGCAGGTGACAGACCAAATGCCGGTCGAGCCCGATCATGTGTATGTGATTCCGCCCGGTTTCGATCTGTCCCTGATGCACGGCGTGCTGCATCTGTTCGAGCCGACCGAAGCGCGCGGCCTGCGTCAGCCCATCGATTTTTTCTTCAAGTCGCTCGCCGACGACCGGCAGCACAACAGCATTGGCGTCATTTTGTCGGGCATGGGCTCCGACGGCACACTGGGGCTGCAGGCCATCCGCCTGGCCGGTGGCGCCACCTTTGCGCAGACGCCGGCCTCGGCCCAGTTCGACAGCATGCCGCGCAGCGCCATCGCGGCCGAGGTAGTTGACGCCGTGGCCCCGGCCGATGAGCTGCCGGCCAAGGTGATCGCGTTTGTCAAGCGCATCCGGCTGGTGGGCGACGTGCAGGCCCAGATCGAAGCCGAGTTTCAACGCAGCGCGGCGGGTTTTCTGGAAAAAATCCTGTTTTTGCTGCGCACCCATACCGGCCACGATTTTTCGGCTTACAAAAAAAACACCATCATGCGTCGCGTCGAGCGCCGCATGGGGCTGCACCAACTGCCCCGCATCGACGACTACCTGCGCTACGTGCGCGAAAACCCCAAAGAGGTGGAACTGCTGCTGGGCGAGTTGCTGATCGGGGTCACCAACTTCTTTCGCGACCCGCCCGTGTGGGAACAGGTCAAGCGCGAGGTGCTGTCGGCTTTGCGCGCCAACCACCCCGACGGTGCCACGCTGCGCGCCTGGATTCCCGGCTGCTCGAGCGGCGAGGAGGCCTATTCGCTGGCCATGCTGTTCAGGGAATCGCTCGACACAATCGACACGGAGCAGCGCAACAAATTGCTGATATTTGCCTCCGATCTCGACAAGGACGCCATCTCGCGCGCCCGTGCCGGCGTTTATCCCCCGGGCATCACCGCCGACGTGCCAGAGGCGCGCCTGAAGCGGTTTTTTGTGCCCGAGGGCGCGGGTTACCGCGTTAGCAATGACATCAGGGAAATGGTGATCTTTGCCGAACAAAACGTCATCTTTGACCCGCCCTTCACCAAGATCGATTTCCTGAGCTGCCGCAACCTGCTGATCTATCTGGAGCCCGGCTTGCAGGACAAATTGCTGCTACTGTTTCATTACAGCCTCAACCCGGGGGGCTTTTTGCTGCTGGGCAGTTCCGAGTCGGTCGGTGCCGCCAGCGCGCTGTTTTCACCTTTGTCGGGCAAGCATCGCATTTATCGCCGGCTTGATGTGCAGGCGCACGTAGTGCCCTCCGGCATGCCGGCCATGTTTGATTCTGCGGGCTCCCGGCTGGCTGGCGTCAACTTGCGCGCCCAGGGTTCCTCGGCGGTGGCGCCCGACCTGCAAATGCTGGTGGAGCAACTGGTGCTGGCGCAATTTGCACCTGCGGCGCTGCTGGTGAGCGACAAGGGCGAGATGCTTTACTTCAGCGGCAAAACCGGCAAATACCTCGAGCCCGCAGTGGGCAAGCCCAACCTGAATCTGTTCGCTATGGCCCGCGAAGGCATCATGAAGGCCTTGTCCGAGGCGTTTTATCAGTCGGTTCGCGAAAACAGGGCGACCACGCTCAAGCGCGTCAGGATCGACGCTGGCAGCCCGGCCCAATATGTCGATATTGTGGTGCAACCCCTGAGTGAACCCCTGGCCCTGAAAGGCATGGTGCTGGTTGTGTTCAGGGACGTCGCGGCCCCGCACCCGTCCAGACGGCATGCGCTGGCAGACGCGTCAGCCAGCGAGGGGCAGCGTATCGAGGCGGCGCTGCAGGAGCTGCAGCACGCCCGCGAAGATGCCCGCTCCACCCGCGAGGAAATGCAGACCTCGCAAGAGGAACTCAAGTCGGCCAACGAAGAGCTGCAATCGACCAACGAAGAGCTGCAGTCCACCAATGAGGAGCTGACCACCTCCAAGGAAGAAATGCAGTCGATGAACGAAGAGCTGCAGACCATCAACAACGAGTTGCAGATCAAGGTGGCCGAGGTCTCGCGTGCCAGCAACGACATGCGCAACCTGCTCGACAGTACCGAGATTGCGATTTTGTTCCTCGACGACGCGCTGCATGTGCGCCGCTTCACGCCCTCGACCAGCAAAATTTTCAAGCTGATCCCGGGTGATGCCGGTCGCAGCATCACCGACATCGTCTGCGACCTGGACTATCCGGGCCTTGGGGTCGACGCACTGGAGGTGTTGCGTACCCTGGTGTTCAAGGAAACCGATGTGACGGCCGCCGGCGGGCGCTGGTTCAAGGTGCGTATCATGCCCTACCGCACGCATGACAATCACATCGACGGCCTGGTCATCACCTTTGTCGATATCAGCGCCAGCAAAAAGCTTGAGGCCGAGTTGCGTGAGGCGCAAGCCAGGTTGCAAGCCTTGATGACCAACCCGAATTCCAGCGAGGCAGACCATGGTGTTCCGTAAAAATCCGCCCGACATCGAGTCCATGCGCCGCCTGGCGACGCTGCGCTTGTCCGAGCGGGGCAATGTGCCTGCCGTGGCTGATCTGGATATCAAGCAGGTGCAGCACTTGCTTGAAGAACTCGAAATCCACCAAATTGAACTCGAGCAGCAAAACGAGCAACTCAACACCGTCAGGGCGCAACTGGAGCAGGCGCTCAACCACGGCAACGAGCTTTACGACTTTTCACCGGTCGGCAGCGTGCTAATCAACACCGACGGCGCCATCACCAAACTGAACTTGAGCGGCGCCCAGTTGCTGGGTGCCGAACGCGCCCGCCTGCTGGGCAGCAAACTCGGCCTGTATGTGGCCAAGGCCCAGCGCGCGCAATTCAACGCCATGCTGGCGCACGCCCGGGCTGAGCGTGAGTCGCAAACCGGCGAGCTGCTGTTGCAGATCGATGGTCTGCTACCCTTGTCGGTGCAAGCCAAGGTGGTCTGGATTGGCACCACGATGGGTTGGCAGGTGGCCTTGATCGATGTTTCCGAGCGCCGGCGCTTGGAGGCGCAACTGCGCGTCAGCGAGGAGCGTATGACGCTGGCGCTGTCGGCGGTAGGCGACTGGGTTTGGGACTGGCAAGTGGGCCCTGATGAGCTGACGATGTCACCCGGCTATGCCGAAATGTTGGGCTTTTCCCGCAAGGATTTGGGGCGCACGGCTTCAGACCTGATGCGCTTTGTTCACCCGGACGACAAGCCGCAGCTCACCAAAATTCTTCAGGACTGCATCAGTGGCGCGGCGCAGCGTTACACCCTTGAACACCGCGTGCTGGGCAAGGACGGTAGTACCAAATGGGTGCTGGCGCGCGGCGCCGTGGTGCAGCGCTCGGATGACGGCAAGGCCTCGCGACTGGTGGGCACGCTGGTCGATATTTCAAATAGAAAGCTGACCGAAGCCGAACTGCTGGCCGCCGCCCAGTTTCAGCAAGCGGTGTTTGATTCCATTTCGGCGCAAATCGTGGTGTTGGACCATGCGGGTTGCATTTTGCAGACCAATGCGGCTTGGCAAAACTATGCCAGCCAGTGCAAATATGTCGCTTCGCTCGGCCAGGATTACCTGGCCTTGTTGGCCAGGAATTTTGTGGTGGACCCGGCCAGCATGGACGCCCTGGTGGCTGGCATGGCAGCGGTGGTGGCTGGTGAGGCGCTGCATTTCCGTTTGGCCGACCCGGTCCAGTGCAGCTGCGGCAGCTATTGGTTCACTATCAAGTTCACCCCGGTGCATGACGCCGCAAACCGCCTGGTGGTCACGCATGAGGACGTGAGCGAACTCAAGCGCGCCGAACTGGCCAGCGTGGCACTGGCCAATGTGGACCATCTGACCGGCGCCTTGAGCCGGCAGCACTTCATGAATTTGGCCGACCAGGAGATGGCACGCTCACAGCGTTACGAATTGCCATTGGTGGTGTTGATGCTCGACCTGGATCACTTCAAGCTGGTCAACGACGGCTACGGGCACGCCGCTGGCGACGCGGTGCTGCAAAGCTTTGTGCAAACGGTAAAAAGCGTGCTGCGCGAGTCTGATGTGATCGGGCGCCTTGGCGGCGAGGAGTTTGCCGTGCTGCTGCCCAACACCACGCAACAGGGCGGCGTTGTGCTGGCCAACCGGATTCTTGAAAGCGTGCGCGCAAGCCCGGTGGCGGTCGGTGACCAGCGCATTGCCTACTCGGTGAGCATTGGCGCCGGTTACCTCGACAAGCAAAAAACCTTTGCTGAATTACTGGGCCAGTGCGACGAGGCGCTTTACCAAGCCAAGCACGCGGGACGCGACCGTCTTCAGTCGAACTGGCAAGACTTGTAAAACTTGCCGGTGCAGCGCGCGCTGCCCTAACCCGGCCAAACCAACAACTGAGGTGGCTGCGGTCACGGCGCCTGTGCCGTCAAACTTGTAACACCACGCTAAATCGGCACCAGCCTGAGCAGGCGCCCGCCGGCGTTGTCGGTGAGCACATACAGCAGACCATCAGGCCCCTGGCGCACATCGCGGATGCGCTCACCCAGGTCGGCCAGCAGTTTGTGTTCGCGCACCACCTTGCCCTCGAAAGGCTTGCTGAGTTCAATGCGGTTGAGGTAGCCAAACTTGAGCGAGCCCACCAGCAAATTGCCAACCCAGTCGGGACCGTAGCGGGTGCTGGTCACAAAAGCCATGCCTGACGGCGCAATCGACGGCACCCAGTAGTGCAGCGGTTGCACCATGCCAGCCTTGGTGCTGAGCCCGGCGCCAATCGGGCCGCCACCGTAGTTTTCGCCGTAGGTGATCACCGGCCAGCCGTAGTTACGCCCGGGCTCAATCAGGTTGATCTCGTCGCCGCCCTGTGGCCCGTGCTCATGCGCCCACAGCACGCCGTGGGGCGACAGCGCCAGGCCCTGCGGATTGCGGTGGCCGTAAGACCAGATTTCGGGCAAGGCACCGGGGGTGTTGGCAAACGGGTTGTCAGCGGGCACGCGGCCGTCCTTGCCAATGCGGATGATCTTGCCGTGGTGATTGTCGAGTGTTTGCGCATCGTCCTTGCGCACAAAGCGCTCGCCCAAAGTCACAAAAAGCAAGCCGTCGGCCTGGCCGTTGCGCTGGCTTTCGACGATGCGGCAACCAAAATGGGCGCTGCTCGCCACTTTGGGTTTGGCGCTGAAAATCACCTTCACCGCTTCGAGCCGGCTGCGGTCATCAGACAATCGGGCACGCGCCAGCGCGGTGCTGTTGCCGCCCGCGCCGGGTTCGGAAAAGCAGAAGAACAGGGTGCGGTTGCGGGCAAAGTCGCTATCCAGCATCACATCAAGCAAACCGCCCTGGCCGCGCACGGCCATATCAGGCAAGCCTTGCACCGTTTGATGCACACGGCCATCGGCTTCGATCACGCGCAGGCGTCCGGGCCGCTCGGTCACCAGAAACCGCCCCTGCGGCAAAAACGCCACCGCCCAGGGGTGCTCCAGCCCTTGCGCAACCACTTCGTGTCGCACGGTCTGGGCTTGGGCT
>PFUD01000058.1 GCA_002789915.1 Comamonadaceae bacterium CG_4_9_14_3_um_filter_60_33 | reverse complement strand
TGCCCATTGCCATGCACTCACCTGCGCCGTCGCCAGAGCCGATGCCGCCCATGCCCACGCCGCCAACGCCCAGGCCGGCGCCCGTTGAGCCACCTTTTCCCGCGCCACCACCCGGACCGCTGCCGACACCGCTGCCGATGAAAGTTTAGCTGGCCTGCACCATGCGAAAGTTGCCGCGTCGGGTTTTGCTTGTAACTGGTGCGGCAAGCGTCGCGCTGATCGCCGCGGTGCTGGTGTCGAATTTCAGGGGCGGCGAGACCAAAATCGAGCGTCGCATTGAACGGCTTTATGCGCTTGAGGACGCGCGTTTTACCCAAGAGCCGGGCATGCTGCTGGGCGCCTTCATTGCCGCATTCACTGGCGGCGAGTTCACCGCCGCCTGGGTACCCGCACTGTGGGAACAGCGCTTTGGCGCTGATGTGACACTGCGCCTCGGGGTGGCGTTTGTCGGTGGCGTCGCGACCGCCCATGTGATGTTCCGCCTGTGAGGAACGCCATGGCTATTGCTGCAAAACCACGGCCCGACAAGGCCCCACCGGTGCTCGTCATCCCGGTGCACGAACCAGAAGACTTGGACGAGCCAGACAAACCGGATTCAGCGCGCCAGTTGGTGTTGGGTTTGCTGTTTGGTGTGGTGTTTGGCTTTCTGCTGCAAAAAGGCGGCGTGGCCAACTACGAGGTGCTGATGGGGCAGTTTCTGCTGACGGATTTCACCGTCATCAAGATCATGCTCACGGCCATCATCGTTGGCATGCTGGGCATTTTTGGGCTGCGTGCGCTCGGCCTGGTCAAGCTGCATTTAAAGCCGACGCGCTACGCTGCCAACATGATTGGTGGCCTGCTGTTCGGGGTCGGGCTTGGCGTGCTTGGCTATTGCCCGGGAACCGGCATCGTGGCGCTGGGGCAGGGCAACTTTGACGCGATTGCCGGCCTACTGGGCCTGATCGTGGGCAGTTATGTCTATGCCGAAACAACGGGCCTGCTCGCCTCAACTCTCATGAAAATCGGCTACCGCGGCGAGATCATTTTGCCGGACGTGCTGGGCATGCGTCTGGTGGTTTTTCTGGCGCTGTTTGTGCCGCTGCTGGCGTTGGGACTGTACCTTGTGATGACGCTGGCACCCTGACCGGCGCAGCTCACACCGCCACCACGCTTGGTAATTGAACTTGCCCTGGCCGCGAAAGACTTCGGGGTGAGGTTCAAGGTAACCGTGCAGGTCGTTGAGTTGCAGGAGGGTGAGGTGGCGTTGGCTCATGGATGCATTCAGGTTAGCGTAGCGAGCCCTGGTTAGTTGCTGCACTCTGTGCGGTTGCGAACGCTGTCTTCGAAAAGGCGCTGAATCATTCACAACAAACCGACTGTCAAAGCAGCATTTTGAAAGATGCGACCTGCAGCCCGTAGCTCGGATGGAGCGCAGCGCAATCCGGGTTTGCCGTTTGCCCCACCATAGCAGCGCGCCCCAAACCTCCCGCATTGCGCTTGCGCTTCATGCGGGCTACGGGGTCAATTTGCATTGACTGCGGCCCTGTCCGAGCAATCGCGTAGGGTCGACTGTGCGGCTTTGCCAGACTGTGCGCTAGCGCACTGACGGCCAATCTGTCGATTCATTACGCTGCGCTGCGTATCAACATGGTGCAATGCAATGAATATCTCCAGATCACTTCTGTCAATTTTTGGTACGTTTTTGATTTTTGGTCACGCCGCACACCACCAGCGGCATCGGCAACACTTCGTTTGCGCAATTTGACCGCGCCATGCCTTACCCCTCTTACGCCAAGATGAGCGAAGACGACATGCGCGCCCTGTACGCTTTTCTGATGAAAGGCCTGGCGCCGGTCAGTCAGGCCAACAAGCCAGCAGAGATGCGTTGGCCGTTCAGCATGCGTTGGGGCCTGTCATTGTGGAACTGGGCGTTTCTGGATGATGCGCCCTTCACGCCGGACGCCAACCAGGATGTCGTCTGGAACCGGGGCGCCTATCTGGTGCAGAGCTTGGGGCATTGCGGCGCCTGCCACACGCCGCGCGGCCTTGCTTTCCAGGAGAAGGCCATGAGTGATGCCGGCCCGGCTGGCAAGCACTTTCTTGCGGGCGAAACGGTTGAATCGTGGCACGCCTACAGCCTGCGCAATTTGTGGACGGTAGAGGACACGGCCCTGCTGCTGAAAACCGGACAAAACAGTTTCACCACGGTGTCGGGCAACATGGCGGAGGTGATCCATAACAGCACTCAGCATTTCACGGATGCCGACCTGACAAGCCCAACCTGGAAAATGGCAAGTTGGTGTACGAGGTGCAGTGCGCGGTATGCCACGGCAAGGACGGCGAAGGCTTGAAGCAGGCTGACGGCAAATTTATCTACCCGCCGGTTTGGGGCGATCAGTCATTCAACATCGGCGCCGGCATGGCGCGTACCTACACCGCAGCGGCCTTTGTCAAACGCAACATGCCGATCGGTATGCATGAGAAATTCCCGCTGGGACAAGGCGGGCTGTCCGATCAGGAGTCTGTGGATGTGTCGACGTATTTTTCGCGCCAGCCCCGTCCGGATTTTCCGGACAAGGGCAAAGATTGGCCCAAGGGAGGCAAACCAGTGGATGCGCGTTACTGAGCCGTGAACTAATCTTTTGGTTTCGTTGCAGCGCCAGCAGCGGCGCCGCCAGCTGCGCCGGCAACGGCACCGATTGCAGCTCCGACCATAACGCCAACCGGGCCTGCCACTGCGACGCCAATGGCGGCACCTGTGGCCGCACCTGCCAAGCCGCCACCACCGATGTAAACCGAGTTGGCTTCGCGCTCGACGTCTTCGGGTTCTAGCTGTGTCTGCGCCGCTGGGTCCGGGTCTTGCGACGGAACGCCGTGGCCGGGATTGGCCTGCTCGGCCAGGTCTTCGTCCTCCGGCTCGGCGTCGGGCAGCGGGGCGTCGGGCAGCGGGGCGTCGGGCATTGGGGCGTCGGGCATTGGGGTATCGGGCATTGGGTTGCCAGGCACAGGGTTGCCGGGGATCGGGCTCCCGGGCGTTGGGGTGATCAATGGGTTCATGTGCTTCTCCTGGTTGAGTTGACGAAGCAACTTGTCCGTCAACTGTTTGGCAACGTTAAGCGCACCACAACAGTCCCGTCCGTGCGACAGCGTACGTTTGCCGATGATTGAAGACCTCAGCGCGGCATGAGGTGGCCACTGCTGCGGGCGCCCCGAAACAGTCGCCACGCCCATGCGCCGCCAAGCGTGATGCCCAGTGCCATGACGCCGCCCCCGGCGTTGAGTTGACTGTCGAGCGCGTACGCGTTGCAAAGCCGCCTGTCGGTGGTGGCGAGGAAGGCGCCCACGGAGATCAACATCGAGACGGCATACCCAACGAAGAACAGCTGCAGCACCGCAGGCGCGCGCTCAATAGACATCTTGAGCATCGCGCCGCACGCGATCAGGGAGACAAACTTGAGCGCATCGACCGAAGGCAGCACGACCGCGCGGTTGATGGCCAGCGGAAGCATCCAGTAGGCGGCGATCAGCTGACTCGCGAGAAAGCCGGTCAACCCAAATTGATTCCAGGGGCCAAGGTGGCGCCCATTCAGGCCGTTCATGCCCTCGATGCCATTGCCCAACAGCCACCAGCCGCCAGCCGCCAACGACGAGCATCGGCATTTGGACCACCATGTGCCAGACCGAGCTTTGCTCGATGAGACTGCGCAAAGGGGGTACGGACAGGGCGCCGTCGGCCAAGCACACGGCCAGACCGGCCCATGAAGCGCGCCATGCACTGCCGCTCATGGGCTGGCGGCCAGCGCCGTCGCCAGAGCAAGGTCTACATCGTCGTAGTCGAGGATGCGAAACAGCAGGCCGGCGTTGGTGACGAGGTGCAGGGCGGCGTTGTGCTCGAACTCGCCCAGCGGAGCCGGGATCACCATGATCCCGAAGGCGTCGAGCAACTCGCGTCGGTCCGGTGCCGAGCTGAGCGTCACCAGACGCCAGACGCGCGGGTCCATGCGCATGCGGTCGCGGTAAGCGCTGAGCGAGTCTGCCGTGTCATGGGCCGGATCGAAACTGATCGAGAGCAGTCCCACGCGCCCGGTGAGCCCGCGTGCCTGAATCTGCTGCTGGAGTTGCTGGAAAACTGTGCCAAGCGCCAGGCACACCGTCTGGCAGCGGGTGTAAACAAAGTCCACGATCCATATCCGTTTGTCTTGGCCACTTTTTCCTGATGGCGCACACCGCCGCGCTGGCGACGAAGGTCTTCCACAGACCTTCCCCACCGGCGCGTGACTCAGCTGCCGGACATGAGTTCTTGGCTGGCCTCGTCGCCCGGCGCCATGGCCTGTTGCAGGTCGTCCTGTTCTGCCGCAGTGGCAGCGGGGTCCTCGACACGGCCCAATTCGTTGAGCGCAAAGATTTCGGTCGCCGCGGCCGTTCCATCGCCAAACAGGTGTCCAGGTTGTGATCAAGCCCTGCAACTGGCGACATGATCGTTTGACGATGCCATTCGCCTACGCCAAAAAAATCAGCGCATCTGCAAAGCGTGGCCCAGTGCGAACACCGAATTGCTGACATCGGCACGGACAGATTTTTGCACCGGCGCTTTGAACACGCCCCGGTTTTGAACTGGTTTTTGCTCAATCTTGGCACCCATGGCCAACTGGGTCTTTGCCAGGCTCTTCAAAGTGACAGACCGCATGAAATCTTGCACTTTGGCGTTCATGGTGTCCCACAGATCTTTCGTCATGTCTTGCGCCAGTGAAGCTTCTTGCCGCTTTGTTTTTGGTGGCGGGTCTTCGACGGCCAAGATGATGTCTGCCACCGTGATGTCATCACTGCGATACCCCAGTGTGTAGCCGCCACCAGGGCCGCGGATGCTGGTGACCAAGCCATTCTGGCGTAACTTGCAGAACAACTGCTCGAGGTAGGACAGTGAAATGGGATGGCGCGACGCGATGTCGGTCAGCGGTACCGGCCCGTATTCCTGCCGTAATGCAATGTCAATCATCGCAGTCACTGCCAAACGGCCTTTGGAACTGAAACGCATTTTGAATACTCCTGTGATGGCATGGAACCTGCGCCAATGTAATTGCGGGCAACGGTGTACGTTTGTTCGGTAGCGAACCGACCGGTTTTTGTTGCATAAATATTATTTGCCGACATCAGACAAGGAGCCATCATGAGCAGCACGAGCACAGCTATTTCGCCGGAATCCATCGTTACGCCTCAGTCCCTTCATAAAGAGGCCGCAGCGCAACTGGAAAAAGCCATCAAGTACCACCGGCAAGCAGCACTTTTTCATGATGCTGGCGATGCCAGTCAAGCAGAGAACCATGCCAGCCTTGCCTACAAGCATACGGAGCAGGGGCTGGCCGCCAGCGGCCGGGCATTGAACGTCTTGCTTTGGTAGAACCGATGCCCATCTTGCTGCCCATGCAGGTGATGGTGTAGCCGTTTTCCGCGAGGATATTTTGGTTGTCACACCTGCGGCGTGCTTCAAATAGTGTGATGTGCGCACGCAGCCGCACAGAAATACCTGCCCCGCCGGCCTACGATTTGGCCATTGCAAAAAGCACGGGCCGCCAGATTTCCCCGGCGCTCGATTTGCTCTTGGCCAACAGGAATTTCCATGACCCAAACCACCACAGCACCCACCAAGGGCAAGCCCGCATGAACTACCTTGCCCCCGATTGCGTTCAAAGCCCGTCCCTGGCAAGGCTGAGTACCGAGCCATTCCGCGCTGCGATGGAGTTTGCCCGGCACCAGTTCGGAAAGTCAAAATACCTGAATAACGCGCAAACATCGGCCGAATATACGTCTCGTAAAACGCCACCGGCACGTTGATGCAGCCGTAAGAAATTCGGTTGTCATCGGCAGTCGGCGAAACCAGGCGCGCCAGACGCCGCTCGGCGGGGTTGGAAGTCACCACGCGGTGCATGGAAACCGCTGTGTCGCAGTCCACCCACGCAACGTCTTCGCCACGGGCGTTGCGGCCGCGTTCGGCAACGAATCGGCCGGCCGGTGTGGTGCGCTCCTCTGGTCACACCAGGGCAATGGGGCGCTCGCCTATGCCGGGTACGTTCTCGTCACCCAGCGCGGCACCCAGCAAGACGGGAGAGGTTGCGACCAGGCGCGCATGCGCATCAAACACGTAAAGCAAAGCAGAGCGCTTGTCGATGATGACAAGCGTGGTGCCCTTGCTGTCGTCGGTGGCGGCGATCCAGTCAGCCACGCGCCTGGCGTCGGCTGAAGGCCTTGCAGCGCCAAAGTCAGCGGCAGGCGCAGCCGCAGAAATTGGTGGCCGCGCAATTTCGAAGTTGGTGTTGCTGGCCAGTTGCTCTGCCTGCGCTGTCAATGGAAAAGACAGCGCAAGCAAAACGCTGACCAGCACGTCACTACGCATCATTGCGGCAACGTGTGCCATGGCTTAGTTGCGGTCAGCTCGGGCCACGCGCTCAGTGGTGGGCGTGCGGCCGTCGGCAGCCGTGGAATCTGTCCGCGTGCCCATGCCAGCGGCGCCCGTGCCGTCAGTCCGGTTCATCGAGCTACCTGTGGCGGGCTGAGTTGTCGAACCCTGATACGGTTGGTTCGCTTGCTGCTGCATCTGTTCCTGCGTTTGTTGCTGAGACTGGGACGTGATGCCCTGGTCCGGACGGATTTCCGTTGCGGTGCCCTGCGCATAAGCGCTGGTAGCGGCAGCGAAAACCGCAGCAGCGGCGATGATAAATTTTGATGAGTTTTTGAACACCTTCGCGCGCTCCTGATCAAGGACTACAAGCTTGACCCCAATCTGGTGACACTGGACGCGGAACTTGAAGCGCTGAGCATTGATTCGCTTGGCGTGGCCGAACTGCTGTTCAACGTGGAGGACGAATTCCACATCACGCTGTCGCCTGACGCGGTGGATTTACACACCCTGGGCGATGTGGTTCGTTTTATCGATGAACTCTTTGCCGAGCAGCAAGGCAACACAAGCAACACAAGCAATACAACCCAGAAAAGTGCGCTCATGCCACCCGGTGTGGCGGCGTCATGAGACGCGTCGCCGTCACCGGCATGGCCGGGGTGTCGTCCAACGACGAGGGCTACCAGACGCTTTACGCCGAAGGCTCGGACCGCATCAAGCCGTTCACCATCCTGCTGGGCATGCACAACGCCAGCGCCGCCTGGATTGCCATTGACTACAAGCTGCGCTGCCCGAGCCTGACGTATTCGACCGCCTGCTCGTCGTCGGCAGTGGCCATTGGCGAAGCCTGGTTGCGCATTGCCCACGGCACCGGTACGCCGGCCAATGACGCGGCAGAAACGGCGGCGATCAAGGCGGTGTTTGGCGCGCGCGCCAGCCATTCCCATCAGCGCCACCAAGGCAATGCACGGCCACCTGCTGGGCGCAACGGCTGCGCTTGAAGCCGTGCTGTCGCTGCTGGCATGCAGCACGCGGTGGCCTTGCCCACGCTACACCTGAACACCCCCGACCCGGCGTGCGACTTGGACTATGTGCCCAACTTGGCCCGCAGCGGTGTAGCCGCCAGAACCATGTTGTCAAACTCTTTTGCGTTTGGCGGAAGCAACGCGGTGTTGGTGTTGCGTCTGCCAGGCACATTGCCCCTTGGACCATGCTAGTATTCAAAGCATGAGCCCCATCACTTTTGATACCCTGAAGTTTGTTGAACGGCTTGAGCGGGCAGGGGTGAGTCGCGAGCAGGCCACGGCCATGGCCATGGCTGAGGCTTTTAAGGATGCCAGCGGTGAAGCCGAGATTGCCACACGCAAAGACGTCGCCCTGGCTGTGGCAGAGATCAAAACAGAAATTATGGGTGTGCATGGTGAAATGTCTTTGCTCAAATGGATGTTGGGCGCGTTGTTGGCCTTGGCTGTTGCCAATTTTGCCAAGCAATTTTTCTAGCCCTCCGCAGCAATACCATGTTGTTTCGGAAACGCGCGACCTATAGCGGGAGTCCGCTTATTTCATGGCAATCTTTTGCCACAAATGGCGATGTTCTTTTACGTTAATGGCTGCCATTGACGATGTCTATGCGCGCCAGCGCACCGACCATCGGGCCAGAATCGTGCAACATGAACATTCTCAAAAATCCTGTACAAATCAGGTAACAAAATGAAACCAGGAAACAAGCCATGCCCATGACGAAGGATATTCTTAACGCCAGCATTCTGATCGTCGATGATCAGTCGGCTAATGTGCAATTGCTCGAGCAATTGCTGCAAGACGCCGGCTACACCCGGGTGAGTTCGACCCTGAACCCCGAAGATGTGTGCGCGCTGCACCGGAAAAACAGTTACGACCTGATCCTGCTTGATCTGCAAATGCCGGTTATGGACGGTTTCCAAGTGATGGAAGGTCTCAAAACCAACGTCACCGACGACTATTTACCGGTGATTGTGCTCACTGCCCAGCCGGGCCACAAGCTGCGGGCCCTGGCGGCGGGCGCCAAGGACTTCATCAGCAAGCCGTTTGACCTGGCCGAGGTCAAAACGCGCATCCGCAATATGCTCGAAGTGCGCCTGCTGTACCGCAAGCTGGCCAACTACAACAAAGAGCTGGAGGCTACGGTGGCCGAGCGCACCGCCGAGCTGCGTGAGAGCGAGGCGCGCTACCGGAGCCTGACCGAGCTGGCCTCGGACTGGTATTGGGAGCAGAATGAGAACGGCCAGTTCAGCAAGGTGTCAGGCCCGGTGCTGGAGATGCTGGGCGTGCAAGTGGAGACGCTCGATGGTGAAGAAAATGCCCCGGTACTCAACGGCTGGAATGAGGAGGAGCGTACCAAGCTGCGCGCCACCATTGCCGCCCGCCAGCCGTTTCTTGATTTTGTCTTTCACCGCGTCAATGCCGATGGCAGTGAGCAAACGTTTCAGGTCAGTGGAGAGCCCATGTTCAACAGCAACAGCCGTTTTGTTGGCTACCGTGGCATTGGGGTCGAGTTGACCCTGAGGCCGTGATGAAATAGCAGCTACAAGAAGGCTTGAGAATTCGCAAGCTCACGCTAAATCGTGTTGAACCGACCGTAAAAGGTCAATAAGATAACAATAACAACTGAAGCATCCATGCAATCCCTGCTCAACCCAAATGAAAATCGTCTTTTGGCGGCCTTGCCAGCCAAAGACTTTGAAACTCTGGCCGCGCACCTGGAACTGGTGCCGCTGGCGCTGGGCCAAATGCTGTACGAACCCGGCATGCAGATGCGTCATGCTTATTTTCCCACCACCTCGATTATTTCGCTGCACTACGTGACTGAAACCGGCGCCTCCGCCGAGACTGCGGGGGTTGGCAACGAAGGCATGGTGGGCATATCTTTGTTCATGGGCGGCGACACCACTCCCAGCTCGGCCGTGGTGCAAACCGCTGGCAACGCCTGCCGGCTCGATCGCCATATCCTGAAACAAGAGTTCGACCGGGCTGGCGCGTTGCAGCGCATCCTGCTGCGCTATACCCAGGCACTGATGACGCAAATGGCGCAAACAGCCGCCTGCAACCGCCACCATACGGTCGAGCAGCAGCTTTGCCGCTGGCTGTTGTTAACGCTTGACCGCCTGCCCGAGCGCGAACTGGTGATGACGCAAGAACTGGTGGCCACCATGCTGGGTGTGCGCCGCGAAAGCGTGACCGAGGCGGCTGGCCATTTGCAAAGCCTGGGCTACATCCGTTACCGCCGTGGCCATATCAGCGTGCTCAACCGCGCTGGCCTGGAAGCGCACGCCTGCGAATGCTACGGCGTGGTCAAGAAGGAAATCGACCGGCTGCTGAGCGATTAGTAACGCGTGGCCACGCCGTTGTCGACCCGCACCCTGTCACCCACCCGGATGTCGTTGCTGGTGGCTTGGTTCAGGGTGACGTAGCTGCCGTTGTTCAGGCGCACTGACAACTGGTACACGTTGCCTTGCTGGGTCTGGCTGCGTTTTTCAATCTCATGGCCTGCGTAGGCGCCGCCCGCTGCACCGAGCACGGTGGCCGCTGTGTTGCCAGTGCCGCCGCCCACTTGGTGGCCCAGCACGCCACCCACAACCGCGCCAACAATGGTGCCGGCGCCAATCGGGCTGGTGGCTGTTTCTTGTTGCACCAGAGCGATCGATTGCACCACGCCATATTGCGTGTAGACGCCGGTGTTTTGCGTCGGGTAGGCCGTGCTCTGGGCAGTGTTGGGCTGCATGCCCATTTCGGCGCAGGCGCCAAGCATCAGGGTGGCCACAAGGGCGGACGCCGCCGTTAATTTGTTCAAGGTTTTCATTTACTTCTTCCGGTTATTGTTTGAGCGTTAACTCGTTACTGACACTGCTCACACCTTCAATGCTGCGAGTCACTTCAAGGGCACGGTCAATCTGCCCTTGATTATTCACAAAGCCGCTGAGTTGTACCACGCCGTCGCGAGTCACCGCGGAAATGTCTGCGCCTTTGATGTTGTCGTCTGCCATGAGCGCGGCCTTGACCCGGGTGGTGATGACGGCGTCATCCACCTTGGTGCCCAGGGTAATCGGTTCGCCCTTGAGGCTGATGCTGTTGATGACGCTGACCACCCCCGGCACGGCGTGGGCTATGGCCAGTGCGCCTTCGATCTGGCTCGGGCTGTCGACAAAGCCGCTCAGCATCACTTCGCCCTTGCGAGTTTCTACCTTGATGTCGAAGCTCTTGATGTCAATGTTGTCGAGCAGCGCCGCCTTGACGTTGGCAGTGAGCATGCTGTCATCAATGTCGGTGCCGATCGTGGTGCTTTCCACCGGCGTGTTGACCGCTGGGGCGCTGGTTTCCGGAGGAGTGGCGGCTGGGGCGCTGGCGGGTGCTTCAGTCTTGCTGCAAGCGGCCAGGTAAATCGTCATGACACCAACCAAAGTGGCGGTGGCAAGGCGCAGGCCAAGTGGATTCTTCTTTTTCATTGGTTCTCCAGTTGCTCGGTAATTGATACAGGCGCTACTATTGCCCGATGGCGAAGTTTTTTCTGTGCGATAGCACACAGACCCGCGCCAGGCCCAGCCCTAGTCTCGAACATCTTATGAGTACCCAACCGCTGTCACCCGCTGCTTCTTCTCAAATCAAGCCGCCAGCACCAGCGCAGGCGCTCGCCGTGCCTCGGTCGCCCACGGCACTCGAAGGCTTTGGTCGCAGTGCTGTCAGCACGCTGACGCAGTGGCTGGCCATGCTGAGTTTTATTGGCGAGATTGCACTCGGGCTGGCTGACTGGCTGGTGCACCCGTCGCGCATTCGCTGGCGCGTGGTGCTGTTTAACCTGCGCAGCGCCGGTTTTGATGCGCTACCCATCGTCGGTCTGTTGTCGTTTTTATTGGGTGTGGTGGTGGCCTACCAGGGCGCCGACCAGTTGCGCCAGTACGGTGCCAATATTTTTGTCGCTGACCTGGTGGGCTTGTCGATGCTGCGCGAGTTTGCGCCGCTGATCACCGCCATCATCGTGGCCGGGCGCTCCGGCTCGGCTTACGCGGCACAGATTGGCACCATGACCGTGACTGAAGAAATTGACGCCATGCGCACCATTGGCATTGAGCCGATGGAACTGCTGGTGCTGCCCAAAATTCTGGCGCTGGTCATTGCGCTGCCACTGCTGACGGTGTTTGCCGATGGCCTGGGCATTTTTGGCGGCATGCTCATGGCCCAGACGCAGTTGGGCGTGGGCTTTGGCGAGTTTCTGGACCGGCTGGTAAAGGCGGTCAGCCTCACCTCTTACTTCGTGGGCATTGGCAAGGCGCCGGTGTTTGCCGCCATCATTGTGGTGGTGGGGTGTTTTCAGGGCTTTCGCACCCATGGCGGCGCAGACAGCGTGGGCCGCCAGACTACCCGCAGTGTGGTGCAGTCGATTTTTTTGGTGATCGTGGCCGATGCGCTGTTCTCGGTGGCCTTCAGCGTGCTTGGCCTGTGACATGAACGTGGCCGCCAACATCGTCCCTGACATCGTCATCGACCTGCAGCAGGTGTGCACCCGTTTTGGCACGCATGAGGTGCATCGCAACCTCAATTTGCAGGTGCGCCGTGGCGAGGTGTTTGCCATCATTGGCGGCAGCGGCTCGGGCAAATCGACGCTGCTGCGCGAAATCATCTTGCTGCACCAGCCCAATTCGGGCCGCATCAAGGTGCTGGGGGTTGATTTGAACGGCCTGTCGCGCGCGGCGGCTCTTAAATTGCGTTTGCGCTGGGGCGTGATGTTCCAAAAAGGTGGCCTGTTCGGGTCGCTCACCGTGCTGGAAAACATCGGCCTGCCGCTGCGCGAACACACCAAGCTGGGCGACAGGGAGATTGATGACATCGCAGCCAAAAAGCTGGCCATGACCGGCCTCAAACCCGAAGTGGGCGCGCAATACCCGGCGCAGCTCAGCGGCGGCATGATGAAACGCGCCGCGCTGGCGCGGGCCTTGGCGCTGGACCCTGAATTGCTGTTTCTGGACGAGCCCACGGCCGGGCTCGATCCGCAAAGCGCTGCCGGTGTCGACGAACTTGTTATCAACCTGCGTGACCAGTTTGGCTTGACCATTGTCATGATCTCGCACGACCTGGACCTGTTGTGGCAAGTAGCCGACCGGGTGGCTGTGCTGGGCGAAGGCACAGTGCAGGGCGTGGCCGCCATGGTTGAACTGGCACAACTGGACAACCCCAGCATTCGGCCATTTTTTGAGGGTGCGCGCGGACGCGCCGCGCAAGCCGGGGTGCCACCCATCAGCTTACCCAAGGAGACATCATCGAAACCAAAGTGAACTACACCCTGGTCGGCGCATTTGTGCTGCTGCTGGGAGCCGCGTTGATCGCGGGCGCGCTGTGGCTGGCCTCGGGCGGCTCATGGCAAAAGCAATACGACCTTTACCTGGCTGTGATGGATGAGTCGGTGGCCGGCCTGAACCTGAATGCGCCGGTGAAATACAACGGCGTGGACGTAGGCAAGGTGCAGGACATTGCCCTGGACCACGACAACCCGCAGCAGGTCAGGCTGCTGTTTGCCATTGCCGATGGCGCGCCCATCCGCGAAGACACCGTGGCCGTGCTGAAAACTCAGGGGCTGACCGGCATTGCCTACGTGGAGCTCAGCGGTGGCGCGCCAGACTCGCCGGTGCTGCAGGTCAAGCCCGGCAGCCTCTACCCCGAGATTCGCACCAAGCCATCGCTTTCCACCCGGCTCGAATACATCCTGACCAGTGTGCTGAGCAAGCTCGACAGCACCTCGGACGGTATCAATAACCTGCTCGGTCCGGAAAACCAGGCGGCTCTGAAAAGCGCGCTGGCCGACCTGGCCGCTGTTGCCAAAACGGTGGCGGCGCACCGGCTTGACATAGACAAGGGCCTGACCCAGGCCACCAAAACCTTCGACAACACCGCCAAGCTCACTGCCAACCTGGCCCCGGTAGTCGAGCGCATCGGGCGTAGCGCCGATGCGCTCGAAAAAATGGGCGAGGCAGTGGCGACCACCAGCGTCAAAGCCGGCGCCACGGTGGACGCCATGGGCGCCGATGTCAAGCGCCTCAGCGTCGATACCCTGCCGGAAGTGGAGCGCCTGCTGGGCGAGCTGAGCGCCTTGACGTCGTCACTGCGGCGCCTGAGCGACCAGACCGAGCGCGACCCGCGCGGCCTCATCTTCGGTCGTCAACCCGTCTTAGCCGGACCCGGCGAAAAAGGAGTGTCACCATGAGTGGATTGCACAGCGACAGAGCGTCGCGCGTTGGCTTGGTTTTTTGTAGGGTCGACTTCAGTCGACCTGGCAGGCTAAAGTCCGCCCCACAGGGTTCGGTATCTGGCAACTGTTCATGGTGGCGTTTTGCCATCATTGGCGTGTCGCTTGCGGCCTTGTCCGGCTGCACCGCCTTGCAGCCATCGCAAAGCCCGGCGACGAACTTTTACACACTTGGCACCGCGCTGCAGCCAAACGCTGGCAAAGTGCCACCCATGGCCATAGCAAGCGCCAAGACAGCCACCTTGCTGATCAACCCGCCACACGCCGCCGCTGGCTTTGATAGCCCGCGCATCATCTACCTGCGCGAAGCGCACAAGCTCGAATACTTTGCCCAAAGCCAGTGGGTTGAGCCGCCAGCGCGCATGCTGGGGCCGCTGTTGGTCGCCGCCATTGAAAAAACCGGCGCCTTTCGTGCGGTGGTGTTGATGCCCGGAGCGGCCTCCGGCGATGTGCGCCTGGAGACTGACATCATCCGCCTGCAGCATGAGTTTCAAAGCAGCCCGAGCCAGGTGCGCCTGACCCTTCGCGCAACGCTGATTGACGACAAAACCCGCCAGGTGTTGGCCTGGCAAGCGTTCGAGGCACTGGAACCCGCCGACTCGGAAGACGCCTACGGCGGCGTGCTGGCCGCCAACCGCGCGGTGCAACGGGTGGTCGATCAGCTGGCCCAGTTTTTGGTGGCCCAGGAGATTCCGCAAAACTGAAGCATCAACGTTAACGGCGATCGGAACTGGCCGTGGCCTTTGGCGATGCGTTCAGTCTGGAAGACGTGACATCGTTTGCGCAAGCTTGCCCCGCAAATTCCGAAATTTAAAAAGGCGATGTTTTGAGGCCTTCAAGCTGCGCACAGCCTGCGGCCCCATAGCTCAGCCCGCCACGCCAAACACAGCTGCTCATCTTTTCTCTTGCAGCCACTGCGCACAATCACTGTCTTCCCCTGGCCCGGCGTCGATGAGCGGGATCAGCGCCAGCAGCGGGTTGATGGCGCCCAGCGCCAGGGCGCCCAGCGCGCGCACCGCCATCTGACCTTGATCGACGCCGATGACGGGCTTGGCAAAATTGCCGCCAATGTGGATCGGGCTGCGCAAGGCCAGCGGGCTGGTTTTTTTGGTGTCCTGGGTCAGGGTCAGGTCGAGCTTTTCCTGTGCCAGGTCGATGCTGCCACTGCCCAGCAGCGTCGTCACCTCGGTGTCGAGCAGCAAGGTGTCGGCTTGCATGGCGCCGGACGTGACGTTGAAATTGGCCACGGCGCAGCGCAATTTGATTTGTTTGTCCCCCGAGAGCGTGAGCTGAAAAATCTCCCACAGGTGCAGGCCGGCTTTTTCCATCGCCATCTGGCTGATCTCACCGCGCGACACCAGCAGCGCAACCGAACCATTGGCCTGGGCCAGCATGGCGCCCACCGAGTTGCCATTGCCGGCTAGTTTGATCTTGCCGCCGACCATGCTGGCGCTGGTGGTGTCTTTTTGGGCTGCCGGCAGCAATTTGGCCAGCGCCAGTCGTTTGAGTTGCAACTCGGTGCTGGCCTGGATCGGGTTGTGGCGGCCATCCAGCCGGATCGATGCGTCGAGTTGCCCGCCCGCGACATCAAATTGCAGCGGATCGAGCGTCAGCACCGAATCTTTCAGTTGCAATCGGGTGCTAAACGCCTCCAGCGGCATGTATTGGGCTGGCCGCATGGACTTGGCGCTGAACTTGACCTCGGCGTCAACCGTGTCCCAGTGCTCGAATTTGAAGGGAATGTCAGGAATCACGCGCTTGGCTCTGGGCGTGATCGCGGCGGCGCTGCCGGTCTGCTCGGTCGCAGAAATAGCGGCTTCCAGATGGCCGGGGCGTGCGCCAATGACCGGGCCCAGGTCTTCCAGTGTGAGTCGGTTCGACACCAGATCAGCCGTTAACAACGGCCGTTTGCCGCCAGTTTCGACCTGCCACCAACCGGTCAGGTCGCTGCTGCCCACGCGCCCCGAAAAGTCGTCATAGCGCAGCGTGTTGCCCTTACGCACCAGATGCCCTTGGGCGACGTAGTCGCGGGTGGCGGGCAGGGCGATGCCGGTCACGGCATAAAGCTGGTTCAGGTTGTCGCCGCTGAGTGCCAGTTGCATGTTGATGGCCGAAAAAGTGATCAGGCTGGTAATGTGGCCCTCCGCCCGAATGTCGGTGTGGCCCACCTTGCCATCGATGCTCAGGCCGTAGGGCGTACTGTCGTCGCGCAAGGCCAGCACCGAGTCGCCCGTGCCTTTGGCGACGAGTGGCAGGCCTTTGTATTTGCCTTCTGCCTTGAACGCGACACCCGCTGCCTGCGTGCCTTCGGCAGGCTTGGCCAGCGTGGAGAGTTCGGCGCGAATGCTGGTTTTATCTGCCGTGTCGTCGTAGCCAACGACGCCCTGGTCGAACGTGAGGCGGTCAATGGTGATGCGGGCGCTGTCGTCTTTCTGCTCACGGTCGAGGAGCCACGTTTTGCGGCCATCGGGGTCGCGTTCCAGGTAAACAAGGGGTTTGACCAGATGCAGGTCGGACACCGACAGGCGCTGCGCCAGGAGCTGTGGCAAGTGAATAGAAAACGACACCTCGTCGGCGGTCAGCATCTGCTTTTGCGCTGCCCAGGCCGGGTTGGCAAAGCTGACCTGCCGGGCTTGCAAGCGCGGCCAGGGCCAGCCCAAATGCACATCCAGGTCGCCCTGAATCAGCAGCTCGCGGCCAGTTCGCTCGAACACCTTTTGCTGCAGCGGCGCGCGCAGCCAGTTCCAGTCGAACACGGTGACGAACAAGACCGCCGCGACGACAAGGGTCAGCAGCACAGCGCCGATCCATTTGAGCGGGCGCAGCAGGTTCATGGAAAAAGTTGCCAAAGTAAGCTCCGCCGGAGTTGAATCGTTGATGCTTTCTACAGGCTACTTGGGTTGAGTGACCGTGTCAGTGCGCTGACGCACTGACAAGACCACCTTTAAGCCGTTAAATGGGTGTTTAAACTTTGGAAAATAAACGTCATGAGTCACAAAACAATTGCCCGCTCTTTGGTGCTGTCACTGGCCCTCTTGGCGGGCGGCACTGCGTTTGCCCAGATCAACTTCAACATCGTGTTGGCGCCGCCCGCGCCACCTGCGCCACGCCATGAGCTTGCGCCCGCCCTGCAACCCGGCTACGCCTGGGCGCCGGGCTACTGGGCCTGGAACAACGGTCAACATGTTTGGGTGCGCGGCCGCACCATGCTGCAACGCGACGGCTACATTTGGGCGCCTGATCGCTGGGTGCAGCAGGGCGGCACGTATGTGCGCGAGCCCGGCCGCTGGGAGCGTAGCCTGGAGGCAAAGCCCGTCAAAGTCAAGAAACCCAAGAAGCCCAAGCACGACAACGGCCGTCGTAACCATGGCAACAGCGGCAAATAGCCAGCAACGCTGGCCACCATCGATCGGGTGATGCGCCTGATCACGGCAGCGCCCGGCGCGACGTGAGCGGGCAAAAAGAAACCCCGTGATCCGATAGGCAGATCCGGGGCGGTAAGCTTTTTGGGCTACTTCTTGGGAAACCACGTGTCGGTGGCTTTGCGTTCCCATTCGCTGATTTGCTTTTCGGCGTCTTCTTTGGCAACGCCGTAGCGTTCCTGAATTTTGCCTGAGAGTTGGTCACGCCGACCGGCAACCACATCAAGGTCGTCGTCAGTCAGCTTGCCCCACTGCTCTTTGGCACGGCCAGTCACCTGTTTCCAGTTACCGGCAATTTGATCCCAGTTCATTGTGATTCCTTTTTGTGATCCGGCTCAAGGACGGATGGCGATTTCGTTTTTGACCGACCTGACGTTGTTGACACCGCGAGCGATGGTTTCAGCGGCGTTCTTTTCCGTGGCATCTTTGGCAAAGCCTGACAACATCACGGTGCCGTTCAAGGTTTCCACACTGATGGACGCGGCGCTGACCAGCTTGCTTTCAGCCATGCGGGTTTTCACCAAGGTGGTGATGCCGGCGTCGTCCACGTAGGAGCCAACCGTTTGCTGACCGCGGCCAACAGCGCAACCAGCGGTTGTGAGCAGGGCGGCTGCCATCATGGCGGCGACGAGAGTAGTTCGAATTTGCATAAAAATCTCCAAAGGATATGGATGGTGTAAGCCCCACCACCGATGGGCGAAACGCCGGGCTGATCCCGGGCGATGTAGTGACTTTAAGATTGGCCCGGCAGGGCGTCGGTGCGCTGGCGCACCGAATGGAAATGGAGGTGTGAAAAAGCCATGACGACGTGGTTTTGCCGACACAAACTCACGCCGCAGGTAGACCTTGACGAGCAGACGCATTTTGACGTTGACCTGTTGATCCGGTCCGCTACCGCACACGGACCTTGAACCCTTTGGGGCGGACTTTAGTCTGCCATGGTCGACTGAAGTCGACCCCACAATATGCCAAAGCAAGGTGTTCATGGAAGAAGAATCACAAAATAACGTGACCCGGTCAACTCGGACCAATTCAGGCTTTCCCCCACTTGCAGCAGTTGCGCGTCCGGCTCAGCGGCGGCTTGCAGTGCGTCTGCACTGCTGGCGCGGATCATGATGAAGCGCATGCTGCGCTGCTCGCGCACCAGCGTCAACTCGGCTCGGTGCCAGTGCGAGGGCAGGCAGGGTGTGAAGCTGAGGGTTTGGGCGCGCTGACACAAACCAAACATCGACTCGATGGCGGCGCGGTGCAGCCAGCCGGCAGAGCCGGTGTACCAACTCCAGCCGCCACGGCCCACATACGGCGGCTGGCTATAAATGTCACCGGCCATGACGTAGGGCTCAATGGCGTAGGCGGGGCCCCGGGTGGGGTGGTTGGCGCGGTGCGCCGGGCTCAGGTAGCTGAAGTAGCGGTAGGCCGTGTCACCGGCTTTGGCGCTGTCACCGGCCGTTTGTTTGGCCAGTTCGGCTTGTGCCATCAAGGCCCAAACGCTTGCATGGGAATACTGGCCGCCGTTTTCGCGGATGCCCGGCGGGTAGGCCTGGATGTAGCCGGCGCTGGGCACGGCATCGGCCAATGGCGGTTCCAGCAGCTTGATCAGGCCCGCATCAAAATCGACCAAATGCGCTTCCACAGCGGCCATGGCCATCTGCTGTTTGTCCAGCGGCGCGCCGTGGGACAACACTGACCAGGCTTGCGCGATAAGGTCAATTTTGGCCTCCGGGTTATGCTGCGAACCCAGTGCCTGGCCGTCGTCAAAATAGGCGCGTTTGAACCATTGGCCGTCCCAGGCTTCGCCATTCAAGGCGGCCTGCCAGCCGGCGGCGGCGTTTTGCCAGCGCTGTGCCCGCTCAAGCTCACCGCGCTGTTGCGCCAGCGGCGCAAAGTCGGCTACCACGCGGTACAAAAACCAGCCCAGCCAGACCGACTCGCCGCGGCCTTCGATGCCGACCCGGTTCATGCCGTCGTTCCAGTCGCCGCTGCCCATCAGCGGCAGACCATGCACCCCCACGCGCAGGCTGCGGTCGATGGCCCTGGCCGCATGCTCAAAAACCGACGCCTGTTGATCGCTGATGGTGGGTGTGTAGTAAGCGTCCTCGGCCCCGGCGGGAATCTCGGGGCCTTCCAGAAACGCCACGGGTTCATCAAGCAGGGTGGCGTCGCCGGTGGTGTTGAGGTAGTGCACACAGGCGTGCGGCAGCCACAACAGGTCGTCAGAGAAATGGGTGCGCACGCCATTGCCCAGCGGCGCGTGCCACCAGTGCTGCACGTCGCCGGGCGCAAACTGGCGCGATGCGCAGCGCACGATTTGCGCACGCAAGACGTCAGGCGCCGCCCAGGCCAGGGCCATGGCGTCTTGCAACTGGTCGCGAAAACCGGTCGCGCCGCCGGCCTGGTAAAAACCGGCCTTGGCCCACAGGCGGCAGGTCACGGCTTGGTAGAGCAGCCAGTGGTTGACCATGGCATCGAACAGCGGGTCAGGTGTCTTGACCGTGGTGCCGCCCAGCAGGGCCTGCCACTGTTGGCGCACTTGGGCGAGCCGTTGCGGGGCGGGTGTCTGGGTGACCAGCGTGGCCAACTGGCGGGCTGCCTCGGCGTTGCCGGCATAGCCCAGAAAAAAGCTGTGTGTGAGCTGCTGGCCACTGGCCAGGTTGAGGTGGGTTGAGAGTGCGGCGCAGGGGTCCAGGCCGTCGCCGCTGCGTTGGCCAAAATAATCAGGCATCACCAGGCGCCCGCGCGCATCGAAACACTCGCGGCGGTCACAGGTCCAGTCTTCGGGCTCGGCGGCGGCATGGGCCATGGCAAAAAAGGCGGTACCGCCACCAAAGCCGGCAAAAGCCTCGCGCTGCGTGCTCAGCAAGGCCGTCAGTTTTTGTTGCGCTGCGGGCAGGCGCTGGTGAAACGCGGCAGTGCGCACCGTGCCACGGTCGCTGCGGTTGGCGCCCATCAGCCACTCCACCATACCGATGACGCGCAATTGCCGGGCCTTGGGCCCGTGGTTGACCAGGCTCACCGTGATCTGCTTGACGCTGGTTTGGGCGTCGACACACCAGGTCACGCTGATGTCGAGGGCGTCACGCTGGTGGCTGATGGTGGTGTAACCCTGGCCGTGCGTGACCTGAAAGCGCATGCGCGGGGCCGTGCTGGCTGACGGGGTGAGCGGCCAAAGCGCCAGGGTTTTGCGGTCTTGTAGCAAAAACCATTCTGATGCGGGGTCGCCGACCGGGTCATTGGACCAGGCCGTGAGCTGGTTGAGGCGGCTGTTGACGGCCCAGGTGTAGCCACCTCCAGCCTCGGAAATATGGGCGCCAAAGTCTGGGTTGGCCAGCACATTGATCCAGGGCCGGGCCGGGCGCTCTGTGGCGCTCACGGCAAAGCTGAATTCACCGCTGCCGGCAGCAAATTGCCCCTGCGACGGCGTGTCGGCCTGTGCGCCAACAGTGGGCGGCAGCAGTACCGAGGTAGAGGTTTCATGCCGCGCGAGCAGGGCCTGATCGTGCAGGCGGTTGAGCTCGTGCACATGAAAACTCAGCGGCCGACCATCGGCACGCAACAAGACTCTGGCCAGGCTGTGCAGCGCGTTCATCTCGGTTTGGCTGAGTTCATGGGACTGGACCACGTAAAAGCCGGTGCTCGCCTGGCCACCATTGGCACCGCAGTCAGCGCTGTGGCGCTCGCGCAGGTTAGCCAGTTCGTGTTGCAGCGGCATCTGGTACGAGTTGGACTCGGTGTTGATCACCACCAGGTCGCAAGCCAGGCGGCTCCAGGACCACAGGCTTAAAGCTTGTGCCAAGGCGCGCAACAGCCCCAGGCTTTGCGATACGCCGGCCATCACCAAGATGATGGGGCGGTCGCCTGAGATGCTCAGGCGCCAGAGCAACTGACGGTCGCAGACCGCGCAGTCGGCGTTCTCCGGGCGCGGGCGTCGCGCCTGCACCCGGGTCAGGCTGTGCACCAGCATGGAGGTGAGCGTTTGCATGGCGCTAAAGCTCTCCGGGCTGATGCGCAGTGCCCGCAGGCGGATGCTGGTCAGGGTGGTGGACATCAGCGACGCGCGTTTCACGTTGGCAGCCTGGCGATACTTATCAACCACGGCCTGCAAGGTGGCGCTGCTCAGTGCCGCCGCAGTGGCAAAAGTCAGGCGGGCTTTGCTGTGCGGCGCCAGAACCAGCGTGACGGCGATAGCGCAAACCGGGTCCAGGCCGGTGTCCATGGCGTGGGGCAAGTCGCCAGCAGCGTCAGGCGCCAGCTCGCAATCGGCCAGCAACTGGCTTGCGTCCTGGTTGCGCCCGCGCCAACGCTGGCGGTCGGTGGTGATGCGGATGCGGCCCAGGGGAAGGTTGGCATCGGTCAGGAAGTGAGCCATTTTCAGGCCCTCTTCACTGGGCAGTCGGGGCTTGCGTTCAAACCACAGGGCCTGGTGCACGGCCAGCCATTGGGCGGTGACAAACAAATTGGTGAATGCCGGATGCGCTTCGTCGGCGCGCGGGTCTGACAGCGTGACGTCAAAGGCCGACATGAGCTCAACTTCGAGTGCCTTGTCGCCCAGGTTGCTGAGTTCCACCTGCCTGAACTCGACGTCATCTTCCGGGCTGATCCACACCGTGGTGTGGGTTTGCAAGGCAGGCCAACGGGCGTCAAAACACACCCGGTCCGCATGGAACATGCTGTGGTAGGTGGCGGTGGGGTCGGGTGCCGGGTGCTGGGTGGTGGAAAACGCTTGCGGCTGACCGGCCCAACGCAGGTAGAAAAAGCTGCCATGCACGTCGCGCAACGCATCGTCGCGCCAGCGGCTGATGCCGGTCTGGCCCCAGCGGCTGCTGCCAGCGCCATTGGCCCGCAGCAGCACGCTGTAGCGCCCGTTCGACAACACCTGGGTGGGCTCGATGGCGGCCTCGCCTGGCGACAAGGCCCGCACCATGCCGGGTGTGCGGCGGCGGTCCAGATGTGCTTGGGTTGCCAGCGGCAGGGCTTGCAACACCGGGATTTCACGCGGCACCCGCTCATGCAGCAGCGATGTCATTGCCTGGATATGGGCATTGGCCATGCCCCAGCGCTGCGCACAGTTCTGCAGTAACACGTTGGCCAGTGCCACGATGCTCATGCCTTGGTGGTGCGCCATGAAGGTCTCAACGGGGGTAAAGGCATCGCTGCCGGTGCGCCCGGCGCTCGAGTAGTCAAGGGCCTCGATGAAGCCATAGCGCGCGCGCGCGTTCAGCGTTTCAAGGGTTTTGAAGTTCTCGCTGGCACCGTGGGGCAAGACCTGGGTTGCCAGTGCGGTGGCGTAGGGTGCGATCACCAGTTCATCGGTGGGTGTGCGCCGCAGCGCCAGCCTGGGCACGCCGTGCGGCGCGTACTGGTAGGCCAGTGTGGCGTCGCTGGCCGCGTAGGCTGACTCGGAAATGCCCCACGGCACACCCTGCGACTTGGCATAAACGATGTGTTCGCGCAAGGCTGCGTGGCTGGCTTCATGCAGCACGCTGCCATAAGGCTCGTCGAGCACCACGCCGGGCATCAGGTACTCGAACATGGAACCGGTCCAGGAGCGCAGCCCGGCGGCACTGCCCACCGAAAGAAAAGGCCGGCCCAAGGCCCCCCAGTGGCGCACCGGCACATCGCCCTTGGCAATGGCGAGCAGGCTGGTCAGGCGCGATTCCGACGCCAACAAGTCATAAAAGCCGGCGTCACGCTGTTGCTCTGCCACCCGAAGGCCAATGTGGAGCAAGTGCCGCCGGGGGCTGTAGAGAAAGCTGAAGTCGGGCTGCCAGGCCAGTTGTTCAAGCGCGCTGGCCAGGGTTCTCAGGCGCTCGCTGGTGCTGGGCGCGTCGGTGCTTGCGGACTGGTTGGCCGGCTGGTCCAAGCTGGCCGACCACAAGGTGGCGCGGTGGTCTTGCAGCAGCCACCTGAGTTCATCGCGTTGCGGCGCAGTCAGCGTGGTGCGCGCTTTCAGCAGGGGTGCAAGCCGTTGCCTTGAGGCTTCGATGGCCCGCACGGCGGCTTGGCCATCAAAAGGAGCTATCGCCAGTTCGCGGCATGCCTGTGCCACGGCCAACAAGTGGCCGCTGAGGTTGCCGCTGTCTACGGTTGACACGTAGCTGGGTAACAGCGGCTCGCCGCTTTGGGTGTCGTACCAGTTCAGAAAGTGGCCGCGGTGGCGCTCCAGCGTAAGCAGCGTGGCCAGCGTGGCCTCCAGGCGGCTCAACAACTCGTGCGTGCCGATCCAGCCGAACTGCCGCGCGCAGGCCACACTCAGCAGGTAAAGGCCGATGTTGGTCGGCGAGGTGCGGTGCGCCACGATGTCGTGGGGCGAAGTCTGCAAGTTGTCGGGCGGCAGGTGGCGGTCGTCGGGGCCGACGCAGCGCTCAAAGAAGCGCCAGGTGTCGCGGGCAATGCCGGCCAGGTAGGCTTGCTCCGGCTGGGTGAGTTCTGCCTCGGCATCGACCGGGGTGGTGCGGCTGACCAGCCAGGTCCACAGCGGCGCGGCCGCCCAGAGCAGGCACAAAGCGCTGGCCATCCAGGGTGTGGGGGAGCCAGTCCACAGCAAAGCCACCCACAGCAGCAGCGCCACCAGCGGCTCGGAGCGGTGCTGGCGCAGCACGGCTGACAGCGTGGTTTTGGCCTGCGCTTGCGCCACTTCGGCCGTAGTCCATTGCAGAAGGTGGCGCCGGCTCACAGTCATGCGGTACAGCGCCCGTCCCACGGCGTCGAGCGCCAGCAGCGACTGCTGCACCAACTGCGCCAACAGCCACAGGCCACCGAACAAGGCGCGCGCCAGGTCGGTCAGTGCAGCCCGGTAAAAGTGACCCATGGCCATGTCGTCGCGGCTCGGTGCCAGCCCGGCCAGGGTGCCCATGATGGGCCCGGCAGAAAACGCCGCCAGCACCAGGCTCAAGGCCAGCCACGGCGACAGCACCCAACCCGCCAGGCTGGCCAGCAGCAAGCCCAGCGACATCGGCGCGACCAGCGAGCGGCGCAGGTTGTCGAGCATTTTCCAGCGGTTGATGGCGCTCAGGCCGTAGCGTGCGGGGGCTAGCAAAAACGGCAACAGTTGCCAGTCGCCACGCGTCCAGCGGTGCACCCTTGACGCGGCCACGTCAGCATGAAAGGGCGCGTCTTCAAGCACCATGATGTCGCTCACCGCCGCGCAGCGGGCGATGGCACCTTCGAGCAGGTCATGGCTGAGCACTTGGCCCTCGGGCAGCCGATTGGACAACACGGCATGCAGCGCCTGCACGTTGAGCAGGCCCTTGCCGGTGAAGGTGCCCTCGGCAAACACGTCCTGGTAAATTTCCGAGCTGGCCGCGCTGTAGGGGTCAATGCCGCACTGGCCGGCAAACAGCCAGTGGTACAGCGTGAATTCCTTCGCCGTCGGCAGGGGTGTGGCCACGCGCGGCTGCAAAATGCCATAGCCCGCCACCACCTGGCGGCCGCTGGCGTCGAGCCTGGGTTGGTTGTGCGGGTGCGCGGCTACGCCGACCAATTCGCGCAGCTTGCCCGGCGGCAGTTGGGTGTCGCTGTCGAGGGTGACAACGTAGGGCAGGCCGCGCGCCATGCGCGAGTCTTCGCCCAGGTCCAGAAAAGCGCTGCTGCCGCCTTGTGCCAAGGCGTCAATGAGCAGTTCGAGCTTGCCGCGTTTGCGCTCCCAGCCAATCCAGCGCTGCTCGCTGGGGCTGTAAAGCCGCGCCCGGTGCAGCAGAATAAAGCGCGGTGCGGTGCTGGTGTCGCCTGCTGCCCGGGGGTGGCGGGCGTTGAGCTCGCGGATGCCCTGGATGGCGCTGGCAAGGCAAGCCGCGTCATCATCCGTTTCCGCTGAGTCGGCGTCGGCCCAGTCGGTGAGCAGGGCAAACTGGGCTTGCGGCTCGGGGTTGGCCAGGTAATGCAGTTCCAGCCGATGCACCAAAGCCCGGGCAGACGCCGCGCTGGTGAGCATGCCAGGTATCACCACCATCACGCCGTGCTCGGGTGGGACGCCTTTGGCGAATGCCAGTCGCGGCAAGTGGCGTGGTTTGAGCGATTCGCTGATGAGCCGGTGGATGACGGCAAGGACCGCCTCAGACGCAGGAAACAGCGCCAGCCCCATCACCAGCCAGGTCAGGCCGGCCGAGTGCTCGGTACTGTGGCGCTGCAACAGCCAAAACAAGGCAAACAGGCTGCCAAAAAGCACAGCCAGATAAGCTGGCAAGGCCAGCCGACCGATCCAGAGTGGCCAGTTCATGGCCCGGCTTGCCGGCAAGCCCAGGGCTGTCCAGAGCGCCGGCCGGCCGGTACCGCGCAGCCAGTGCGCTGTGGCGGAACTGGGGGCATCACTGGTCTCTGACATCAAGCCCAGCAACTTGCGCGCCACGGTCACTTCAGACTGGCCGCTGCGTTTGGCCAGACGTTCAATCGCGTGCAGGGTCTGGTCGCGCGTGCTGGCGTCTTCGGCGGCAAACACCGGCAAGCCCAGCATCAGACGCATCAGGGGGCTGCTTTGAGCGATGAGTTCGGGCCAGTCCGCGTCGCCAATGGCGCGCAGCGAGGTGATGGCGTTGCCCATGCTGAGGTTGTCGGCGGCCTGGTCGGCGCCTTGCTGGAGTTGCATGGCGGCCAGGTCGGGCACGACAGTGTGCAGCCAGTCCAGCAGCAGGGCCTGCTCAGAAGACGTGTCGGTGGGGTGCAGGTCTTGCAGGCGCTGGGCGATTTGCACCAGAAAAACGCGGCCAATCCCACGCGCATTGAGCAAGTCGAGCAAGGCCTCGTAGGTGCTTAGCGGAAGGGTGGCGATCTGGTCAATGCAGCGGTTGGCCACTTCACGCGCAGCCTTGTTGGTGGCAATGCGCACCGCCAGGCGGCGCAAGTTCTCGATCAGCACCACGCGCAGGGTGGTGGGCAGCGCCCACATCTCGCTCAGATTGAGTTCGCGCGCCTCCTGGTAGGCGCACAAAAAATTCACCAGCATGGCTGGATCGAACGCACCGTCGGTGTGCGCCACAAAAGCCCAGGCTACGCCGTAAACGCGCGGCAAGCCGGCCAGCGGCTCATCGATCAGCTTGGGCAAGGCGGAAAAATAGCTGCGCGGCAAGCCGGCGTTGATCTCGTTGAGTTGGGCCTCGATCAGGTGGAAGTTGTCGAGCAGCCATTCGGCTGCCGGACTGATGTCGTATCCGGCGCTGGCTTGCACGCCAATGTACTGGTGGGCTTCGCGCAAGGTGACCAGATTACCCTTGAGGCGGGGAAAAAAGTTGCCAGCCAGGGTCTTGGCGTGCGTGGCGCGGTGTGTTTGCGCCAGACTACGACCATGCCGGGCAAAGCGCTGGGGGCCAAAAATCTCGGAGCGAATGGGCGGCAGCACCGGGCCGCGCGAGCGCTCCAGCAGCTGGCACAAAAGTTCCGGCGCGTCAAGAAGTAGCGTGCGCAGCTTCGGCTGTGCCAGGCGCGTCAAAGCATCCAAGCGCCGATACCGATGACCAGGGCAAGCACCGTCAAGGTTGACACAAAGCGTGTCGCCACAAAGCTGTGCAGGGATTCGGTCGCACCATGCAGGGTCAGCAAATGCCGGTGCAGTTGCGGGCAGGCGTTCAGATGCTCGCCCAGCGCTGCCAGGTCGGCACGGCTTGATTTGGCATTGTCACCGTGCGCGGCGGTGCACCACGCAAGGCGTGTTGTGTTGGGGCTATGCATATATGTATCTCCCTCCGCCCGGCGCAAACACCGGGCGGACTCAGGGTTAACGTTGGCCGGTGACTTCGATGTCAACGCGGCGGTCAGGCTGCAAGCAGGTGATCAGGGCTTGCGTCACTTTGGTGCCGACACAGTCACCAGGCTTGGTGACAGGGTCTGCGCCGTTGACGCCCTTGACGTTCATCTTGCTGGGCGGAATGCCCGCAGAAGTCACCAGGTAGTTGGCAACGGCTTGGGCACGCTCGGTGGACAGCTTCTGGTTATAGGCTTGCCGGCCAATGCGGTCGGTGTGGCCGGTGACGTTGATCACGTCAAAGTCAAGCCCGCGCAAATCAGCAGCCAGCTTGTCGAGCTCGGCGCGCCCCGTGGGCTTGACGGCGGCGCTGTCAAAGTCAAACAGCGAGTCAGCTGAAAGCGTCACTTTTTGCGGCATGGGAGCAGGTGCTGGTGCCGGTGGTGGTGGCGGTGGCGCCACGTACACCGGCGCTGGCGCCTGGGCCACCACCACAGGTGGCGGCACGTAGGTCTGCGCCACCGGGGTCGGCGTTTTGCCGCCAAAGCGATAGACCAGGCCGACGGAGGCCAGGTCGATGTCGCCCTTGTTGCCCACAGCGTCGTTGATGCGGTAGCGCTCGATTTCGGCGCGCAGGCTCAGCGCCTCGGTGAAGGCATATTGCACACCCAGACCGACCTTGAGATTGGTGTCGCGCTTGCTCGGGCTGGGGTCGAGCACGTTGACAGCGCCGGTGCCGCTGAAGTTACCTTTGGTATCAGCATAAGTGACGCCAAGGCGGCCGAAGGCAGAAAACTTCTCGGTGAGCGGCAAAATGCCGACAACATCCATGTTCACGCCCTTGACCTTGATGTCGCCATTCAAGGTGCCGGTGGGCACGGTGTTGGCGACAAAGCCAAATTGACCGAGGTCGAAATAACCGGCTTCCACCGCCAGGTACTTGTTGTACTGGTAGCCGCCAAAGAGCTTGTAGCCGCGGTCGCGATCATCATCGGCAATCGACGTGGCGGTCAGGCCACTGCCAAGCAGGCCGCTGGCGATGCGATCATGGTCAATTCTGGCCTCGGTTACGCCGTAGTTAGCGCCGGCGTACCAGCCCGCAGCATCTTGGGCCATGGCCAAAGGGGCCGCCATGAGGGCGAGTGTCAGCAGGCTGAGCTTGCCTGCGCTGCTGACGGATTTGGTTTTGATGTGTTTCATGTGGTTCTCCGGATTATTGGGCTGGCACGTTGATGACGGTGTTGACCATAGTGACTGAGGCGCCCAGGGACA
>PFUD01000048.1 GCA_002789915.1 Comamonadaceae bacterium CG_4_9_14_3_um_filter_60_33 | reverse complement strand
TGCTCCAGGTCTTGCGGATTTGCGAAATTGAACTGGTACACCGCACGCTGCACCCCAAGCGGTGTGGCTTCAAATTTCGACGGATCGTTGGGCCCAGCCCAGGCCAGCGAGGTGCCAAGAAGAGAAATCAAAAACAGTCTGCGCATCGTTTGCTCCTGGGTGTTTAATTTTTTGTCTCGCCGTTCAGCTGAGCCATCGCATTTTGTACCATCGGTCTGACGCGCACGATGCTGAATTGATCCTGCACGATGCCCGGCAAGGGCCAACTGGCTTGCACCAGCAGGGGCAGCTTGAAGTCCTCGGGGTGGCTGGTGCCGTGCAGGCGTTCATGCCCGGCATGGTCACTGGTCACCACAATCAGATACGTGCCGCGCTGACGGACGTCCGTCAGCAACGGCGCCAAGCTTCGGTCAATATAGCGCAGTTCATCCAGGTAATCTTTAGATAACCAGCCCGAATCGGGGCCCGCCTCGTCGAGCCCGCTAAGGTGCAAGAAAACAAAGCGCTGGCCGGGTTCGCGCAAAAACGCCTGTGCGCGCTCCACGCCGTCGTCTCGCGCCAGCGCATGGCTGCTGATGCTGGGGGTGATCAAATAACCGAGCTTTGGCTTGGCGTAAAAGTAGCCGGTCTCAAAGCCTTGTTTTTTGGCAAAGTCCAACAGGGTTTCATGTGCAACCCGTGGCTCACCTGGCTGCCAGTTGTTGTCCTGTTTGCCGCCTTGTTCGGGGCTCAAGCCGGTCAGCATGGCGGTGTGCGCAATCAGGGTTTGCGGTGGGTTGACACTGCGGCCTTCCAGCGTGAATTGGCCAGGGCGTTTGAGCGACTCCAGGTTGGGTGCCCCGTCGGCTTGCAAAGCGGCAGGGTGCAGCGCATCAATCGACACCAGCAGGACGGTCTGCAGGTCTTGCGCCCAAGCTGGCATCAGCATAAAGCTGCCCACAATCCCAAGGCCGAACTGACGCGCCAAGCGATTCATGGAGAACTGGCTGGCTTGGGCAACGGCCGGTTGCCGACCACGGTGGTCAGGCCAATGCCTTCCCAGTCCAGCATGCCGCCACGGTAGTAAAAAATCTTGGATGTTGGATAGCCCAGGCGCACGATGCGGGCAATACCGGTGGGGCTTTGCACGCACATCGGGCCATAGCAAAAGGCCACGATCTTGACCGCCTGGCTGCAATTCCATGCTTTACTGGGCAACTGCTTGCAACCCAGTACGTCCAGCCGGTCTTCGAGCTCGTTGTAGGGGATGTGGTAGCTGTTGGGAATGGTGGCATCCAGCGGCTCGTCTTCGTCGCGCATGTCGATGACCATGGTCTGCGCATCATTGAGCGCGTGCAAGACATCGATTTCATTGACGGGTGTCACGCCGGGCTGCGGCACCAGCGGCTGGACAAAGCCCTTGGGCTCACCACACGCTGTTTTGGCGCGCTGCACGGTCAAGGGCCCCTGCGGTGTTCGCACCAAAAAGGTGGTGCTGTCACGGGTGATGCGCAGTGGCTTGTCGTCATCTTGCGCCTGCGCCGAATGCACCTGGCCCCAGACGGCCATCAGGCACGCCAGGGCCAGTGTGCGCGCTACTCCTTGATGCGGCACTGCTCACCCTTGCAGGAAACTTCTGCATCCAGGTACGACACATTGGTGTAGCCCTTGCGGCCCAGGATGTCGTAGGTCTTGGTGCTCTTGGCACCGGTGGCGCAGTTCACAAACACCGGCACGTCTTTGGGCACCTTGGCAAAGTCTTTTTCCATGCTTTCAATGGGCAGGCTGACCGCGCCTTTGAAGTGGCCGCGGGCAAAGTCAGCCGCCGGGCGTACGTCCAGAATGAATTTACCGGCATCCACCGCAGCTTGGAATTCTTTGGGCGAGACCTGCCCCTTGGCGTAAACAGGCGCCCAGGTCAGCGCGCTGGCTGCCGGGGCGGCGGCCAGGCTGCCTTGCCACTTGGCCAGCGGAAAATAAGCCAGGCGGCGGAAGTCCTGCTCACGCAGCAAGTCCATGGCGTCGACCACAGTGGCCATGTCGGAGCGCTCCAGCACCACAATGGGGGCGTTCTTGGACAGCTTGCCCAGCACTTCTTGTGCTTTGGCACTTTGCAGGTCGTCTATCGACAGCTGCACCGTCTGGTTGTTGCCGCTGACCAGCGTGGGCTGACCCGGCGCGGTGTCAAGCAGGATCAGGTTGCCTTTTTTGATGAAGGCGTCGGTGGCCAGTAGCGGCTGGGCTTTTTGGTTCCAGCCGGGCACGCCATTGCGAAAAACCCAGACGTCGGTGTAGCCCATTTTGCGGAAAATGGCCGCCGAGTCGGGCGACAGTGTGCATTCACGGCCAGCGCAATAAAACACGGTTTTGGCGTTCTTGGGAATGCCCAGCTTCTCCACACTGGCGGGGTCTTTCTTCAGCACGTCCAGCGGTAGATTGACCGCACCCGGGATATGCCCAGCGCTGAATTTGCCCGCTGGCCGACTGTCTATCACCCAGACCGTTTTGCCGATGGCGTCTTGCGCGTAGTAGCTGACCATCTGGTCGTTGGCTACTTCACGGGCCTCCACCTTGACATCGGCTGCCAGCGCGCTGAAAGCCAGCGCACCCGACAGGGCCAAGGTCCAAAAAATGCGTTTCATGACAACACTCCTTGAAAGATTTTTTATCGTCTCCAGAGCGTGTTTTGAACGCCGCTGACCTGGAGACGATTTAGCCAGTGGCGTGTTGCTTTGCTGTTAGCAGCCAGCGGTCTTTTTGAATGACTTGCTGGTGTTCTTGCCATCTTTCTCAAACCGGGCACGGATTTCATCACCGGTCTGGATGCGTTTGTCCTTGAGCTTGTCCAGCGTCAGGTCGTCGGTGATGGTGATGCTGACATCCTCTCCCGACTTGCCGTCCTTGAGCACGGCGACGGCTGATTTGCCATCCGCGGCCAGGGTGATCTTGGTCACCGGGCCGACCATCTTGCCTTGGTCGGCAAAAGCGTTGACGCTGAAAGTAGCGCTGGATAAGCCCAGCACAGCCACGGCGATGAGGGTTGAGAGTTTGGTTTTCATGGTGAGACTCCTGCTAAAAAAATGAAAAGAAAAAATGATCAGAACTTGACTTCAAACGTGGCGTACAGATTGACCGCGTTTTCCAGCGGCGTGGTGGTCATCATGTCGCCGTTAACCGCGTTGATTTCCACCGGTGCGCCAACCCAGTTGTTGCTGCCGGTGTAGTCAAACTTGTAGTACTGCACGCCAAGGCGGAAAAAGGCCTTACTGAAATAAGATGAAATCGGCTTGCGGTCGAGTTCCTTGATCCAGTACGCCTCAAGCACATCACCTCGGGTGCCCACCTTGGCCGTCCACATGTCGTCAGCGGCCGGGGCAAAGGTGATCCAGTCTTTGGAGCCATGGTTCCACTCAAAGCCAAACTTGGATTTGCTCGGCAGGTCGTAGCGCACGCCCAGCGCATACGCCGTACCGGTCTTGCTGGTGGGCGCTTCGGGTTGAAAGAACGCACCCGTCATCAAACCCTGAAAGCCGAACTGGGCCGAGACATTGTTGTTCGGGCGTGTCTTGCTCACAGCCACATCGCCAAACAGTTGCAAGGTACCCGGGCCAACGTTCTTGTGCGTGGTCATGAAGCCCGCGCCGAGCCAGTCGATGTCACCCAGATTGGTTTTGGCCACGGTGTCGCCAAAATAAGTATTGCGCATGGTGGGCGCGTCAAAGATATTCATGCCGCGGTTCCATTGCAGCCAGACGCGCAGCGGGTCGGTGTCGATTGGCACCAGCGAGATGCCAAGCATGTCGGTGTCTTTGAGCGAATTGCCCAGGCTGTCGCTGTAGCCGGTTTCCAAGCCACGGCCGTAGCAGAGCTTGGCGTAGGCACCGGGCAACGCGTCAATTTCTGCCGCGTAGCCCAAGGTGACGCCGTCAAACGCGTAGTCCACCAGCAGCGAAGGTGTGCCGCCGTTGCCCGGACGCACCGGCCCGTTGTTGCGCAAATTGCTGGGCGCACCGCCCGTGGAGGGCCTGCGGCCGATCGAAAACCACATCTCCTGGTCGGCAATGTTGCTCCAGGTGGCGTAGACCCGGTCGACGTTCAGGTAGCTGGTGGAAGGCACATGGCCCAGCGTGCCGTCAAACACGCCCACTCGGTCGGCAAAGAACGGTGCGCTGCCGGCGTTGGTGACGGCCCCGTCGTTCTGCGAGCCGAACACCTTGTACATGTTCAACCTGGCAGTGACGCTGACATCCTGCGTGGCCTTGGCATTCAGATCAAGCTCGAAGCGGTTGCTGAAGAGGCTGGTGTTTTTGGGTTTGTAGGCCGCCACTGGCGATGCAAAACTGGACAAGCCACCCAGCATAGCTGCATTGGCGCCTAAAAATGCATTGGCTTGATCAAAGGTTTGCACGCCATTCATCCCGCTGGCAAATTGCATCAGACCTGTCAACATCGCGGAATTCATAGGGTTGGTAGGGTCTGCAAAAAAATTGCTTTGCAAGGTGCTTTGTGCCGTTGCAAACACCTGATTGACATCGGTGAAAGCTTTTGTCTGCCCTTCCAGATAGTCATAGCGGAAGCGGTAATCCCCCCCCACGGTGAGCCAGTTGCCCAGCGATTTCTTTTGCAGCAATGCCACTTGTCCCTTCAGGTCTTCCATGGCCGTGGCATCGGGCTTGGCCGCTGTAGCGCTCACCGCCTTGAGTTGTTCAGCCGTCTGGGTCGTCTTGGCTTCGTTGGCCTGTACCTGGCCCTTGAGGCTTTGCAGCTCTTTGGCCAACATCTCGTTTTGCTGCGCCAGGGCCTCGATCCGTTTCAACAGATCAGCCTCGGAAGCCACCGCCGCCACAGGCAGCAACATACCTGCGATCACAGCGGCCAACAGCTTTTGTTTGAACCTCTTGTCCATGATTAACTCCTAAAAAATTGTTTTGACAGTTATCGGATGGTCAGGCTTTTTTGGCTGGCACGGCTTCGTCTTCGGTGTCTTCCCAGCCGGTAATCATTGATTTAACGTGCGCTGTGACCGTGTGGCCGGTGGTCGCCAGGTACAGGTGCGAAATCAAAAACGCCAGCATCAAAAAGGCGCCCACGGTGTGGCCAGTGGCAACCCATTGCAGTTGCAAGGCAGTCAAGCCCCAGGCCGCCCAGTCAGCATAAAACAGATACAGCCAGCCAGTGATCCAGATCAGCGGGCTCAGCAGCGTGAGCACGCCCAAATAGGTCAGCAATTGCAGCGGGTTGTGTTTGCGCGCCAGCGAGGGTTTGAACGGGTGCGGCTCACCCTTGAAGATGCCCGACGAGTAAAAGTTGGCCACCGCCACGATCTTTTCGGTGGTCGGGATGTATTGCCGCCACTCACCGGTTGTCAGGTGCCAGAAGATGGCAAACACCCACAGGCCCACCAGCGTCCAGGCGGCAAGGGTGTGCAGGTTCACCGCTTTCTCAAAACCAAACACGGTGTAGGTGCCATGCACTTCAAAGCCGGTCAACAGCATGAAGATGATGAGCGCAGCCTGGCTCCAGTGCCAGAAACGCTCGAAACCCTTGAATAGATAAATGCGTGCCATGTTGATCTCCTTATTTATGCTTACGGTTGGGGGATACGACGCGAATCAGGCCATGGCCGATCACGCCCAACAGAACCAGTGCCATCGCAGCCCAGCCCACCTTGTCCAGACCTGCCATGTGATCACGGCTGCGACCCGGCATGTAGACCCCATCGACTTTTTCAAGCCGACCGTTGTTAACGTGGCAGTCAGCACAGGCCAGCGCCTTGTCTTTGGGGGCGACCATGTGGGTGATGGGCCACATGCTTTCGGTCTCTATGAACTCGACTTTGCCTGAGAACTTTTCGT
>PFUD01000084.1 GCA_002789915.1 Comamonadaceae bacterium CG_4_9_14_3_um_filter_60_33 | reverse complement strand
GCCGCTGTCAGCGTTGTTTTGCCGTGGTCAACGTGACCGATGGTGCCCACGTTGACGTGAGGCTTGGTACGCGCGAATTTTTCTTTTCCCATTTCAGTTCCTTAAAAGAGCAATGCCCGTGCGTTGGTTTAATGTTTGCAGTTCGTCACTGGGTCCCTGGCCACGGGCAGCCGGGGGTGCGAAATCGCAGACAGATACTTCTGATTAGTTAGGCTTGCTTATTTGGCTCTCGCCGCCATGATGGCTTCGGAGACATTGCGCGGGGCTTCCGTGTAATGCTTGAATTCCATCGTGTAGGTGGCACGACCTTGGGACATGGAACGTAGCGTAGTCGAGTAACCAAACATTTCAGACAGTGGCACTTCGGCCTTGATGGCTTTACCGCCACCAACCATGTCTTCCATGCCCTGCACCATGCCACGGCGTGAGGATAAATCTCCCATCACGTTACCAGCGTAGTCTTCAGGGGTTTCTACTTCAACTGCCATCATGGGCTCAAGAATCACCGGATTGGCCTTACGGCAACCTTCCTTGAAACCAAAGATGGCGGCCATTTTGAACGCCAGTTCGTTCGAGTCCACGTCGTGGTAAGAACCGAAATGCAGGGTCACCTTGACGTCAACCACCGGGTAGCCCGCCAGCACGCCTTGGGTGACGGCTTCATGAATGCCTTTTTCCACCGCAGGAATGTACTCGCGTGGCACCACACCTCCCTTGATGGCGTCGACAAATTCGATGCCCTTGCCCGCTTCATTGGGCTCGATCTTGAGCACCACGTGGCCGTACTGACCCTTACCACCGGACTGACGAACAAACTTGCCTTCGGCATCTTCGATCGTCTTGCGGATGGTTTCGCGGTAAGCCACCTGCGGCTTGCCCACGTTGGCTTCGACACCGAATTCGCGTTTCATGCGGTCCACGATGATTTCGAGGTGCAACTCGCCCATGCCGCCAATCAGGGTCTGACCCGACTCTTCATCGGTCTTGACACGGAATGACGGGTCTTCTTGGGCCAAGCGCTGCAGGGCAATACCCATTTTTTCTTGGTCCACCTTGGTCTTGGGCTCGACGGCCTGAGTGATCACCGGTTCTGGAAATACCATGCGTTCAAGCATGATGATGGCCGACGGATCGCACAGGGTTTCGCCCGTGGTCACATCTTTCAGACCGACGCAGGCAGCAATGTCGCCCGCCACGATTTCGGCAACTTCTTCGCGCTTGTTGGCGTGCATTTGCACAATCCGGCCGATGCGCTCTTTCTTGCCGCGAATCGGGTTGTAAACCGTGTCACCCTTGTTGAGCACACCGGAATACACGCGCACAAACGTCAGCTGCCCCACAAACGGGTCGGTCATCAATTTGAACGCCAGGGCTGAGAATTTTTCCTTGTCGTCAGCTTTGCGGAAAACGGGCGCTTCGTCCTCATCCATGCCCTTAACTGGTGGAATATCGACCGGCGACGGCATGAATTCGATGATGGCATCAAGCATGCGCTGTACGCCTTTGTTCTTGAATGCCGTGCCACAGAACATGGGCTGGATTTCGCTGGCGATGGTGCGGGTGCGGATGCCAAGCTTGATTTCGTCTTCAGTCAAGGCGCCCTCTTCGAGGTACTTGTTCATCAGCTCTTCGTTGGCTTCAGCAGCGGCCTCGACCATTTTTTCGCGCCACTCCTTGGCTTGCGTCAGCAAATCAGCGGGAATTTCCTTGTATTCGAACTTCATGCCCTGGGAGGCTTCGTCCCAGATGATGGCGCGCATCTTGATCAAATCAACCACGCCAACAAAGTTTTCTTCGGCACCAATCGGGATCACGATCGGCACAGGGTTACCCTTCAGACGCAACTTCATCTGGTCAACAACCTTGAAAAAGTTGGCGCCGGTGCGGTCCATCTTGTTGACAAAGGCCAGGCGCGGCACCTTGTATTTGTTGGCCTGACGCCAAACAGTTTCCGACTGCGGCTGCACGCCACCCACGGCGCAATACACCATGCAGGCACCATCGAGCACGCGCATCGAGCGCTCCACTTCGATCGTAAAGTCAACGTGGCCGGGGGTGTCGATGATGTTGATGCGGTGCTCAGCAAAATTGGTCTCCATACCCTTCCAGAAGCAAGTCGTGGCCGCCGAGGTGATGGTGATCCCACGCTCTTGCTCCTGCTCCATCCAGTCCATGGTGGCGGCGCCATCATGCACTTCACCAATTTTGTGGTTCACACCGGTGTAGAACAAAATACGTTCGGTGGTCGTGGTTTTGCCAGCGTCAATATGGGCTGAAATGCCGATGTTGCGGTAGCGCTCAATGGGAGTATGGCGAGCCATGGTGGATCCTTAGGTGATCTGTATCTGTTTAGACAAAAGGCCACCCTCATGGCGGCCTGGATGCACAGCTTTCGGACGACCCGAAAGCCACGCCAGTGGTTTAGAAGCGGAAGTGCGAGAACGCCTTGTTGGCTTCGGCCATGCGGTGAACTTCGTCACGCTTTTTCATGGCGCCGCCACGGCCTTCGGTGGCTTCCATCAACTCGTTGGCTAGTCGCAGGGCCATGGATTTTTCACCACGCTTGCGGGCGGCTTCCTTGATCCAGCGCATGGACAAGGCCAATCGACGCACCGGGCGCACTTCAACAGGCACTTGGTAGTTGGCACCACCGACACGGCGCGACTTCACTTCAACCAGCGGCTTGACGTTGTTGATGGCCATGGTAAAAGCTTCAACCGGGTCTTTGCCGGGGTTTCGCTTTTCGATTTGCTCAAGCGCGCCATAAATGATGCGCTCGGCGACAGCTTTTTTGCCGCCTTCCATGATCACGTTCATGAATTTTGACAGCTCGACATTGCCGAATTTAGGATCCGGCAGGATTTCACGTTTAGGGACTTCGCGACGACGTGGCATTTTTTCACCTCTATTGCTTCAGCTGGCATCTTTTGACGGACACCTTGAGAGTTAACAAATAAGACTCTCACTTACTCGACCCGAACATTGGGTCACTACGTTCGTTCTCTGCGCCACGCAGCAAACAAACACCTTTTAATTCAACGAACCAGTGGCTTATTTGACCTTGGGACGCTTGGCACCGTATTTGGAGCGCGACTGCTTGCGATCTTTCACGCCTTGCAAGTCAAGCGAACCACGCACGATGTGGTAACGCACACCAGGCAAGTCCTTGACACGACCGCCACGAACCAGCACCACGCTGTGTTCTTGCAGGTTGTGGCCTTCGCCGCCAATGTAAGAGATCACCTCAAAGCCGTTGGTCAAGCGGACCTTGGCCACTTTACGCAAAGCCGAGTTGGGCTTTTTGGGCGTGGTGGTGTAAACGCGGGTGCAAACACCACGGCGCTGGGGGGAATTTTCCATCGCCGGGCTCTTGGACTTGACGGTTTCGACCGAACGCCCCTGACGGATTAACTGATTGATGGTTGGCATTGAGCCTCCTAAAAAACTAAACGTCCCTAAACGTTTGAAAGCAAGTTATTAACAAAAACGTGAAACCCTTCGGAAATTCCGAAAAGCCTGCAACTATATCAGGTCAAGGCGCTGGTTGCAAATTTTTCATTTGATCCACAGGCGCAAAGCGTCCCAGGCACGCCCCAGCACACCGGCCTCTTCTACCGCTTCAAGCACCTGTAGCGGCACCTCGGCCACCGCCTCGCCTGCGCTGCTGATTTTGAGCAGCCCAAGCTGTTGGCCCTTGCTAAATGGCGCCACCAATGGCTCCGGTCGGACCACCTGGGTGCTGAGTTTGGCGCCCATGCCGGCGGGCACGGCGACCACAATGGCGCGGGTCTGGCCAAGTGCCACGGTTGGCGCCTTGCCCTTCCACACAGCGGGCGTCACCACAGCCTGGTTGGCATCGAACAGCTTGACCGCCTCGAACGCGGTATAGCCCCAGTTCAATAATTTTTGCGCTTCGTTGGCGCGCGCATTTTCACTGGTGGCGCCCAACACGATCGACAGCAAGCGCCGGCTACCCAAGGCCTCGGGTGAACCGACAGCAGCGCCTGGCTGGCCCAGCCCGGGCACATCGCGTCGTGCGGTCGCAATCAGGCAATAGCCAGCGGCCTTGGTGTGCCCGGTTTTCAGACCATCGACCGTCGGATCACGAAAAAGCAACAGGTTGCGATTGGTGTCGTTGGCCGCAGGCGTGCCCTCGTAACGGTACTTTTTGATGGCGTAATAGCCCACATAATCCGGAAAATCTCGCAGCAGGCGGGTTGCCAAGATGCTCAGGTCGCGCGCAGTCGTGGTGTGACCCGGTTCCGTCAAACCTTCCGGATTTTTATAGCCGGTCGCTTTCATACCCAGGGCCTTGGCCTGTTCATTCATCAGTTGCACAAAACGCTCGACCGTGCCGCCCACACCCTCAGCCAACGCCACGGTGGCGTCGTTGCCGCTTTGCACAATCATGCCTTTGAGCAAATCTTCAACCGGCACCTTCATCTTGGGATCGATGAACATGCGTGAGCCCGGCATTTTCCAGGCGAGATCGCTCACCGGCAGGGTCTGCGCGAGGTCGAGTTTTTTGCTACGCAGCGCATCGAACACCAGATAGGCGGTCATCAGTTTAGTGAGTGAGGCGGGCTCCATTGGCGAGTCGATGTCTTTCTGTGCCAATACTTGATCGGCGGTGACATCCAGCAACAAATAGGAGCGCGCCGCTATTTCGGGTGACTGCGGGGTTTGCGCGGCGACTGACACGCAAACTGCCGCCAGCAAGGATATAAGTAGTTTTTTCATGGAACTGTCTAGCGGCCTAGGTCTGCGGGTGTCAGCAGTCGCTGCACCACTTGGCCGTTTTTGAGGTGCGACTCGACGATTTCATCAATGTCGCTGGCATCTACGTAGCTGTACCACACGCCCTCCGGATAAACCACGGCCACGGGGCCGGCTGCGCAGCGGTCCAGGCAACCCGCCTTGTTGACGCGCACTTGCCCCGGCCCGGCCAGTCCGGCCGCCTTGACCTGCACTTTGCAGCGCTCAAACGCTGCTTGTGCGTCATGCTGGGCACAGCAGGCCTCGCCATTGCTGCGCTCATTCAAGCAAAAGAAAATATGCCGCTGGTAATAGCCAGCAGCCGGCGCTGTCGCGCTGTCGGGCTGAACAGCAGAATTGAGAGAAATTGGATGTGTCATGGTTGTGATTTTAGTTTTTTGAATCCTGGCGCCATAACAGGCTCAGCACATAAACCAAAGTTGCAAAAGGCCAAAGCCAGCCCAGCCACTGCGCCAAACCATGGAACCGGATGAAACGCCCCTGCTCCCACAAGAACAGGGTTTGTTCAAAATAGGGACTCACCGACGCCTGGTTGATCAGGCTCAGGCTGACACCTAACGCCAACAATGCCAGGGCGGCGCTGGCCCGGCTTGGCACCCGGACCAGCGCCAAAGCCAGCACCAGGGCACCGCCAAACGCCGCTTTGACCGACCCGTTAAACCAGACCCAGGCGTGCTCTGGTCCCACGCTCAGGGCCGCGCTCAGCGCGGTCGCCAGCACGCCAAACAAGCCGACCCAGGCCAAAAACCAAAGGCGTTTACCGGCCTGGCGAATGATGCAAAAACCAAGCAGGCACGGGATCAGCAACCCCAACAGCACGCACAACCACTCCGCCGAGGGCAGCAAGGGCTGCAACTCGGTCTGGCGAAGCGGTAACCATTCCAGAAAAGGGGTATCGCGCAACAGATCGACGACCCGGGCTTCGAGCCGCTCGGCCACCTGCCCCAAGCCCAGAGGAACGGCAGCAGGAAACAACAAAGCCAGCGGCCACAGGGCCAGCAGTACCAGGCCCCCACGCGCATCATCAACAAACCAGTCAGCCCTGAAACGACTCCAGCGCTGCAAGATTCCCAGTTTTTCCAGGCTCCAGGCACTCAAAGCGCCCAAGGCGCCGCCCGCCATGTTGAGCATCAGATCAAGATTGGACGGCACCCGGTTGGGCAGATACACCTGCAACGACTCCATCAGTAGCGACAACCCCGACGCCATCATGACGGCCAGTCGCAAGGCGTAGCGGGGCCGCCCCGTGCGCAGCGAGCTCAACACCAGAAAAAACCCCAGCGGCATGTAGCCCACAAGATTGGTCACCACATCAAACGCTGTCCAGTACTTTGGCAGTGGCGCGCTCAGGAAAAACCAGGGCATGACGCCCTGGTCGCGCCAATTGTCAAACGGAAAAAGGCTGGCGTAAACAATCAGGCCGGCATACACCAGCGCCAGAGGCCATGCCGAAGTCTTGTGCATCGACATCCTTTGTCATAAAGGTTTCAACCGGACCAGCCGTGCGCCAGAGCGGTTTTGCGTCATTGCAAAAAAAACCCCAGCACGAGGGCTGGGGTGGTAAGCCTATTTGCTGTCACACATCAAGGCCCCGCTCAGGGAGGAAAAGCGGGGAGCAGTTACCTGCTCAGTGAGTAATTTACCAAAAAAAAATCACTTTTTCAAGCCAATGGCAAAAAAAATGTCGTTACGATGACAAAAACTTTTTATGGATCGATTTAAATATGAACCACTACGCCTCTTTCCCCCAAGGCCGGCCCCGCCGCCTGCGCCGAGACAGTTTTACCCGCAACCTGGTGCGAGAGCACGCCCTCTCGGCCCATGACTTCATTTATCCCGTGTTTGTCGTCGATGGCCAGCAACAGCGCCAAGTGGTGTCGTCGATGCCGGGCGTGGAGCGCCTGAGCCTTGACTTGCTGTTGCCTGTGGCAGAAGACTGCGTCAAACTGGGCATCCCGTTCATGGCGCTGTTCCCGGTGATCGAGCAGCACCTCAAAACGCCTGACGGTCGCGAGGCATTCAACCCCGACGGTCTGGTGCCGCGCGTCGTGCGGGCGCTTAAAAAGGAATTTCCGGATTTAGGCGTGATGACCGACGTGGCGCTGGACCCGTTCACCAGCCACGGTCAGGACGGCCTGCCCAGCCCCGACCCAGCCGAGGACGGTTACATCATGAACGACGAAACCGTTGAAGTGCTGGTCAAACAGGCGCTGTCGCATGCCGCCGCTGGCGTTGACATGGTGGCGCCCAGCGACATGATGGACGGCCGCATCGGCGCCATTCGCCACGCGCTGGAGGCCAACCACTTCATTCACACCCGCATCATGGCTTACAGCGCCAAGTACGCCAGCGCCTTTTACGGACCGTTCCGCGAGGCCGTTGGCTCTGCTGCCAACCTGGGCAAAAGCAATAAAAAGGTCTATCAAATGGACCCCGGCAACAGTGATGAAGCGCTGCGCGAGGTCGCCATGGATATTGCCGAGGGCGCCGACATGGTCATGGTCAAGCCGGGTTTGCCTTACCTCGACGTGGTGCGCCGCGTCAAGGACACCTTTAAGGTGCCAACCTTTGCCTACCAGGTGTCGGGCGAATACGCCATGCTCAAGGCCGCCGCCCAAAACGGCTGGCTCGACCATGACGCGGTCATGATGGAAAGCCTGCTGGCTTTCAAACGCGCCGGGGCCGATGGCATCTTGACCTATTTCGCCCGCGACGCCGCCCGCTTGCTGCGTCCTTGAGCAAGCACCTTTGGCCAGCGCCCCTGTGCCATGCGCATCTTCACCATCCACGGCAGCCGCGTCGCTGAAATCTCTTCCGGCGAATACCCTGAAGCGCTGACCGGTCTGCAACTACCTGAGCTTGGTTATGTGTGGTTGTCGTGCACGCGCGCTGAGCTTGAGCGCCTGCAAATACCGATTCAGACGGCATTGCAAACCCTGTGCAAGCTGCAATTGCTGGACCTCCACCTGTCCGACCTGCTGAATCTGCAATTGCCCTCGCGCTTTGACTTCACCTCGCAATACGACCTGTTGGTGTTTCGTGGTCTGGTGGCAGGCGGCCCCGAAACAAGCGCAGCCAGCCAGCCCCTGAAACACTTGCCCCGCCGTGGTGGTCCACCCATCTTGCGGCGCATCGACACCAGCCCGGTCGGATTCGTAGTGTTTGACCGTGTCCTGCTGACGGTTCACCCCGCTGACTTCACGCTGCGCGATGCTTACGCCCTGCGCCTGTTGGCAGCCGGCGACAGCGGTGCGCAGGCCAGCCTGGCGCCGGGCGCCTCAGACAGCCGCTCCCTTGGCGCGCGCGGCATTCCCGCCAACCCCGCCGACCTGATGCTGCGCATCGTCAACCAGATGGTGGACGGCTTTCTGGCCCTGCGCCGTGACCTCAGCCAGCAGCTTGACCACTGGCAGGCCGAACTGCTCGACCCCAAAACCCGTTTCAGCAACTGGAACGCCCTGCTCAGCGCCCGCTTGTCCTTGCACCAGCTCGACGAGCTCTGCGAAGACCAGCGCGCCGCCATCCAGGACTGGATTGAAACCCTCAAAAGCTGGCCCGAGCACGACGAGCTGCTGAGCCGCCACCAGCGCGACCTACTGCAAGTGCGCAGCCGTGACGTGCTCGAGCACGTCGAACGCGTGCTGCACCACGTGCAGCGGCTGGAGCAAAACGCCGAAACCGCAGTGCAAATGCACTTCAATGCACAAAGCCACCGCACCAACGAGATCATGCGCACGCTCACCGTGCTGACCGCCATTTTTTTGCCGCTGAACCTGATCGCCGGTATTTTTGGCATGAACTTTGAGTTCATTCCGCTGCTGCACCGCAGCAATGGCTTCTGGTTGGCGATGATTTCAATGGCGCTGACGGCGGGTGGTCTGGGTCTGTATTTCTGGCGCAAACGCTTTCTGGAGCACTCGACGCGTTAAAGTTGAAGGCGACAAGCCCAAGGTTTCAATATCAAATAACATGCACAGCTTATTCATGAACGCGCAACAAGCTTTCATGTTCAATATTTGTGGAGGTATTTATGAAACGCTGGTTTTTGATTTTGATCACCGCCCTGACCCTGACAGGCTGTGGCTACAACGACTTTCAAAAGCTCGATGAGCAAACCAAATCGGCCTGGAGCGAGGTGCTGAACCAGTACCAGCGCCGCGCCGACTTGGTGCCAAACATTGTCGCTACGGTCAAGGGCGAGGCTGCCTTTGAGCAAGACACCTTGACCCAAGTGATTGAAGCGCGCTCCCGGGCAACGTCGATCCAGGTCACGCCCGAGACCCTCAACGACCCTGCCGCCTTCAGCAAGTTTCAGGCGGCGCAGGGCGAACTGGGCTCGGCGCTGAGTCGGCTCATGGTGGTCGTCGAGCAGTACCCAAACCTCAAGGCGAATCAAGCATTCAGCGACCTGCGGGTGCAGCTTGAAGGCACTGAGAACCGCATCACGGTGGCACGCAACAACTACATCAAGGCGGTGCAGGCGTACAACGTGCTGGCGCGCAGTTTCCCGAGTAACCTCACCGCCATGATGTTCAGCTACAGCCCAAAAGCGTCCTTCTCGGTGCAAGATGAAGCCGCGATCTCGGCGCCGCCGGTGGTCGATTTCGACAAAAAATGATCGCCTTGCTGCGGCACACACGCTCTGCACTGCCGGGTGTGCGTTGGTTCGGGGCGCTGTGGCTGTTGTGCTTATTGGCTTGGGGCGGGCTTGGCTTGGCGCAGTCGCAGCAAGCTGTACCCGCCCTGACTGCACACGTGGTGGACACTGCGGGCACCTTGTCAGGCGCCGAGCGCGAGGCGCTTGAGGCCCGGTTGACTGCGTTTGAACAGGCAAGCGGCGCGCAGGTGGTGGTGTTGCTGGTGCCAAGCACCCAGCCCGAGGACATCGCCAGCTATGCCTACCGGGTCGCCAGCACCTGGAAAATTGGCCGCAAGGACATTGGTGACGGCCTGCTACTGATCGTGGCGGCGCAAGACCGCAAGCTGCGCATCGAAGTGGCAAAAACGCTCGAAGGCGCCATTCCCGACCTGGCCGCCAAACGCATCATTGACCAAGCCATCACGCCGCGCTTCAAACAGGGCGACTACGCGGGCGGCATTGATGCCGGCGTGACGCGCATCATGGCGCTGATCAGCGGCGAGGCCTTGCCCGCGCCGACCGCGAGCGAGCAGCCCTCCGGTGGTTTTGACTGGATGCAATTGGGCATCTTCATGTTCATCGCGGTGCCGGTGATTGGCGCCGTCACCAAAGGCATTCTGGGCAACCGGCTCGGTGCCGTGGCCACCGGCGGCTTGGCTGGCGTCATTGCCATGGCGATCACCGCCAGCTTGCTGATTGCCGGCCTGGCAGGTGTGGCCGCCATGATTTTTACCTTGGTACAAAACCTACCTGGCAAGCGCGGTAGCGGTTGGCCAGGTGCTGGCGGCAACGCTGGCTGGGGCCATGGCGGCGGCTTTGGCGGCGGCGGTGGCGGTGGCAGTGGAGGTGGTTTTGGTGGCGGCGGCTTTGGTTCAGGGGGTGGCGGCGATTTTGGCGGCGGTGGCGCCTCGGGGGACTGGTGATGTGGACACGTTTGATCCGGATTCTGAAACATCGCTGGCAAAGCGATGGCGCAGCGCAGCGCGCGGTGCCGCCCGCGCTGCTGGACAAGCTGGCGGCACAAGTGGCGGCTAGCGAAGCCGGGCACAGCGGCGAAATACGCATATTTGTGGAGGCTGCTTTGCCGCTGAGCTACCTGTGGCAGCCTGCCCGCATGGCGCAGGTTACGCATGAACGGGCGCTGGCCATGTTCGGCAAGCTGCGGGTGTGGGACACCGCGCACAACAACGGCGTACTCATTTACCTGCTGCTGGCCGAACATCGCATTGAAATTGTGGCTGACCGGGGCTTGAACGAGCGGGTTGCCCCAGACACCTGGCCGCACCTGGTGGCGAGCATGAGCGCAGCCTTCAAGGCCGGTGATTTTGAAGGCGGTCTGACCCAGGCAGTTAGGGAAGTGTCTGCGCTATTGCATCACCACTTTGCGTTGCAGCGCGGTCAAAGCAACCCCAACGAGCTTCCCGATACGCCGCTTTTGCGCTAACGGAACCAGGTCAGCTTTTAGCTTTTACTTGGCAGGCGCCGCGAGTGACTGCACTGAGACATCCACCCGGCGATTTCGGGCGCGACCTTCGGCGGTGGCGTTATCGGCCACCGGCTCGGTTTTACCCTTGCCAATCGCCCGCACGCGCTTGACATCCACGCCATGGCGCACCAGATAAGCCTTGACGGCCTCAGCCCGCGCCTCAGACAAACGCTGGTTGTAAGCCTCAGAGCCAACGCTATCGGTGTGCCCAGTGGCAATTACCATATCAAGCTGTGCGCCCTTGATTTGGGCCACCAATTCATCGAGCTTGGCCACACCACCCTCCTTGAGCGCCGACCTGTCAAAGTCAAACAGCGCATCGGCTGACAGGCTCACCTTGGTCGCAGCAGCGGGCGCCGCCGCAACCAACACAGCCGGAAGGGCAGCGCGGGCGCGCGGCGGCATCACGATCGAGGCCTTGATCTGTTCCACGGTATCAACGACGGACGCTTCAAGCGGACACAACTCGGCGGGGTCAATGCCAGCGCGGTCCTGGCCCGCATCCTGCGCGCTCGGCACATCGTCGCGCTTGACGCCCAATGCAGACAACAGTTGACCCATGCCGGCCAGCGTGCGTGCCTGAGCCGTGGCCTGGTTGTGGCGCGCGTTGATGTAGGCACGCGTGGCTTCGAAATACTCGTTTTGGCTGTCGAGCAAGTCAAGTAGCGTGCGCTGGCCAATGTCAAACTGCTGACGATAAGCCTCACGCGATTTCTCTGTCGCCAGCCGGTGCTGATCCATGTATTTCTGCTGCTCGCTCAGGCTGTGCACGTCGCTGTAGGCAATGGACAGGCTCTGGCGCACGTCGCGGCAGGCTTTTTCTTGCAAGTCACGCGCCTGCTCTCTCTGGTCCACCGCTTGGCGCTCGCGGGCCATGTCGGAGCCGCCCCGGTACAAGTTGTAATTGAGTACCAGTTCAATGCCGTTGATTTGCGTGTTACCACTGATGCCACCGCTGTTGTTGTCTCTATTCGCATAAGCGCGCAAGTCCAGCCGCGGATAGTAAGCCGCCTTGCTGGACGCGATGGCCGCCTTAAAAGCGCGCACGTTCTCGACTGCGGCGTTCAGGGTCGGGCTGCCCTGCAAGCCATCGCGCATCAGAGCCGTGGTGGACTCGGGCATCGTCCCAAGCTTGAACGGCTCCGGCAAAGCCGGCAGGCTGGCAGGCGGCTTTTCACCGACCACGCGCAGATAGCGCGCACTCACATCGTGCAGGTTGGTCAGCTCGGTGAGCAGGTTGGACTCGGCCAGAGCCAGGCGGCCGTTGGCCTGTTCGACGTCAACCCGGCGACCCACACCCGCGTTGGCGCGCTCTTCGACTTTCTCGGTGGTTTGTTTGTGCTCCACGTAATTTTGCGTGGCCGCATCCACCAGCTCGCGGTAACGCACCACATCGGCATAGGCCCGCACAGCCTCCTGTGCTGTCGTTTCAGAGATTTCAAGCAACTCGTAGTAGCGCGTCAGTTGAGCAAACCCAAGGCGTTTGGTCTCATTGGCCGTGAACATCCCGTCGAACAGCATTTGGTTGAGGGTGAGCCGAGCGGCACTGAAGTTGTAGCTGCCATAGTCGGTCAAGGGCGTATCGCGCTCCTCGCGGCCAGTGGAAGCGGTCAGGTCAAGCCGCGGGGAAAAACCGCCGCGCGCCACATCGCGCTCGTTGTTGGCCGCCTTGAACCCATTCCAGCGAGCCTGCACTTCAGGGTTGGTGGTGACCGCCTTGCGCACTGCCTGTACCATCGGGCCGGGAATTGTTTGCGCCTGGGCACCCAAGGCAAAAAGCGCCACAAGCATGAATTGTGAAACTTTTTTATCTTTAAAATTCATAGAAACTCGAAATCAATTTTGTAACCAACCGAAATATTTGTGTCCCAGCGCACACAAATGAAAATTTATTATCACTTGTTTTGGAGTTTTTCTAAATCCATTTACACATGACTGTCATTCCTGCACAACTCATTGGGACGTCTCGCCCTTGCGACTTGTGCAGAAACGCGGGACTTTCTTTTCTTGGATTGACGTTGCTCGTTGCGGCAACGTTTGCCGCCCCCGACCTGGATAAAACACAAGCCCTGGCGCAGCAGCGTTATGGCGCTCGCGCCGCAGAAACCGTGGCTGCCTGGCGCCAATTGATGGAAGAATCACGCGCCCTCACCGACCAGGACAAGCTCACCAAAGTCAACACGTTTTTTAATCGGCGCATGCTGTTTGTGGACGACATCATTGTGTGGCGGCAAAAAGACTACTGGGCCACACCGCTTGAATTCATCGGGCGCGGTGCCGGCGACTGTGAAGATTTCACCATTGCCAAATACATGACGCTGCAAATGCTGGGTATCGGCAACGAGCATCTGCGCCTGATCTATATTCGCGCCAAAAGTGGCTCGCGCGCCTCCTTTGCGCACATGGTGCTGGGCTATTACCCACAACCGACCGACGAACCGCTGATTTTGGACAACCTGATCAGCAGCGTGCGCCCGGCCTCCCAGCGCCCTGATCTGGTGCCAGTATTCAGCTTTAACAACGACGGTCTGTGGGTCGGGGGCGCCGCCACCTCTGCCGCCGACCCCACCGTGCGCCTGTCGCGCTGGCGCAACGTGCTGGAGCGCATGCGCCAAGACGGTCTTTGACGGTCACCTACTCAAATTACCAAGCGAGCCCACCATGTCACTCATCAAACAACTCTGGATTGCCATCATCCTGGTTCTGAGCATCGCCTTTGGCGGCAGCATGGTGGTCAGCGTGCTCTCTGCCAGGCACTACCTGGAGCAGCAATTGCAAGTCAAAAACATCGACAACGCCAACGCGCTGGCGCTGTCGCTGACGCAGCTGAAAAAAGACGAGGTCATGGTCGGGCTGCTAGTGGCGGCGCAGTTCGATGTCGGCCACTACCGTTTTATCCGTATCGTCTCGCCCACCGGCCAAACCTTGGTCGAGCGCGTGGCTGCCAACCTGAAACCAGCGGCGCCCGACTGGTTCGTCAAGCTCATCCCCATCCGTACCACGCCGGGGCAGGCGCTGATCCAGGACGGCTGGAGCCAGTACGGCACACTGACGCTGGCCAGCCACGACAGCTATGCCTACCAAAGTCTGTGGGACGGCACCCTGGAGCTGCTGCTCTGGTTTGTTTTCGGCGCCGCCATCACGGGTATGGTCGGCACCTTGCTGATGCGCAGCATCACCCGCCCGCTGGGCGAAGTGGTGGGGCAGGCACAGGCCATTGCCGAGCGCCGTTTTCTGACCATCACCGAGCCCCGCACGCCCGAGCTCAAAAGCGTGGCGCACGCCATGAACGTGATGGTCGACCGGCTCAAGGCCATGTTCAACGACGAGGCCGCGCGCCTTGAGACCTTGCGCAAAAAGGTCAACCATGATGCCGTCACCGGCCTGTCGAGTCGCGACTACTTTTTGTCGCACCTGCGCGAAGCCGTGCAGGGTGACCAGTTCGACTCCTTAGGCACGCTGGTGCTGGTGCGCTTGCCAGACCTCGACGACCTGAACGCCCACCTCGGACGGCAACAAACTGACGCGTTGCTCAAGGACGTGGCCCATGAGCTGGCGCAAAGCGGAGCCAACCGTATCGGCCAGCGCGCCGGCCGCATCAAGGGCGCCGAGTTCGCCATCGTCTGCCCCAGCCTGGCCAGCGCGACCGAGGCGGCCCATGACATCCATGAACGGCTCACACAAAATCTGCTGCCGAAATGGCGCGACCGGGTGCCCGACCTGTTCCACATCAGCGCCGTACGCTACCACCATGACCAGAACCTCAGCGAACTGCTGGCCCGCGCCGACGAAACGCTGGCCCAGGCTGCCAGCCTGGGGCCCAACAGCTGGCACGCGGTCGAAGACAGCACGGCCAAGGCGGCTCTGCCAGCAGAACAATGGCGCGCCCTGCTAACTGAAGCCGTGGCGGGCGGGCGGCTGGCGCTGAGCTTCTACCCGGTCATGTCTGGCGACGGCACCAACCCGATGCACCAGGAAGGCATGCTGCGCCTGAAGCTGGACGCGGCTGGCTCGCTCTTGTCGGCGGGCGACTTCATGCCCATGGCCGCCCAGCTCAACCTGACCGCGCCCATCGACCTCGGCGTGGTGAAATTGGCAATAGAGCACCTGCGCAGCACAGCGGGCGACATTGCCGTCAACCTGTCCGCAGCCACCGTGGCCAACTTCGGCTTCCGCCATGAACTCATCCAGTTGCTCAAAACCTACCCCGAGGTTTGCCAGCGACTGCTGATTGAGGTGCCCGAATACGGCGTGTTCAAACAGTTTGAAGCCTTCCGCGACCTGGCACACCAGCTCAAGCAGTTGGGCTGCCGCGTCGGCGTGGAGTACTTTGGCCAGAGCTTTGCCGAAAGCGGCAAGCTCGCCGACCTCGGGCTGGACTACATCAAGGTGCACCCCAGCTACATTCGCGACATTGCCAACAACGAGGGTAACCAGGAATTCCTCAAGGGCCTGTGCAAAGTGGCGCATGCCATCGGCATCACCGTGGTGGCGCAGGGCGTTGAGAACCAGGCCGACCTGCCACTGCTGGCCGCGCTCGGCTTTGACGGGGTGACGGGGCCGGGAGTCAAGTGATGCGGCTCGCCACACTGCTCTTGCTGTCAACCCTGCAGACCGGTGCCGCGCTGGCCCAGGCCAGCAGCCACTCGCCCACGCCGGCCGCTGTCATGGACGACGCGCCACCCGCACTGCGCACCCTGCTGCAGCAAGCCAGCGCACTCGAATCCGCACCCGACACCATCGGCACCGCCGACCACCTCTGGCAGGCCGCCGTGCTCTACTGCCAGGCCTCGCGCTGGGGCAGCGCTGAAGGCCAATACCGGCTTGGCATGCTGTACGCCTTTGGCCAGGGTGTTCCGGAAAACCGGGCCCATGCCGCCAGCCTGTTCTCGCTGGCCGCCTCCCTGGGTCACGCGCAAGCCAGCCAGATGCTTGACAGCATCGGCGTGACCTCGGCAGAGCTACCAGCCTGCGTCAATCAAGACCAGTCACCTGAAAAAGCGCCGTTGCAGCCGTACCACGGCGTGCCAGCCGACCTGCACCCCGGCAACGGCCAGTCCATCGATCAATACTTGCTGGCCCTGCCCGACCACAAACGCTGGCTGATTCCGCTGGCCACCACCATGAGCGCGTGGTATGCGCTCGACCCCAAACTGGTGCTGTCGGTGATCGCGGTGGAGTCCAATTTCAATACAGCCGCCCAGTCGCCCAAAGCGGCCATGGGCCTGATGCAGCTCATCCCCGACACCGCCGAGCGGTTTAACGTGCGCAACGCCTATGACGCCAGCCAAAACCTGCGCGGCGGCATGCGCTACCTGCGCTGGCTGCTGTCGTATTACCGCGGCAACATCGCCTATGCCGCAGCCGCGTACAACGCCGGCGAAGGCCGGGTGGATAGGTACAAGGGCGTGCCACCATTCCCCGAAACACGGGCTTACGTCAAACGGGTGCTGGGCCTGTACGGCAGTTCGCGCCATGCCTTTGATGAAAATTTGACCCTGGCGTCGCCTTGGCTGGCGGCTGGGGCACGGTGAGCCCGAGCCTCACGAAACGGAGGTAAGCCGTCGCATTGATGAAACTCCCGCCACTGCTTGACTCGAATTGCTTGCAATGCCACCCAGCGCGCCACATGTAAGTAAAATACATAAAAAATGCATCCTTAGCATCAACACATTTAATCTGGAGATGGCGCCATGCAAACCATTAGCGCGACCGACCTGGCCAGAAATACCCGGCAAATCCTGGACAAGGTTGCCAGCCGAGGGGAGACCGTGATCATCGAGCGTAATCACACCAAAATCGCTCAAATCATGCCACCACCGCAAACCATGACGGCGTCTCAGGCTCTTGCAGGGCTTACGTTCCCCTTGCTAACGCCGAATCAAGCAACAGCATGGCTCAAAGACAGCAAAGGCGACTTTGGCGATGGCGTGCGTGACCCATGGGCATAATTTTCGACAGCTGCATCTGGATGGGCCTTGCCGCCAACCAAGTTGACAGACAAGCGGTCATCGACGCGGCGGGAGACGCGCCAGTGTTTAGTTCCACAATCTCTTTGGGTGAACTGAATTTTGGGGTGCAGTCATGCACAGACCCAACCGAGCGCGCCATGCGGGCAGCCTACCTGCGGCAAGTGGAAACTCGCCCAGCACTGGGCGTGTCCAAACACACGGCTGCAGCTTTTGGCGTGCTGGCAGCTGCCGTTAAACTGGCCGGTCGGTCACCCCGGCCGCGTTACAACGACTTGTGGATAGCCGCGCAGGCTATCGAGCATGGGTATGTGCTTTTGACGCTCAACAGCAACGATTTTGCAGACCTGCCAGGCCTGCGATTGGCCACGCTCGAGCCCAAGGCGCAAAAATAGTGATACGCAGTATCTGCGCGCTACGCCAACCGCCACACACCCAACCAGCGGCCCTTGCCATCTGGAATGCGGTGCTGGGGTACTGGCAACAGAAATGGGGCGGCTGCTAAATCAACTGGCCGCCAGACGCCCGTGGCGGTATTTTGGTTTTGAGTGACTCCATCGTGCGTGGTGGCCAGCAGCCAGGTGGCGCCGCTTTTGGCAAACTGGCTCAACGCGGCAGCGATGTCGGCATTGCACAAATGCGACAACACATTGCGGCACAAAATGGCGTCAGCCTTGGGCATCGTGTCGCGGGCAATGTCCAGTGCCTTGAAAAAGTGACCAGGCCGGTGGCCCAGAATGCGACTGTTTTGCACAGCCAGGCGCTCAACAATATCGACGCCAAAATAAATTTCAAGCGAGGCAGACAAGTCTGCCAGCCAGTTCACATCGCCACAGCCTGCGTCCACCAGCGTGCGGATTTTCAGGCTTTCAAAAAGTGATGCCAGCCCCGCAAGCACAGCGCTGGCCGCCAGCCGGGTTGAGCCGGAGCCGCTTTGGGTTTCCCAGCTTTTCCAGGCGTTATCGTCAAAAATGCGGGTAAAAATGCGCTGGGTGGCCAGGCTGGCCGGTGCCGGGTGTGGCGCAAAGCGGCCACACTTTGCGGCAGGGCCAATGACCTGGCGGCGCAAATCGACATCGGCATAACGCTCATATTCAGCAAGCGTGCGCGCTGTGCCCAAGCCAAACTGCGCCAGGTTGGCAATTACCTTGGGGTCAGTGCACACCTCCATGCCCAGCAAATGCCTGACGCGCGACAACGAATCCTCATCACGGTGTTTCCAGTTGGAGTTGTCGGCCCAATGCGTGGGGCGCTCTGTATTTCGGCCGTAAAAATGGTAGACCACCACCTCGTTTGGCGAATGAACATCCCAGCCGTGCGTCCATAGCCGGGCCGCCATAGACACCTCCTCGCCTATGAAATACAGGTTGCCGTCATACGGCACCTCGTCAAACGCAGCCGCCGGGACAAATAGAAATCCGGCGCTGATGAACGGGTTGGGCTGCGGCTTGGCGGGCCGCAAGCTGTAGTCCTGCGCGCGCGCCAAAAACATCAGCACTCCGCGGTGGTTGAACGCCTTGGCGGTCAAAATGGCAAAAGAGGGCGCGCCCAAAATATCGGGCGGCGTGTAGGGAATGGGGTAGGTGCTGAGCACCGCGCGCGGCGAGCCGCACAGCGCCCACATGGCCAAGAGCTTGTCGTCCCAACCCGGCGCAAAGCGCATGTGGCTGTCAATTTGCAGCACAAATTCTTCAGCGCCCCGCAATTCGGTCAGGATGCGATGGCGCGCCCAGCAGGCGCCCATGCTCTCACACGGATGCACCTGAATGCCACGTACGTTATCCGAGGGGATACCGGCAGGCAACACCATACAGTCGTCGTCGTCGCCCGGCACAGCCTGCCAGAGCACGCCCGCAAATACCCGCTCAGGTTGTGCAGCCTTGGCAAACAGGTCGCGCAGGGTGGCAGGGGTTTCGGGGTCTCGGTAGCTGGCGATCGAGACAAAGATGCGGGTCATATGAGAAGACGCGTTGGTCTCATCGAGTTGGGTAGCGGCCAGTTAGCTCGCCAGCGTAAAGCCATTACCGGACCTCTACGGCGGCTCGCGCCACGTTTTTGATGAGCGCGTGACAGGGCAACGTTATGGCAGGATGCTGAAGCGGCAGGAATAAGTTAGACCGTCTTGCGGCGACGCGTGGCGACCAAGCCTGCCAAGCCAAGGCCTAAAAGCGCTAGTGAGGTTGGTTCTGGCACCGTTCGACTGTCGGTGACATCGAGTCGGACAAACAATCCAGTATTCATCTGACTAGCAACTACGTCACCGTAGATGCTGAAACTATAGTCACCGGCGCCTGTGAACCGGTAATCCAACTTTTGATATCTTGAGTCGCGCCAACCATCTTCACCGTCTTGGTCACCAACAATCACATTTTCAACGCCTGCAAAGCCAGGTGAAGATGTCTGTGCAAGAAGTTCGGTGCCACTGTACAGCCGGAAGGAATCACCAACAATGTATTGGTCTGTCACCTTGAAAGAAGCAGTTTGGCCAGCAACCAGTGTAAAAGTCCATGGTGAGGCTGTCGTAGCAC
>PFUD01000003.1 GCA_002789915.1 Comamonadaceae bacterium CG_4_9_14_3_um_filter_60_33 | reverse complement strand
ACCGCGATTTCACGGATTTTCCCCAGCGTCATGGTGTAGATGATAAAGGCCACAATGGCTGCGCTGACCACCGCCAAGATAGCCAGAAACATGCCGATTTGTTTGGCCGACGTGGCAATCAGCTTGGCCACCAGAATCTCTTCCATGCCAGCGCGGGTATACACCTGCACATGCTTCCAGCGTTTGAGCGAGTCGGCCACTTCATCAGCCCGCCAGCCCGGTTGCAACTGCACCAGTACCGCGTTGACATTGTGGCTGCTGGTTTGCAGGTTTTGCACGGCATCGAGCAAACCCGGCACCCCGGGGCGGTTGAAGGCGGGGTTAGCGGCGGTGCGGGTGCGGTCGTTGACGATGGTGTCGTTGTCTTTTAAAAACTGCGCTTCCTGCGCGTCTTTGAGGGGCACAAACAGCATCGGGTCGCCACCTGAGGACACCATGCGCTGGGTCAACCCCACCACGGTGTAGCTGTGGCGGCGCAGACGCACCGCGTCACCCAGTTTCAGGCCGGTTTTGATGTCAGCCACCGCTTCGTAGTGGTTTCGGGTGAGCTGGCGCCCCGCCACCAGGTAGCCGGGTGCACCGGGCTGCCCTGGTTCCACGCCAACCACCATGGTGCGCGCTTCCACACCATCTGCGCGCTGCACTTGCATGGTGAGGTAGGTCACGTTGGCGGCGGTGGCCACGCCGGGCATGCCGCGCACGCTGCGCACCACATCGTCCTTGATGCTCGATGCCTCGGCATACGGGCCCTGGGTGTCTTTTTGCACCACCCATAAATCAGCTTGGCTGTTGGTCAGCAGGGCCTGCGCATCGTCGACCATACCGCGATAAACCCCGGCCATGGTCAGCGTCACGCCAATCAACAGCCCCAGCCCCAGGCCTGTCAGCGCGAACTTGCCCCAGCCATGCAGAATGTCACGTCCGGCCAGGCTGATCATTGGGCGGCTCCGGGCTTGACCAGTGCGTCCACCACCGAGATGCGCGCGCCACTACTTAAAGCTTTTTGGCTGTAAATCACGACGTGATCGTTTTTATCCAAACCCTCAAGCACCTGCGCCTGACCGTCCAGGCTTTGTATGCCGATCTGCACTGGGGCAAATTCAGGCTTGCCGTCCTTGACAAGCCAGACCCCGCTTTGGCCTTTTTGATGCTGAATGGCGGCGTTGGGCAGCAGCAGCGCGGGCGCGGTGGCGGGCAGTTGCAGCGTTACCTCGGCCATTTCCCCCACCGACAGATGCGCGGGCGGCGCATCAAACGCCACCTGGGCAATGCGCTCTTCGGTCACGCTGTCGGCCAGCAACTCAATGCGTGCCACCTGGCCGGGTAATGCGGCTTGCGGGTTGGATCGCAACACAATGCTGGCCTTGACGCCGTTGGCAAGGCCGCTGGAGCGGCCTTGGTCGACGCGCAGCTTGACCCACAGGCTGGCCGGATCCATCAGGCGCAGCACCGGCTGGCCTGCCACCACAGTGCTGCCTGCTTCAGCGTCGCGTGTGGTCACCACGGCATCGGCCGGGGCAAACAGGCGCACGTTGTCGCGCTGTTGTGCCAAAGCGGCGCGCTCGGCTTTGAGGCGGGTTTGGTCTTGCCCAGCCCCCGCCAGATTGGCCTGCGCCGCCTGCACCGCAGCGTTCGCTGAAGCCTGGGCTTGCAAAACCGCATCGAGTGCGCCGTTGCTGATGAAGTTTTGCTGTGCCAGGTCCTGGTTGCGCTGGGTGGTGGCAGCGGCCAGTGCGCTGCGCGCCTTGGCGTCCTGCACTTGGGCTTGCGCGGCAGACTGGGCGCTGCCGGCCCGTGCCATCGCGGCGTCCAGAGCGGCCAGGCGTTGGCTGAAGTCCACCGGGTCCATTTCGGCCAGCAGTTGCCCGGCCTTGACTTTGTCGCCCACATCCACCAGCACGTTCAGCACGCGCCCGGGCACGGTGGGGCCGACCATCCAACTGCGCTGGGCTTCGACGGTGCCGATGCCAAAAATTGACGGGTTCAAGGTCCCTTCAATCGGATGCGCCACGGTGACTTTGATGGGAGCCAGTGGCCCGGAGCGCAGCAACACATAAACCATGCCGCCAATCAAAACGAGAGCGGCTGCGCCTATGGCAAGGCGGCGTAAAACAAGGGATTTAGATGTCATGGCGGGTACTTTCAAAAATCAAAAAGAAGGGCTCTCAAAAGCAGGTCTGTTTTCAAACAGGCCCTGCGTAAAGATGGCAAACACCTCAGGCGCCTGGCGCGCCATGGCGGGCAGGTCGCCGGAAATCATGGCCTGCATCATCAGCCCCTGAACGGCGCCGATGAACAGCACGGCAGCGGCCTGCAAGTTGGTGCCTTTGGCTAGAGTGCGCTGCTGCACGGCTTGTTGCAGCAGCTGCATGAGCAACGTGCGGTAGCGCTGCATCAGCATCCGCACGCTGCCTTTGAGCGGGGTGTCACCGCTGTGCTGTAGCTCCTGAAAAATCAGCCGGGGTACGCCGGGGTAACACGTAATAAAGTCCACATGCGCCATAAAGACCGCGCGTAGCGCTGGCAAGGCGGTGGGTTCGGCACCGGCAGCAGCAGCCTGCAGGCGCGCCATCAGAGTTTCAGCCACCCAGTCGAGCACCGCCAGCCAGATCGCTTCCTTGCTGGCAAAGTGTTTGAACACGGCGCCCTGCGAAATGCCCACCGCGCGCGCCAGGTCGGCTGTGGTGATGTCGGCCGGACTGCGTTGCGCGGCCAGCAGCAGGGCGGCTTCTACCAAGCTTGCCTGGCGCACTTCGGTGCGCTGTTTGGTTGGTTTGTCCTGAACTTCCATGACATTTAAAGTAATTGATCAATTACCTATTCTACGTCGTGTGGCTTGTCCTTGGCGTGAAGCGTGGGTAAAGTTGTGTTTTGCTTTGCTGTGCCGCGCGCGGCAGCCGACTGGGGCGGCTTGTTCTGCACTGCGCGCGGTAACCGGTGGGGGCGGCCACCTCATACTGGGGTACCAGAAATCGGTGACCACCCCCACCGGTTACCGCGCGATGCGGTGATGTGCTTAGATTGCCTAAGACAAATGCAAATGCAAATATTGCTACAGCTGCATTTCACCAGCACCGCACTGCGTCTAGCGCAGTGGCTGGTATTGGGGGCTGACGATTTCTGGTACTCCAGTATGAGGAAGCCGCCAATGCCAGTCGCTGCGCGGGTTACCGCTAACAACACATCAATCAAGTCATCACGATGCAATGAAGGAAAAGTCAGGGCAGCAACACCACCGGCTCCAACGCCTCACCCTGCGCCAAAATTCGCCCAATCACAGCCGTCTGCCCATACTCCGCCGCCTTCAACGCGGCCAAACAAGCCGCAGCCCGGTCAGCCGGCACGCTGGCCAGCAGGCCGCCGGCAGTTTGCGGGTCAAACAGCAACGGGTAACGCGGGTCGTTGACGAATTCTTCCTGATTGCGCAGCGCCCGGCGCAGCCGCACATTGGCGGGTTGCAGTGAACTCACAATGCCCGCCGCAACAGTGTCGAGCGCGCCGTCCAGCAGCGGCAGCGCCGACAACACCAGCTCGGCATCCACCTTTGAGGCCCGGGTCATTTCGACCAGATGGCCCAGCAAACCAAAGCCGGTCAGGTCGGTGCAGGCGGTGGCGCCAAAGTTGCGCAGGCACTCGGCGCCTTGCCGGTTTGACAGCACCATGGACTGCAGCGCGGCATCGATCCAGCGCCCCTTGGCGGCCAACCGGGCGTGCGCGGCAAACAGTGTGCCGGTGCCAATCGGCTTGGTCAAAATCAGCACATCGCCAGGCTGCATGCCGCCTTTGCGCGTGATGCCCACCATTTGCGCGTCGATCAGCCCGTTGACGGCAAAACCCAGCGCCAGCTCAGCGCCTTCGCCGGTGTGGCCGCCCACCAGCGCGCAGCCGGCGTCGTTGAGCACCTCGACCGCACCGCGCATCATCTGGAACAGCAGGTCTTCCACCTTGGCCTCCAGCCCCGGCGGCACGGTGGCAATGGCCGTGGCCGACTGCGGCTCGGCGCCCATGGCAAAAATGTCGCCCAGGGCGTGGTTGGCGGCCACCTTGCCGAACAGGTAGGGGTCATCGATAAAAGCGCGGAAAAAGTCGACTGAATGCACCAGCGCCATGCCGGGCGGCACACGCACCACGGCGGCGTCGTCGGGGTCCTTGATGCCGATCAGCACGTCATCGCGCTGCACCACTTGCAGTTGCCCCAAGGCCCGCGACAACACCGTGGCGCCCACCTTGGCGCCGCAGCCGCCACAGCGCATGGCGATGGCCGAGATCGCTTGCAGGGCTTCGTCCGGGTTCAGTGCCAGCTGCGACGGTGTGCTGCGCGGCGGCGCAGCCGTCTTGGCCTGCATGTCGGGAAAATCCGAGAAATTGCGCATGAAACGCTGGTCGATCCAGTCTTTCCAGCGCCACACCCAGGCGCCCCAGAAACCCAGCGCCCCGCGCGACGCCACCGCATAACGGTTGCCCGTGCTGATCAGCGCCAGCCAGCGCGATTGCGGGTGGTAGGCCAGCAAGGCGCGCCCCTGCACGCTCAGGCGCAGGTTGTCAGCCAGCGGCCGACCCATGCGCACGGCAAACACACCGGCTTTCTCCAGCGGGTGGTTTTGCATGGCGGCAATGTCGCCGGCGGCAAAAATGGCCGGGTCAGTGAGGGTTTGCAACTGGTCGTTCACGCGCACGAAGCCGCCCGCATCCAGTGCCAGGCCGGTGCCCTGCAGCCAGGGTGCACCACCGGCTTGCGTGACCCACATGGTCTCGTCCGCCTCGACCACCTGGCCACTTTCGCAAATCAGCCGATCAGGCTCGACCTGGGTCACCTTGGCGTTGAGGTGCACCTGCACACCGCGGTCATTCAGCACCCTGGCAAACTTGCCGCGCACCTGTGCGTTGTGCGTTGGCATGATGCTATCGGCGGCGCTGAGCAGGTGAAATTGCAGCAGATCGGGGTCGCGCTCGCGTGCCACCAATTCGCGGCGCAAGCGGTATTGCATCGACAACAGCAGCTCCACCCCCCCAGCCCCGGCGCCGACCACGGCGATGCGCAACACACCCTGGGTATGCGCCTGCACTTTGGCCAGCAGTGCCAGCCAGCGCTGGTTGAAGCGGGTGATGGGCTTGACCGGCGTGCTGAAGGCGTCGGCCCCGGGCACACCACTAAGGCGCGGCGTCGAGCCGATGTTGATCGACAAACAGTCGTAAGCCACCGGCGGACGGTTTCGGCACAGCACTTTTTTACCCACACGGTCAATGCCCACCACCTCGTCGCGGTAGAGCCTGGCGCCGGCAAATACGGCCAGCCGTGCCAGGTCGATGTGCACTTGATCGTAGCTGTAGTGGCCCGACACATAACCCGGCAACATGCCGGAGTAGGGTGTGTGCACATCGGTACAGATCACGGTCAGGCGCACGCCGGGTTCGGGCGCCATGCCAAAGCGCTTGAGCACGCCCACGTGGCTGTGGCCGCCGCCGATCAGCACGATGTCTCTGGCAATGGGTTGGTGGGGGTGTTGCATCAGGTAAAAATGTTCAGGAAAATTCAAAAGGGTGGGCTGGACTCAGAGGCGGGTCGGCGCTGCCGTGAGCTCGGTCAACAGTTGCTGCACTGCCAGCTGCTCGGTCTGCGGCGCAAACAGCGGCGCACGCGCTGCGCACTGGGCCTGCAAGTGGGCGTAAAAAGCTGGCTCAGAGTGGCAGCGGCGCAGCAGGGCGACCAGTTGATCTGCATGGCTCCAGTCAAAATAGCCCGCGTAATCCACGCCCAGCATACCGACATTGCCATCGATGCGCGAGGCCAGCACCGGCGTGCCGCAGCGCACCGCTTCCATCAGCACATGGGCGCCGCCTTCCATGCGGCTGGTGTGCACCAGCATATGGGCGCGCTGGATGTGTCGGCGCGTGGTTTCGTGCGGCAAAGCGCCAAGCCAGCGGTAGCCAGGGCAGGCGATGACCGTGGCTTGGGCAAGCGCCGCCAGCGCGGGGTCCAACGCGGCGCCAATGTGGTCGATGTAAATGGCGTCTTGCGGCGTGAGCAGCCGGGCGGCGGCAAACAAGGTTTGCGGCGACTTTTCATCGCGCAGGTGGCCAACCATCACCGCCTTGAGAAAACGCGCTGATTTGGTCAGACGCTTGCGCGCCGCTGTCGACTGAAAAATCACCTGGGCGCGGGGTTGCAGCGCCGCTGGCAACGCCGCCAACCCCAGGGCTTGCAACACCACCAGGCGCTGCGCCAACTGCAGACATCGCTGGGCTTGCGCATCGGTCTGAATGTCGCGGTACAGGTCGGTGCCGGTGAGCATCACGGCCAAGCCGGGCACCGGCAGCAGCGCAGCGGCATCACCCCGGCTCTGTGCCCAGGCCAGGATGGAGGCCGCCGAGCGCCGCGCGTGCAAGGCGACCATGGCGCTGTCTTGTGCCGCTGCCGGGCCGTCCGGCCACTGCGTCACGATGCGCGCTGCAAAGCCGGGCTGGCTGGCGCTGGGGGTCTGCAGGAATTTTTGCCAGCGCCGCGCGGTTTGCCAATTGCCGTTGTTGGCATCGGCCAGCGCCGGGCTCACAATCACCACCTGTTTCTTCACAGAGGCCATCAGTCATGCCCCCCGAGTCGATTCCAACCCAGCTCCGTTGGCAGTTCGCCCAAGCGGCGCGCACTGCAGATGCGCCCGCGCTGGCGCAGCACTTGCGCGCCAGCCGCGCCCGCACGCTTGCTTTGCTGGACGCCTGTGCGGCCGCGCTGGGGCCACTGCTGGCCGTGCCTTGCACCCAACAACTCAATCCGCCGCTGTGGGAAGCGGGGCACATCGCCTGGTTTCAGGAATTCTGGCTGGCGCGCAACCCGCAACGCCGACAGGGGGTGCGGGCTGATCTGCAGGCCGTGCGTGCGCCCGCGTTGTTGCCGCAGGCTGATGCGCTGTACAACTCCAGTCTGGTGGCGCATGACAGCCGCTGGCACTTGCCACTGCCTGACCTGCAAGCCACCCGGGCTTACCTGCAGGCTTCGCTGGACCAGACTCTGGCCTTGCTGGCGGCCGAGGCCAGCGACGATACCGCCTTGTATTTCTATCGCTTGGCGCTGTTCCATGAAGACATGCACGGCGAAGCCTCTGTCTACATGGCACAGGCCTTGGGCATCGCCTTGCCGCCAGCGCTGGCAGGCGACCAGGCAGCGCGCATCAGTGGGCCGGTGCAGGCGCTCAACGTGGCGGCAGGTGACTGGACCTTGGGCTGCACAGGAAGTGGCTTTGCCTTTGACAATGAACTGGCGCCGCATAGCGTGCACCTGGACGCCTATGCCATCGACGATCGACCCGTGTCGTGGCGACGCTATTTGCCTTTTGTGGAAGCGGGTGCTTACGCCGACCCACAGTGGTGGATTGAGGCGGGTTGGCAGTGGCTGCAAGCCGGGCAGGGCGCTGCTTTGACGGGGCCGCGTTATCTTCGCCCGGTCGCCCAGGCCAATGGGGCGCTGGGGTGGGAGCAATGCTGCTTCGGCCAGTGGCAGGCGCTGGACCTCGATGCGCCAGCCTGTCATCTGAGTTATTTCGAGGCCGATGCCTGGTGCCGCTGGGCCGGCCGCCAGTTGCCCACCGAGGTGCAGTGGGAACGGGCCGCCATGACACAGCCCGGTTTTCACTGGGGCGAGGTGTGGGAATGGACCGCCAGCACTTTCAACCCCTACCCAGGTTTTGTGGCACACCCCTACCTTGACTATTCGGCTCCCTGGTTCGGCGACCGGCCGGTGCTGCGTGGCGCCAGCCGGGCCACGTCCGAGCGCATGGCGCACCCGCGTTACCGCAATTACTTCACGCCCGAGCGCAATGACATCCATGCCGGGTTCAGAACCTGTTCCGCTTGAAAAAGGGGCTTGGTTGATGGTCATTACAGGCCTGACATTCGCGCCAGCATCAGGCGCTGGCCCACATCACGGCAAAGCGCCCTGCATCCACTGTGGGCGCATCGGTCCACACCAGGGGCTCGGCAAAACCAGCCTCACGCAACAACTGTGAAAAGCCTGCCACGGTCCACTTGTAAGAATTTTCAGTGTGGATGCGCTCGCCCTGACTGAAGGCGCGCTGGCCACCCGGCCAATGTACCGTCAGGTCGCGCTGCGCCACCAGGTGCATTTCAATGCGCGACTCAAGGTGGTTGAACAGCGCATGGTGCGCCCAGTCGGCCAGCCGCAGGTCGGTGCCGAGCAGCCGATTCAGTTTGTAAACCAGGTTGCGGTTGAAGGCGGCCGTAACACCCAGAGCGTCGTCGTAGGCGGCTTCCAGTTCTGCCGCATCCTTCACCAAATCCACACCAATCAACAACCCGCTGCCCGCCACCGGGCCACAGGCAGCGCGCACCTGGCGCAAAAAAACCAGCGCCTGGCTTGGGGTGAAATTGCCAATGCTCGACCCCGGGTAAAACAGCAGTCGTTGCCCGGCGCTTGGCGCACCTGCCTCGGGGGGCAAATCCAGCGTGTGTGAAAAATCCAGCCCGACGCCGACCATGTCCATCGCCGGGTACTGGCGCTGCAAACTGGTGAGGGTGGCGCGCAAAAAATCGGCCGAGATGTCAACCGCCACGTAGCGGCTGGGGGTCAGCGCGCCAAAGAGTGCGGCGGCCTTGCCACAATTGCCCGCGCCCAGGTCGATCAGCGTGGCTCCCGACGGCACAGCCCGGGCCATGGTTTGGGCATGGGCTGAAAAAATTCCGGCCTCGGTGCGCGTTGGGTAGTACTCGGGCAGCTCGGTGATGGCCTCGAACAGGCGCGAACCCAGCGCGTCGTACAAGAACTTTGGTGAAACCGTGGCGCCACCGGGCAGCAGATTTGCCGTCAGGCCCTCTAGCAGTTCCTGGCGGATGTGTTCGGCACTGTCGTGGTGCAACTGGACGAAGACAGGTGTTTTCATGGATTGGTGCGAGTGGCTGGGGTCTGATCGTAGCGCCACGGGCTGCCGTCAGCATTTCCATTACCATTGCGCCCGGTTTTGACGCACCTTGACATGCGCCATCCTCATCAACTTATAGAAATGAAAGCTCTTTATGCTCACAACTTCACGTCGCTTCGCCGCGCGCGCCCTGCTGGCCTGCACCGTTTTGGGTTTTGCCACCCAGTCCTATGCTCAGCAGGTCTTCAAGATCACCGCCATTCCTGACGAATCACCCACCGAACTGGCGCGCAAAGCCGCACCGCTGGTGGCCTACCTGTCGCAAAAACTCGGCATGAAGGTGGTGTTCACCCCGGTGTCCGACTACGCTGCCGCCGTGGAAACGCTGGTCAACAAGCAGGTTGACTTGGCCTGGTTTGGCGGTTTCACTTTTGTCCAGGCCAATGTGCGCTCGGGCGGCAAGGCGGTGCCGCTGGTGCAGCGCGCGGAAGATGCCAACTTCAAATCGGTTTTCATCACCTCACAGCCCGACATTCAGACGCTGGCCAACCTGAAAGGCAAAACGCTCAGCTTTGGCTCGGCGTCGAGCACCTCTGGCCACCTGATGCCGCGCAACTATTTGCTTGAGGCCAAGATCAACCCCGACACCGACCTCAAGCGCGTGGCGTTTTCGGGCGCACACGACGCCACAATTGCTGCCGTGGCCGCCGGCAAGGTTGACGCCGGTGCGCTCAACATTTCGGTCTGGAACAAGTTTGTGACCGACAAAAAAGTCGACACCAGCAAGGTTCGGGTGTTCTACACCACGCCCGCCTACTTTGACTACAACTGGACCGTGCATGCCGACATGCCGCAAGCCCTCCAGGACAAGATCACCCGTGCATTTCTGGACCTCAACAGCAGCACGCCAGAAGGCAAGGCACTGCTGGAGCTGCAACGCGCCAGCCGTTTCATCCCCACCCAGGCAGCCAATTACAAGGGCATTGAAGCGGCAGCCCGCAGTGCCGGTTTGCTCAAGTAATGACGGCTATTTGCCTTGTCACTGCGAGCGAAGCGCGGCGGTCGTGCCGTTTGAAGTCATGGATTGCTTCACTGTGTTCGCAATGACGGGTTTTGCTGACGTTGCCCTTGGCGCTCGGGTTTAGTCATGGAGATTGCATTACAAACCTGCTCGGCTCAGCATCCGTCAGCTCAAGCAACAGCGGCCCCCGCGCTCAAGGCGATTGACCTGACGCTGGCGCAGGGCGAGCAGGTGGCCATCATCGGCCCCTCGGGCGCGGGCAAGACCACGTTGCTACAGCTGATGGCCTGCGCGCTCAAGCCGACCCGGGGTCAGTTGCTGCTGGACGGGCGCGACCCGTGGACGCTGGGCACTGCAGAACTGCAGCGCCTGCGTGGCCAACTCTGTCTGGCGCCGCAAGTACCGCCCTTGCCGCCGCGCCAGCGGGTCATCACGGCCGTGCTGGCCGGTTTGCTGCCGCGCATGGGCTTGTGGGAAAGCCTGGGCAGTTTGCTCTACCCGCAGAGAATTGAACTGGCCGAAGCCGCGCTGGCGCGCTTTGACCTGGCTGAGAAATTGTTTGAACGCGTTGACCGGCTCTCGGGTGGTGAGCGCCAGCGCGTCGGGCTGGCGCGGTTGGCTGTTGCCAATGCGCGCCTGCTGTTGGTTGATGAGCCGCTGTCGGCACTCGACCCCGAGCGCGCCCGCCAAGCCTGCGCGTCGATCACCGCAGTGGCGCGCGAACAGCAGGCCACGCTGGTCGCCACCTTGCACCACGTCGACATGGCTTTGCAGCACTTCCCGCGCATCATTGGTATGCGTGACGGCGAGGTGGCGTTTGACCTGCCCACGGCCGAGGTGAGCCCCGAACGTCTGACTGATCTGTACGCACGCCATCTCGACGAACTGGCCGCGCCGGCACCGCCACCTGAAATGGCGCCAGCCAGCGTGCCCGCCGTGCCCTTGACCTGTCGTTGAGATGCTGACTTTGACCGCAACGACCGCCGCACGGCGCGACCCAGCCTGGATCGGTCGGCTGTTTGCGCTGCTGGCCACCGGCGTGGTGGCCTGGCCGCTGCTGGTGCTGGCTGAATTCAGACCCTGGACCTTGCTGAGTCCCGAGAGCCTGCGCCCCACGCTGCATTTTCTCGGGGACTTCTTCCCACCCAAGCTGGAACCCGAATTTTTGCTGTTGGTGGCGCGCGAGACCTGGCGCACCGTGGCCATCGCCACGGCGGGCATTGTGCTGGCGCTGGGCTTGGCCATTCCGCTGGCGCTGCTGGCGGCGCGCACGCTGTCGATCTCGGCTTTGTCGGGCCGCATGGCGTTCTTTCCCGCCGCGGTTCGCCAGGCTGTGCGCTGGCTGCTGATGCTGCTGCGAAGTGTGCCCGAGTTGATCTGGGCGCTGATTTTTGTCCGCGTTGTTGGTTTGGGGCCCACCTCGGGCGTGCTGGCGATTGCGCTCACCTATGCCGGCATGTTGGGCAAGGTGTACGCCGAGATTCTGGAGTCCAGCGACGCGCAGCCGACACAAAACCTGTTGCGCAACGGCAGCGGCCGGCTGCAGGCCTTTTTCTACGGATTGCTGCCCCAAAGCGCCACCGAACTCACCAGCTATACGGTCTACCGCTGGGAATGCGCCATCCGATCCTCGGCGGTGCTGGGCTTTGTCGGCGCTGGCGGGCTGGGCCAGCAGATGGATGCCTCCATGAAAATGTTCAACGGCAGCGAAGTGGCCACCATGTTGCTGGTCTTCATGGCTCTGGTCTGGCTGGCCGACCGTGCCAGCAGCCTGCTGCGGGAATCCCTGGCATGACCCCCGCGCGTCCACCCCCGCTGTGGCATTGGCGCTGCAAGGCCTGCTGGCTCAACCTTGGGCTGCTGGTGTTGGTGCTGGCCAGCTTCACATCGCTGGATTTGCAATGGGGCAAGTTTTTGTCAGCCGATGCGCTGGCGTCGATGGGGCGTTTTGTCAGTGAGCTGCTGGTGCCGCAAACGGCCCCGGCGTTCCTGCAAAAAGTGCTCTGGGCCAGCCTGGAGACCCTGGCCATGTCGGCGCTGGGCACGGCGCTGGCGGCCGTGGCTGGTTTGGCGCTGGCACTGCCTGCGGCCAGAACCCACCCCGGTGACGCGGCGCGCTGGCGTGGCTTGACCCGGCTGCTGCTCAATGCGCTGCGCAGCATTCCTGAACTGGTGTGGGCCGCGCTGCTGCTGATTTCGGCTGGCCTGGGTCCGCTGGCCGGCACGCTGGCGCTGGCGCTGCACACCACCGGCGTGCTGGGCCGCCTGTTTGCCGAGACTTTCGAGAACCAGCCGACCGGCCCGGCCGATGCCCTGCGCGTGCGCGGTATCGGCACGGGCAAGGTGTTCTGGTACGCCGATTTTCCCCAGGCCTTGCCGCAACTGGTGAGCTACACGCTCTATCGCTGGGAAAACAACATCCGCGCCGCAGCCGTGCTGGGTGTGGTTGGCGCCGGCGGTCTGGGGCAAATGCTGGCCTTTCACATGGGCTTGTTCCAGATGATGGAAACCAGCACCGTGCTCATCGCCATGATCGTGCTGGTGGCCCTGGTCGACGGCCTGAGTTACTTCAGCCGCTGGATATTGCAACGCTGACGTTGAGGTTTTTTTGTGGTCGACTTCAGTCGACCATGGCAGACTCAAATCTGCCCCATAGGGTTCATGGACCGGCTCGACACAAGCCCAGCGGAAAGAAGTTTGGTGGCCGGTGCCGCATTGCCACTTGTTCTTACAATACTTCAGGGTTTACTTATGTAAGCTGACTTGTTCCGCACCTACGCTGGGCTCTCAAAACACTACAGTGAACTGTTTGCCAAATTGGCTGATTTTTTTTTAAAGCAAGGAGCTTTATGAGCACGTTTGATTCCATTGGCCTGATGAAGGACATCAATGAAAATTTGGGGCCGTTTCGCAAAGCGCAAAGCGACACCATGCTGGGTTTTGGCCAAATGGCCAAGGCCGCCATGGCAGAAGGCACGGTCAGCGCTAAGCACAAAGAGCTGATCGCGCTGGCCATTGGTGTCACGCAGCACTGCTCGGGTTGCATCGCCTTTCACGTCAAGGCGCTGCAGCGGCTGGGTTGCAATCGCGCCGAGCTGGAAGAAGCGCTGGGCGTGTGCGTTTACATGGGTGGCGGCCCCGGCCTGATGCTGGTGGCCGAGGCGCTGGCGGCCTGGGACGCGATGAAGCCATCCTGATATTTTGCGGGTCAGACCACTCGCGCAGCGACGTGCTCTGACCCCAACTGATTGTGGATGTCCTTGCGGGTCAGACCACTCGCGCAGCGACGTGCGCTGACCCCAACTGATTTCAGTTCAGCCGCATGCCACTGACCAGTTGTGTCACGTTGTGCTGCATCATCTTGAGGTAGGTGGGGGCTGGGCCGCTGGTTTCAGACAATGCATCGGAATATAGCGTGGCACCCACGCTCACACCCGCGTCCTTGCTGAGTTGTTCAATCAGTTTCGGATTGCTCATATTTTCCATAAACACGGCCTTGATTTTTTCGCGTTTGATCTGGCGAATCAGCTGCGCCACGTGTTTGGCGCTGGGCTCGCTGTCGGTGCTCACGCCTTCGGGGGCCAGCATGGTGATGCCATAGCGCGCAGCGAGGTAGCCAAACGCATCGTGCGAGGTAATCACCTTGCGTTTGGCCGGGGTAATCGCGTCAAACTGCGTCTTGGCCTGGGCATCAAAGTCCTTGAGCTGTTGGGCATAAGCTGCGGCGTTGGCCTGGTAGATGGCGGCGCCACTGGGGTCGGCCTTGGCCAGACCGGCGGCGATGTTGTTCACATACTGCACCCCGTTCAGCGGGTTTTGCCAGGCGTGTGGGTCGGACTCGGCGTGCGATGTGTCGTTTGGATAGCCGGCTTCAGCGGCCATCTGGCGCGGCTGCACGCCCTTGGAAGCTACCACCGTTTCGCCCTTGTAACCGGCAGATTGGGCCAGTTTTTGCGCCCAGGGCTCAAAACTCAGGCCGTTCACCACAAACAATTTGGCGCCTAGCACTGCCTTGGCATGCTCCGGGCTGGGGGTGAATTCGTGCGCGTCGGCATTGGGCCTGGCCAGTGTGGTGACTGCCACTCGCTCGCCGCCCACCACTTTGACCAGATCGCCCAGAATGCTGAACGAGGCCACCACGGGCATGGGTTCGGCGGCATTGGCTTGCGCGGCAAAAAGACCGCTGGCCGCCAGTGCGGACAGGGCGAAAATTTTCAAAGTGGTGCGTTTCATGGATTTCCTTTCAGTGATAAGTCATCAACCGGGTTCAACCCACCCGGTGCGGGCGTTTGAGGGTTTGCGGCAGCCAGCCGCCGGGTGACACAAGCAGTGAGACCAGGTACAGCACACCGGCGCAGCCAATGATGGTCGGGCCGCTGGGCGTGTCGAAGTGGTAGGACAGCAGCAGCCCGGCCACCCCGGCCACGGCGGCTTGCGCGCTGGCGTTGAGCAATTGCGCGGCCAGGCTGTCATGCCACAGCCGGGCGGACACGGCAGGAAGCATCATCAGTCCCACGGCCATCAAGGTGCCCAGGGTTTGAAACCCGGCCACCAGGTTGACCACCACCAGCATCAGAAAGCTTTGTTGCCAGACCCAGGGGCGGCCGCCGCTGCTGGCAGCCGATGCGGCTAAAAACACCGGGTCAAAGGTCTCCAGCACCAGCCCTCGGTACAGCGCAGCCAGGGCCAGCACGCTGACGCTGGCCACTCCCGCCACCAGCAGCAGGCCTTGCTCATCAACGCCCAGTGCACTGCCAAACAAAATGTGCAACAGGTCAAGCTGGCTGCCCTGACGCGAGATCAGCGTGACCCCCAGTGCCAGCGCCAGCAAGTACATGGCGGCCAGGCTGGCATCTTCCTTGAGTGCGGTGGCGCGGCTGACCACGCCTGCAATGCCTGCCACCAGCAGACCCGCCACCACGCCGCCCAAAGCCATCGCCGGCAACGACAAGCCCGCCAGCATGAAGCCCACCGCCACACCGGGCAACACCGCGTGGCTCAAGGCATCGCCGAGCAAGCTCATGCGCCGCAGCGTCAAGAACACACCCAGTGGCGCGGCGCTGATGGCCAGCGCCAGCGTGGCTACCAGCGCCCGGCGCATGAAGGCAAATTCGGCAAACGGGCCGACGGTCACGTCCCACAGGGTTTGCAGTGTGGTGCTCATGGGTGTGGCTCCGCCACCACTTCATCGCTGTGGCAAATCTCGGCCTCATCGTCCCAAGCCTCGGCCAGGGCACGCGCGCGCTGCAAATTTGGCTCGGTTAGCACCTGCGCAGTGGGGCCCCAGGCCACCAGCTCGCGCGCCAGCAGCACGGTATGGTTAAAGTGCGCGCGCACTTGTGCGTCGTCGTGCAGCACGGCCACCACGGTGCGGCCTTCGGCTTGCCATTGGTGAATCAGGTCCAGCAGCGCGGCCGTGGTGCGCGAATCCATGGCGTTGAAGGGTTCGTCCAACAAAATCAGCTCGGCGTCTTGCATCAGCAGCCGGGCAAACAGCACGCGCTGGAACTGCCCGCTGGACAGCGACCCCACCGCGCGTGCCTCAAAGCCTCCCAGCCCCACCGCTTGGATGGCGGCATCGGCGCGCGCGAGCAGGCTACGGGTGGCAGCGCCAAAAGCGCCCACCGCACTCCAGCAGCCCAGCAGCACGCAGTCGCGCACCTGCAGCGGAAAACTGCGGTCGATCTCGGTGGCTTGCGGCAGGTAGGCGATGCGGCTGCGTGGTGTGGTGGTGCGCACGCTGCCGCCCGACGGTTTGAGCAACCCCATGATGCTTTTGAGCAGCGTGCTTTTGCCCGAG
>PFUD01000041.1 GCA_002789915.1 Comamonadaceae bacterium CG_4_9_14_3_um_filter_60_33 | reverse complement strand
GATCAGGTCTTGGTACAGCAGGCCGACGTAGGTCATGATGCGCACTGCCATCCACGGGTCAACGGTGCTCTGGAACTCGATCAGCAGGTACAAATACATCCACTCGCCGTCAGCCCGCACGCGCCAGATGACGTCATCAGCGCGGTGGCGCAAGTCGTCAGTCACATAGCTGCCGGGCACCTTTTCCAGCGTGGTGTAGTCCAGGCTGTGCAGCCACTCGTCAGGAATAAAACCCAGCACCAAATCACGCACCATTTCAGGCGCGGAGAAGAGCAGTTTGTAGGAGGCGTCGTCGTCGTCAAGGGACATGTTCGGGATTGTATGGTTGGCACCCGGTCAACAGCGATGGGGGCCTAAATTGCGTTACTGCGTTCGCAATGACGGCAGTTTGCGTTAGCGACGGGACTGTTCATGGAAAGCGACGCGCTGCAATCCAGGCGGTTCTGCTGCCAATTGTTTCAAGTGCTGTGTCCGCTCTTCTTTTGGGCGCCTGGCCAGTTGCCTGACCGCGTCATAAAACGCCGGCCACTGGCGCCCCGCGCGTTCAAAAAGCGCCTCGAAGCCGGGCACCAGTTCATCGTAAGCCGCTTGCGCGCCAAAAGCGGCATTGTTGGCTTGCGCCACCCAGGCGTCGTAGCCGCTGTAGCCGCCCCAGTGGATTTTGAGTTCGGCGTAGGCGGCGCGGAAGTCCTGCAGCGCCCTGGCTTTCATGGCTCTTTTGGTTGCCAAGTCAGGTGCCAGCGGGCTGTTGTCCTGATAAATGGTTTCAAGCTGCTCACGTGTGCTGCGGGCAAGCCGCCTGAACTGCTGGCGGCGCGCATCGAATTCGACATAGGCCAAGCGCGCCTGCGGGCTGGCCTGCTGCGTCAGCCAGAGGGCGCCGCCCAGACGCTCCACCGCCGTGGCAAATGATTCGTTGAACACCGTGTCACCCGACACATACAGCACCTGGTGCGAGAGCTCATGAAAGAGCAGGCGCGCCACCTCGCCCTCGGGGTAATGGATGAAGGTGTTGAGCAACGGGTCGCCGCCCAGCCAGTTCATCCAGCCCAGCGTGGAGTAGGCTGGCACGCCATAGACACTGGCCTCGAGCCCTGCGGCGCGTTGTGCCTGGGCCTCGGCCTGCGCATCACCTTCTGCAAAATAACCCCGGTAGCCAACGCAGCCCGCCACCGGAAAACACCAGGTTTTCAGGGTCAGCGACAACTCGGGCGCGGCCACCACGTTCCACACCGCGTGGCGGCGCTCCAGGTCGGCATAGCGGTGGTAACTGGCGTTGTCAGGCAGATGCAGTTCGGTGACCGCAAAGCGACGCATTTGCTGGACCCGGTTGAGGCGTTGCTTCAGGGCGACGGGGGCCGCAGCGTCAGCCAGCCAGTCGTCGATGGGGCGCGCCGCCTGCATCAAATGCAGATGCCCGGCGACCGACTGCCCGTAGTAGCGCGAGTCGGCGCAGCCACTGAACAACAAGGCCAGCAGCAGGCATGGGACTAACATGAGTCCTTTTCGGTCCATCATCACAGCAAGGAAACGCATGCTTTACAAGTTCAAATCCAAAGTGACGGGGGATGTGATTATGTTGCAGGCCAATGGCCAGCGGCTGCTGGAGATCATCGGCAAGCACTCGGCCTCAGAGCCCAGCATCAAGGGCATCTTGCTGCCCGAACAGATGCCCGGTGCGCTGGAGGCGCTGAAAAATGCGGTGCTGCTTGAGGAAGCCCAACAAAAAGAGGCCATTGCTCAAGCCCTGGCCGACAAGCTGCCAGCGCCGCGCTTCGAGGCCATCAGCCTGCGCCAGCGCACACTGCCCTTCATCGACATGATTGACCAGTGCCTCAAGGCCAAAGAGGCCATCACCTGGGGCGTTTGACCCGCTACTGGTAGCTGCGCGCGTCCTCGATCACCTTGCCGTCGTTGGGCAGGCTGCCGGGCAACACCACCTCGACCTGGCCGCGCAGCTTGGTCACGTCGCGAATCGCTTCCATCACTTTGGCGGCCAGGCTGTCCGGGCCACTACACGCCGTTTCAACCTTGAGTGTCATCTGGTCGTTGGCCATTTCGCCACTCACCACCAGGCGGGCTTTGGTGATCTCGGGGAAGCGCTTGGCGATGGTGTCGACCTGACCGGGGTGCACAAACATGCCGCGGATCTTGGTGGTCTGGTCGGCCCGGCCCAGCCAGCCCTTGATGCGCACATTGGTGCGCCCGCTCGGGCAATGGCCCGGCAGCACCGCCGACAGGTCGCCAGTGCCAAAACGGATCAGCGGATAGGTGGGGTTGAGCGTGGTCACCACCACCTCGCCCACGTCGCCCTCAGCCACCGGGTCGCCGGTGCCGGGGCGCACAATTTCCAGCAGCACGCCTTCGTCAATCACCAGGCCTTCGCGTGCTGATGTCTCGTAGGCGATGGAGCCCAGATCGGCCGTGGCATAGCATTGGTAGCCGGCAATGCCATGCGTGGTAAACCAGTCGCGCAAGCTCGGCGGAAAGGCTTCGCCGCCGAACATTGCTTTGGTCAGGCTGGGCAGCGCCACGCCCATCTCGGCGGCTTTTTCGACGATGATTTTCAGGAAGCTCGGCGTGCCGATGTAGCCTGCCGGCTTGAGTTCGGCCATGGCCTGCACCTGCTGCTCGGTCTGGCCGGTGCCGCCCGGAAACACGGTGCAGCCCAGCGCATGGGCGCCGGTTTCCATCATTGAGCCAGCGGGCACAAAGTGGTAGCTAAAGCTGTTGTGAATCAGCTCGCCCGGGCGAAAGCCGGCGGCAAAAATGGCGCGCGCCATACGCCAGTAGTCTTTGGCCGTGCCTTCGGGCTCGTAAATGGGACCTGGGCTGGCAAACACGCGCGGCAACTCTGTACCGAAACCGCTGGCGCTAAAACCCCCAAACACGCTACCACCCCGGCTGCGACTGCGCAGCTGCAATTCGAGCAATTCATGCTTGCGCGTGACTGGCAGGCGGGCCAGTGCCGCCCGGCTGGTGATCACGGCGGGGTTGACGTCCCTGAAAATCTCGGCAAAAGCCGGTGAAGCCAGTTTGGCGTGCGCCACCTGTAGCGGCAAGGCCGATAGCAGCGCCGCTTCGCGCACCGCGGGTTCGCGCGTTTCCAAGGCATCAAAAAAATCAGACATAAAAATGATCCATTCAAAACAAATTCACGATGACAGTTGACCCCTGTGGGGCAGACTTCAGTCTGCCCCACAGAAGACCCCAAAGAAGCCCCCACAAAAAAACTGAGCCTCCCATCAAGCCAGCCAGCGCTTGCGGCGCTTGTAGCTCTTGACATCCTTGAAGCTCTTGCGCTCGCCGCCACCCACACCCAGGTAAAACTCTTTCACGTCCTCGTTGTTGGCCAGATCGCTGGCAATGCCGTCCATCACGACCCGGCCCGACTCCATGATGTAGCCGTAGTCGGCGTATTTGAGGGCCATGTTGGTGTTCTGCTCGGCCAGCAAAAAGGTGACCTTTTCGCGGACGTTGAGGTCTTTCACAATCTCGAACACCTCCTGCACGATCTGCGGCGCCAACCCCATGGACGGCTCGTCGAGCAGCACCATGCTGGGGTTGGTCATGAGCGCGCGGCCGATGGCACACATTTGCTGTTCGCCGCCCGAGGTGTAAGCCGCCTGGCTGGTGCGGCGGGTTTTCAGGCGCGGGAAATAGGTGTAGACCTTCTCGAGGTTGGCGGCAATTTCTCCTTTGTCTTTGCGCGTGTAGCTGCCGGTGAGCAGGTTTTCTTCGATGGTGAGGTGGGCAAAACAATGCCGCCCCTCCATCACCTGCACCACGCCGCGCTGCACCAGATCAGCGGGCGACAAATTTTCGATGCGCTCGCCGCGCAGTTCGATGCTGCCCTTGGTGACCTCACCGCGCTCGCCGCGCAGCAGGTTGGAAATGGCGCGCAGGGTGGTGGTTTTGCCCGCGCCGTTGCCGCCCAGAATAGCCACGATCATGCCCTCGGGCACATTCAGCGACACCCCTTTGAGCACCAGGATGACGTGGTTGTAAATGACCTCAATGCCATTGACGTTGAGAACGATGTTTTTTGATTCACTCATAGTGCTGTTTCCACGTAACTTGGTGTGCCCCGGCAAGGCGAAAGGCTAGCCATTTTTCTTTCCCAAGATCACAAGCGCTCGGCGCCATGCCAGATACCGCACATGGATTGCCGCGTCACTGCGAGCGAAGAGCGGCAGGCCATGCCGTCCTGAAGTCATGGATTGCTTCACCGCGCTCGCCATGACAGCTAGTCGCGCAAGAATCAGGACTGGCAGTCTTGACCGCTGCGACGAGTCAGTTTCTTTTGCTCTGCAAATTTGTTTGCGGAGGCCTTTACCAATGGAAGAATAATTTGCTCATCTGCATGCAGCCAATCCGAGCTCCAGACAAACTTGCTTCCGTCCCAAGTGTGAACACGTGCCCAGTTAGCACCCAAGTGGTCACTACAACTGGTAGAGATGGGTCTCATCACGCCTTTGAAGCCCAATGCATCGAGCTTGGCCTGCGTCAGATTCAAATTCTCATAACCCCAGCGCGCTTGCTCTCCAGTCATCACATTACCCTTGCCAAATCGTTCCTGGGCAGAACGGACTCCCTCTACAGCCAGCATGGCCCCCATCACGCCACGCATGTAGAGCACCGAGCCCACTTCGTCTTTGGGGCCTGTGCCCTGCCCCTTGTCATGCACTTTGGCCAAAATTTCTTTTACAACGTCTGACTGTGGCTCCGCCCCATGTTGCATCATGACCGCGCTGTAGCCTTTGGCACTGGGTCCAACGTCTTTTAGATCAGGCTCTGCACCCGACCACCAAGTACCAAACATTTTCTCTCGTGGATAACCCGTGGCCACCGCTTCTTTGATTGCAGTCGCAGTCATAACCCCCCAGGTTTGCATCACCACATAGTCAGGGCGCTCCTTGCGCACTTGGAGCCAGACTGCTTTTTGTTCCACCCCTGGCGCAGGAACTGGCAATAGTTGCAGCGAGAAACCGTGCATCTTGCTGCGCTCTTCAACGATTGGTAACAGCTCTTTGCCAAATGGGCTGTCGTGATAAATCACCGCAATTTTTTTGCCTTTCAACTTATCCCATCCACCCGCCTTGTTGGCAATATGTTGCAACACCGTGTCACCTGCAACCCAATAATGTCCGACCAATGGGAAGTTCCATTTGAATATGCCTCCGTCAGCTGTATCGCTGCGACCGTATCCAGAGGTAATGATGGGGATTTTGTCTGTCGGAATCTTCTCGGTCAGTGCAAAAGTAATTCCAGTCGAAAGAGGCTGAAATACAGTCGCACCTCCATGTTTTCCCTTGAGTCGTTCGTAGCACTCCACGCCACGATCTGTCGCGTAGGCTGTTTCACATTCTTCAAGCAAAGTCTTGACACCGTTGATTCCGCCGCGCGCGTTGACCAGTTTCATGTAGTCGTTATGACCATTTGCCCATGGCGTTGCATTGGGCGCAACAGGTCCAGTGCGCCCGGTCAAGACCGGAAAAAATTGTTCTTTGACCTGAGCAAACGCGCCAGCGCCGACTGAGGCCATGAGAGCCGCTAACGCAATATGTTTAATTTTCATACAAGTCTCCTGGTAGTGATGCACCGCAGTGCTTTGGGTTAACGAAAACAAATCAGTGAGGAAACGGCCAAAGGCGCAGCTTCTGCTTGCCAATTGACCAAAGTTTGGCCAGGCCGTGAGGCTCCGCAATGAGGAACCAGACAATCAATGTGCCAAAGATGATCAGTTCGCTGTGCGCAATGGCTGTGGTTGATATCTCAACGCCAAGGAGACTGCCCAAAAAAGGCAAAAAGCGGTTCAGAAAAATCGGCAGCACCACAATGAACCCGGCACCAAAAAAACTGCCCATGATGGAGCCCATGCCACCAATGATCACCATGAAAAGCAGCTTGAAAGAGAGATCGACCGAGAACGCCGCGGGTTCCCAAGAACCCAGATGCACAAAGCCCCACAAGGCGCCGGCCACGCCAATGATGAACGAGCTCACGGCGAACGCGCTGAGCTTGGCATACATCGGGCGAATGCCGATCACCGCGGCAGCCACGTCCATGTCGCGAATGGCCATCCATTCGCGGCCGATGGCACTGCGCACCAGGTTCTTGGCCAGCAACGCCAACACCACCAGAATCGTCAGGCAAAACAGGTACTTGGAAATCGGACTGGCAATTGGGTAGCCCAGCACCTGCAGGTTGGACACCGACACCGAACCCGAGGTGCTGTTGTTGGTGAACCAGTTGATGCGCAAAAACATCCAGTCGCTGAAGAACTGCGCCGCCAGCGTGGCCACCGCCAGGTACAGTCCCTTGACGCGCAGGCTGGGCAGGCCGAACAAAATGCCGAATGCCGACGCACAGATGCCGCCCAACAGCAGCGCCAGCAGCACCGGCATGCCGTCAACCCGCACAAAGAAGTTGAAAGCGGCATAAGCCCCTACCGCCATAAAAGCACCCGAACCGAGCGAAATCTGGCCACAGTAACCCACCAGAATATTCACCCCGAGGGCGGCCAGCGACATGATGACGAACGGAATCAAAATGGCCCGGAACATGTACTCGCTGGTGACCATGGGCACCACCAAAAACGCCGCCGCGATCAGCAACAGCACTGCCACCCGGTCTTGCGTGATGGCGAATATCTGCTGATCTGCCCGGTAAGTGGTTTTGAATTGGCCGTTTTCTCTGTAGAACATTCTTCTTCCTCAAATTCATCTATGTCGTTGGTGGCATCAGACTCGGTCAATGATCTTCTCGCCGAACAGGCCTTGCGGGCGCACCAGCAGGAACAACAGCGCCAGCACGTAAGCAAACCAAATCTCGATGCCACCGCCCACGTACGGTCCCAAAAACACTTCGGACAACTTCTCGCCAACACCGATGATCAGGCCGCCCACGATGGCGCCCGGAACCGATGTCAATCCGCCCAAAATGACCACCGGCAAGGCGCGCAGCGCCACCGTGGTGAGCGAAAACTGAACGCCGAGCTTGCTGCCCCAGATCATGCCGGCCACCAGCGCCACCACGCCCGCCACGCACCAGACAATGAACCAGATGCGGTTGAGCGGAATACCCACGCTCTGTGCCGCCTGGTGGTCATCTGCCACCGCGCGCAGAGCCCGACCCGTCACGGTCTTCTGGAAAAACAGTGTCAACAAACCCACCAGCAAGGCAGCAATCAATGCCGCGTACAAGTCTTCCTTGTTGATCATGATGCCGCCTTCAAAGACATTCTCAAAGGCAAAGATCGGCTCCTTGGGCATGCCAATGTCGATCTTGTAAATATCGCTGCCAAAGATGGTTTGGCCCATGCCATCCAGAAAGTAGCTGATGCCCAAGGTGGCCATCAGCAGCGTGGTGCCTTCCTGATTGACCAAGTGACGCAAGGCCAGTCGCTCGATCAGCCAGGCCACCACGAACATCACGGCACCAGCGCCAATGAAGGCCAGCAGATTGGCCACGAAGAGGTTGTCCAGACCGGTGTAGAGCGGAATCCACTCTGAGAACCGCGCCATCGCCAGCGCCGCAAACAGCACCATCGCACCCTGGGCAAAGTTGAACACGCCACTGGCCTTGTAGATCAGCACAAAGCCCAAGGCGACCAGCGAATAAAGCATGCCGGCCATCAGGCCGCCCAGCAAAGTTTCAAGAAAAAATGCCATGGTTATTGGCTCCCCCCTGTTGCTTGCTCACTTCGTGTAGCAGCCTCCCCCCTCAAGGGTGCGATGCCTGTGGCCTGGCAAAGCCAGTTCCACGGCATCCCTGGCTTGGCCGCGCCAGAACGCAAGCACTGCACCTGCAAATCATTCGTGTGTTGTTGCATATTCAATGTCCTGTTCCAAGATACGCGCTGATCACTTCTTCGTTGTTGCGAACTTCTTCGGGCGTGCCGTCGCCAATTTTCTTGCCGTAGTCGAGCACCACCACGCGGTCGCTGATGTCCATCACCACACCCATGTCGTGCTCGATGAGCACGATGGTGGTGCCGAATTCTTCGTTCACGTCGAGCACAAAGCGGCTCATGTCCTGCTTTTCTTCCACGTTCATGCCGGCCATGGGCTCGTCCAGCAAAAGCAGCTGCGGCTCCATGGCCAGGGCGCGGCCCAGGTCCACGCGCTTTTGCAAACCGTAGGGCAACTGGCCCACCGGGGTTTTGCGGTGCGCCTGAATTTCCAGGAAGTCGATGATGTGCTCGACAAACTCGCGGTGTAGCTCTTCTTCGCGCTGGGCCGGGCCGATGCGTAGCGCTTGCATGAACAAATTGCTTTTGATCTTGAGGTTGCGCCCGGTCATGATGTTGTCGATGACGCTCATGCCCTTGAACAAGGCCAGGTTCTGAAAGGTGCGCCCAATGCCCAGGCTGGCCACCTGGTAGCTGTCCATGTGGCTAAAGGTTTTGCCCTTGAAGGTGATGGCCCCCTCTTGCGGCCGGTACACGCCATTGATGCAGTTGAGCATGGAGCTCTTGCCAGCGCCGTTGGGGCCGATGATGGCGCGAACCTCGTGCTCGCGCACGTCGAACGAAATGTCGGTCAGCGCCTTGACACCGCCAAAACCTAAAGAGATGTTTTTGACATCAAGAATGATGTCGCCAATTTGTTTAGTTGCCATGGTATTTGCTTATGCAGCCGCCTTGACGGGAACAAAGGTCTTGGTATCGTCAATGCGCAGTGTTGCGCTGACGCTACCGGTGCGGCCGTCCTCGAACTTGACCTGCGTTTCGATGTACTGGCTGGTTTTGCCGCCGTACAGCGCGTCGATCAGCACATCGTATTTTTCGGCGATAAAGCCGCGCCGCACCTTGTTGGTCCGCGTCAGCTCGCCGTCGTCAGCATCGAGCTCCTTGTGCAGCACCAGGAAACG
>PFUD01000163.1:8917-10730 GCA_002789915.1 Comamonadaceae bacterium CG_4_9_14_3_um_filter_60_33 | reverse complement strand
CGCAGCACCTACCCATGGGTTGTCGTACTCGGTCTTCAAGCCAAATGGTGCGCCAACCCCGAGGCCAACGTACAGGTCTTTGTTCAGAGCCCATGACATGTAGGCGTTGGGAATGAATCCCCAGCCACCACCATTGCCACCGGTGCCGGTGCCAGTCAAAAAGCCGACGCTGGAACCGGTGTCGTTGAACTTGAAGCTGGTTCCCACCGCCACCAGGCCGGTTGAGAGCTCACGGTCCTTCAACTGAGTCATGCCAGCCGGGTTGTAAAAAATGGTGCTGGCGTTCTCGGCTACAGCTGCTGAGCCCGCGTAGGCATTGCCCAAACCGCTGGCATTTTGCTCAAGCAACTGAAAGCCTGCAGCCGATGCGTTACCGGCCAGCAGGCTGATGATCAACGCTGGGAGCAATTTCATGGTGGATGGGAAGTTCATTGGATTTCCTTGATAAATTGAGTGTGCAAATTCAGGTCAGACCGGTGCGGCCAAAAACTGGCTGAAAAAACCGCGGGCTGCGGCATTGCAGAAGGGCGGGACCAAGCTGCCGTGGTAGGCGGTGGTCACGGCGGTTGCTGCATTGGCACCAGCTGATGCGATGAGCGCAGCTTTTTGCTGTGCAAAACCCGCCTTGGCGGCGTAGAACGGATTGGTCACTCCTGGCGTGCCAGGGTCAGAATCAACGTCCAACACGGTGACGAGCCTGTTGGCCACTTGTGCTGGCCAGATACCCGCCATCAATTCGGTGTTGACCTTGAAAAACACTGTGGGATCGGCGCTGCCGCCACAAAGCAGTGTGGGTGTGGATGGACCCATCCAGCCGAGCCGTAAATCGTTCTTTTTGGCGGCTATGCGCAGCGGGCTTGCCGGTGCAGTGGCGGGCAGCGGTAATGCAGTCAAGGGCACTGCACCATCGGGGTTTGTCATGGCATCGAGCAGATAGCTCAAACGCGCGTTGTTGTTGATGAGATTGGAAGTCCCAAAGCCTGCGTTGAATAAGGCATCGGTCGCTGCGCCTGTCGTAAACGGCGCGGTTGCAGCGGTCAGTGTGCCTTGAACGATCGCAGGTAACCCCGCAGGTGCCGTCGGTGCGGTGCTGCTAAACAGCGCGGTCTGCGGCAGCTTGCCACTGCTGTAAACCGTTGTGAAATCATAGTCACCGGGCACCAAAGACTCGATGCCGGTGGCATAGTTGGCCTCATAAATGTCTGCTGGCGTGGTGTAAATGTTGCCGTAAGACTTTTGGAAACTGTTGGTCGTCAAGGGCGCAAAAGCCGTTGAACCCAGTGCCACGTTGCCATAAAAAATCGCATCAAGATATGCCGCCAAAGCGTAAGGGCCCGACATGGGCGCTGAGGCGGTGACCGGTGTGTCGGCCAGTTGCAGTGCACGTTGCGTTGCCATCGCCACAAAACCACCTTGCGAATACCCGGTGACAAAAAGTTTGGCGCTGGCTTTGCCTGCAGGCAGCGCAGATTTGGCTGCGGCCAAGGCATCGATCATGTCTTTGGACTGCTGATCCGCGTTGACGTAGGGGTGGTAGCTCAGAGACGAACTGTCATACCCCGCGTAATTGGGGGCCACCACGATATAACCTTGCGCGGCGTACATGGCTGCCAGCAACACGGACTCCCCGTTGGCCGGATTGGTACTGTCTGCTATTTCTGCCAGGTTGTAGCGTTTGGTGATGTTGGTGCCGTGGCCGTACAAAACGATGGGCCGGGCACCAGTGCATTGAGTCGCAGTACCGGTTGGCACCATCAAGGCACCTGATGCATCTGTCTGTTCACCTGCGCCGCCCACGGTGCCGTACTTGATG
>PFUD01000163.1:0-8894 GCA_002789915.1 Comamonadaceae bacterium CG_4_9_14_3_um_filter_60_33 | reverse complement strand
AAAGTGTCACCTCCCCCACCGCCACCACACCCCGCCACCATCAGTGCTGCACCCAACACCACACCAAGAATTTTGAATTGCCTCATTAACTGTCTCCAAAAGATTAAAAACGAACGTTCGTTCTATTTGAAATGGAATCGTAACCGTTTAAAGTCAGAAATGTGATTCGGGTAAACCCGCGAGCGTCGCTGTCTTATCTCAGCGATAGCGCAGTTTCATCACCAAAATGGCACTCGCCAGCGCCAGTGTGACGCAGTTGGCAATCACCACCGGCCAGGCGCCCAGCATCAGGCCATAGATCAGCCACATGGCCACGCCCAAAGTGAAGACGCTGTACATGCCCAAGGAGATACCCCGGACATCTTTGGTGCGGAAGGTGTGCAGCGCTTGCGGCAAAAAGCTGATGGTGGTCAGCACGGCGGCAATGGTGCCGATGAGGTCAGTCAAAGTCATGGTGTTCGGGAAATTGAGGCATTGCGCCAGGCGGCATCACTGACGCTGATTGTCCATCACGGCCCAGTCGATCAGGGCGTCCAGTGCCGGGCGCACTGCGGCGGCGTTGGGGTGATTGATCATGGCCACCAGCACATAGCGTTTGCCGCTTGCACCGTGCACATAGCCTGCCAGCGCGGTCACTTCTTTAAGGCTGCCGGTTTTCAGGTGGGCGCTGGCGCTGCTGGCCTTGCTGCGTTTGAGAGTGCCGTCCACACCCACCAGGGGCAGTGACGACATCAACTCAGGCATGTAGGGCGCAGCATAAGCCACTTGCAGCAATTGCCCCAACTGCTGCGCGCTGATGCGGTTGTGCCGTGACAGGCCCGAGCCGTTGTCGATGGTCGGCACATCAGTGGCGCTGATGCGGCGCTGCCACCATTGGCGCACGGCTTCGCGGGCTGACGCGGGGCTGGAGGGGGTTTGGCTTGAGGGCAGGCCCAGGGTTAAAAACAGCTGTTGCGCCATCACGTTGTTGCTGAATTTGTTGACGTCGCGAATCACTTCGGCCAGCGTGGGCGAGGCAACCTCGAACGTGGCAGGCCCGCCGGGTGCTGTGCCGCTGCGCACCGAGCCGCTCAGCTGACCGCCCATGTTGCGCCACAGGCCCTCAATCACGCGGGCGTTGTAGCTGGCGGGTTCAAAGTAGGCGATAGGCCACACTTTTTCGCCACAACTGGCGGGGTAGCTGCCGTGGAAGCGGATGCGTGTGGGTTCGGAAAAATCAGCTTTGAGGTTGGCGCGGTAGTCGCCACAGCCCCTGTTGCTTGCCGATTTGCCTTGGCTGAGCGGCACGCTGGGCTGCAGTTGCACGCCCCAAAGTGGCGGGTCGAATTGCACGCGGGCGCTGCTGGTCAGCACGTCTGGCACAAAGGTCATCACCACCGATTTGAAGTTGATCAGCAGGGCGTCGGCCGCCGCGTTGTAGGGGCGCAGTGGTTCGCCGTCAAATTCGGCCGGATCAGTGGCAGGCACGTCGAACGCCCGGTTGTCCAGCACGATGTCGCCGGCAATGGTGTGAATGCCCAGACCTTGCAGGCGGCGCAACAGCAGCCAGAGTTTTTCCAGTACCAATTTGGGGTCGCCCTGACCCTGGATGATCACATTGCCTTGCAGCACGCCATTGACCACCGGGCCATCGACCCAGACCGGCGTGCGCCAGGTGTAGGCGGGCCCGAGCAGGTCGAGCGCGGCCGTGGTGGTGACCAGTTTCATGACCGACGCCGGGTTCATGGGCTGGTCGGCACGGTGGCTCAAGCGCGGCATGGTGCGGCCACCGGCTTCCACCACCAGCAGGGCAATGGCGTCAGCTGGCACTTGGGCGCGGTTCAAGGCCATCAGCACGGGCGGTGGCAGGGCTTGCGCCAGCGCATTGGCGCAGAAAAAGCTGGCCAATACGCAGAGCAGGACGCGTGAGAGGCGTTGCGAAATGGGGTGAAGTGCTTGCATTTTTCTATTATGGAGTGTTGGCGAGCGCAAAGAGGCCCAAAAACTCAACGCGTCGCCATGTACGCTGCGTACAGCGCACCATTGAGCCCGCGCAGTGTCTTGCGGTGTGCCAGCACCTCGCGCTGGCGGCCCTGGCGCTCCAGGCCCAGCAGTTCGATCATGATACGCATGGCTTGCTCGGGCTGGGTGTGCCGCGAGGCCTGCGCTTGTGTCAGTGCCGGTGCCAGGGCTGGCCGCTCGGTCAACACCCAGGCCGGAAACCAGGCGAGGTCATCGGCGTCGCCGGCCTCTTCAAAGCGCGCTTCAAATTGGCGCACCAGCGCTTGCAGAATCGGCTCAGCGGTTTGCTGCACCACGCGCTCCAGGCGCTGCGGCGCTAGCCAGGCCAACTCAGCCAGCAGACCCCAGTTGGCCTGCAAACCCTGCAATTGCAGGCGTGCATGCAGCATCCAGGACAAAGGGGCAGGAATGCGTCGCCACGATTCAATCAACGCCACCGCATCTGCCGCAGCTTGCCATTGCTGCGTCTGCAGCCAAAGCGGGGCGGCGTGTTCGTTCGGGTGCTCAGTGCGATACGCAAGCGCCGCAGCGCGTGTGGCAAGCGCCTGCCAACGAGCGTTCAGCCAGACATTGGCTGCCGCGGTGCCCATACCGGCAAGCGCGGCCGGGCTGATCTTGTTTTGCATTTCATGGCAGGCAGCATGTAGGTCAGCATGGCTTTGAAACGGTGTCGTTGTGCTCTCATGCAGACTCACGATGACCAGCAGCAGGGGCACCGCAGCCGCGTCATGCGGGTCATGCCCGGTCAGGGCTTTCCATGCCTGCTGCGCCGCAGGTGCATCGAACTTCTCCAGCGCCAAAATGACATCGTTGCGCAGCGCAACGCTTTGGTTGTCATTGAAAAAATCAAATTGCATGTGTTACCTCAAAGACGAGCAGTCATTGTCAGCCCTCGCTTTTTTGGCGTTTTATGTGGCATCAGTGATGCGCTTCCCAGGGCATGCTGCACGATGAGCACACATTTGTTTTGGCTTGGTCAATGAGCTCCGTGAACAAGCCCTTAGGCAAGGCTTCACAGCAGTCCTTGCCAACGTCGGTGAAACCTCGTCGCGTGAATGCCATCATGGATCAGCCCTGCCGACGCATCTCGCGCAGCATGAACAGGTACAGCCCTTCCACCTTGTCGCGCGCCCAGGGCGTTTTGCGCAAGAATTTCAGGCTCGACGCCACGCTGGGCTCGTGCGTGAAGCAGCGCACCGGTATGCGCTCGCCCAGGCCGGCCCAGCCATAGTGGGCGCTCAAGGCCGTCACCATGGCCTCTAGCGTGATGCCGTGCAAGGGGTTGCGGGCTTGCGGCGCGGGCAGGGCAGGTGGCTGTGCGGGGGTGGGTGGCATAGTGGTTTCGGGTTCTTCGGCGGAGCTTGACAGGGGCCTGATTCTGGCACCGGCAGCTCATTTCTTGCTGTCTGAACGCCCCGCTTTGATTTTTTTGGCCTTGGTTGGCTTGTCGCTCACTGGCGCGTTCGATCCAGCTGGTTTCTGCAAGGCCGCCTCCAGCCGTTCGCACAGCGTGCGCAAAATCTTGACCCTTGCGTAATTTTTGTCGTTGGCCTCGACCAACGTCCAGGGCGCCTCGCCGGTGCTGGTGCGCTCCACCATGTCGCAAATGGCTTGCTGGTAGTCGTGCCATTTTTCGCGGTTGCGCCAGTCCTCTTGCGTGATTTTGAAGCGTTTGAATTCAACCTGCTCGCGTTCCGTGAAGCGCTTGAGCTGCTCGGCCTGGCTGATTTGCAACCAGAACTTGACCACGATGACGCCGGCTTCAATCAGCTCGTGCTCGAAGTCGTTGATCTCGCTGTAGCCGCGCAGCCAGTCGGCCTCAGTGCAAAAGCCCTCGACCCGTTCCACCAGCACGCGGCCGTACCAAGTGCGGTCAAAAAGGGCGACATGGCCGTGGCGCGGCAGGTTGCGCCAAAAGCGCCACAGGTGCGGTTGCGCCTTTTCTTCGTCAGTGGGTGCTGCCACCGGTGTCACCTGGTACTGGCGCGCATCCAGCGCGGCTGCAATGCGCCGGATGGCGCCGCCCTTGCCGGCGGCATCGGCACCCTCGAAGGCGCATACCAGCGCGCGGTTTTTAAAGCGCGCGTCCCGCACCAACTCAGACAGCCGGCCCTGCCACTTGGCCAACTCGTCCTTGTAAGGTTTGTCGTCCAATGTCAATGTCAAGTCGAGCACCGAAAGCACGTTGCGCCCGTCCAGGTCCAGTCGCACCATGGGCGCCATGGGGGTGCGCGCAATCTCTTTGGCGGCCAGCTTGTTTTGCATCGCCTTGAGCAGCACCTGGCCCACGGTCATGCAGCGGTAGCGGTCGTCGGCCGCCTCCACCACCACCCAGGGCGCGGCAGCGGTGTTGGTGATGCGCAGCAGATGGCGCGCCGCGTCCTGCAACTGGTCGTAGGTTTTCAGGCGATCCCAGTTCCATTGCGTGACGCGCCAGGCGGTGCGCGGGTCGGCAGAGAGCGCTTTGAGGCGCTGCTTTTGCCCTTCCTTGGTCAGGTGGAACCAGAACTTGAGCACCAATGCGCCCTCATCGACCAGCATTTCCTCGAAGCGGTTGATCTGCTCGGCGCGCGCATCGAGTTCCTTGATTGAAATGGCACCCTCAATGCGCTCGCGGATCGGGTCGGAGTACCACGAGCCGGCAAAGACGCCAACCCGGCCCTTGGGCGGCAGACTGCGCCAGTAACGCCACATGGGCGGGTGCTCGCGCTCTTCGTCGCTGGGTTGCGAAAACGCCAGCGTGGTGAGAAAACGCGCGTCCATCCACTCGTAAAGCACGTTGATGGTCTCGCCTTTGCCGGCGCCGTCCTGGCCGCTGATGAGCACCAGCACGGGGGTTTTGTGTTGCTCGAACAAATCGACCTGCGCCGCCAGCAGCTCGGCACGCAGGGTGGGCATGGCTGCGCGGTAGGCAGCTTTGGTCAGTTGGTGGCCAATTTCGGCAGATTGAAACATCGGGCGCTTTCTGGGTGTCGTCGGGTGAACGGCTATTTGAATCCGTTACAGTTCCGCATCTTATGACTATCAAACGCCCATTCATCGAAGTCGCCGTGATCATGCAGCGCGTGGCCAACACCGGCGTGGCGGCGCGCTGGCAGCCGTGGCGCTGGCAACTGGCCGATGTGGTGCAGCATGAAGCCGGTTTTGGCACCGAGCCGCGCCTGCTCTACCAAAGCGACACGGAACAGCGCTGGCTGCATGGCGGCCTCAAGGTGGAACTGTTCAAGGACGATGGTGAAGGCTATTACCTCAACGTCAGCACCGACGTGCCAAGCTGGTTTGTGCTGTGGCGCATGGAAGACGAGCCCAGCGTGGCGGCCGAGCCGATCGCCCGACCGCTGGTGGTGAGCCTGAGCTACTACGACGCTGGGCGCTGGCTCGACGCCCAGGAAACCGTGGAGCAAGTGCCAGCGCCTGCGCCAGTGTTGCAGTGGCTCAATGCGTTTGTTGGCGAGCATTACGTGATCGAACCCAAGCGGCGCAAGCGGCCCGAGAGCTTCAAGTCGCTGACTGACCGCTTCGGCAATCCGGCCTCGATTTCCACTGAGAAAAAATTTGGTGGTGGCCAGGGTGGTGGTCATGGCTGACGGCTTTTTGGGGCGCTGGTCGCAGCGCAAACAGGCGCTTCGTGAGGGCAGGGTGGTGGACGAGCCCGTGGCGCCACAGCGCGTGGCAACCACTGAACCCGCCGCGCCTGGCGTGCCAGCCAGCGCGCAGCAGCAAAAGGCCAATCAGCCCGAACACACGCCCGTAACCTCGCACCCGGCAGAGCCTGCCGATGCGCTGCCTGCGGCCGCTGAAAAGCCGCCCGCACCCACGCTGGCCGATGTGCAGGCGCTCAACGCCGACAGTAGTTTTGCCCCATTTGTGGCGCGCGACGTGGCCCCCGAGGTGCGCAACGCTGCCATGAAAAAGCTCTTTGCCGACCCGCATTACAACGTGATGGACGGGCTCGATATTTACATCGACGACTACAGCGTGCCCAGCCCCATGCCGGCGGCCATGCTGCGCCAGATGGCCAGCGCCAAGTTTCTCAAATTGTTTGACGACGAAGAGTCGCCTGCCGCGTCAGGCCAGGCGCTAGCGCAAGAGCCATCCCCGAATTCAACCCAAGACCAAGCTACAGACCATGACCACACTGATTTGCGACTGCAACCAGACCATGCCGCTCGACCCGCGGCACTTAAGCGCGAGCCTGAACGAGCCCCTGACCCTGCATTCGAGCCTGTGCCGCCGCCAAGCTGCTGAGTTTCTTAAAGCAGCGGGCAAGGGCGATGGCCTGGTGGTGGCCTGCACCCAGGAAACCCGGCTCTTTAACGAGCTGGCCGATCAGGCCAAGTTGGGCACCGCGATCAAGTTCGTCAACATTCGCGAAACCGGTGGCTGGAGCCGCGACGCTGCCAAGGCCAGCCCCAAAATTGCCGCTCTGCTGGCCGTGGCGCACCTGCCCGAACCTGACCCGGTGGCCACTGTCACTTACAAGAGCGCCGGGCGCGCGCTGATCATTGGTGAACTGGGCGCGGCGGAGCAAGCGGCCGCCTTGTTGGGCGACGCGCTCGATGTGACCCTGTTCACCCAGGGTGCGGGTGACCTGGGCGCAGCGCAAGAACGGCGTTACCCGGTGCTCGGCGGCCAAATTGCATCGTTGACAGGCTGGCTCGGCGCGTTCGAGTTGAACTGGCAGCAAAACAACCCGATCGACCTGGACCTGTGCACGCGCTGCAACGCTTGCCTGGCCGCCTGCCCCACAGACGCCATTGGCCTGGATTACCAGATCGACCTAAAGGTCTGCGACGCCAACCGTGCCTGCGTCAAGGTGTGCAAGGTGGCCGGTGCCATTGACTTCACCCGCGCGCCGCAAAGCCACAGCGACAGCTTTGACCTGGTGCTTGACCTGCGCGCCACAGCCGCTTTCAGCCAGCACGCCAAGCCGCAGGGCTACCTGCACTGGGACGGCCGCGACATGAAAGTGCTGCTGGCCTGGCGCGAACTGGTGGGCGAGTTTGAAAAACCCAAGTTCTTCAACTACAAGCAAAAGCTCTGCGCGCACAGCCGCAACGACAAAGTGGGCTGCACGGCCTGCATTGACGTGTGCTCAGCCAGCGCCATCAGCAGCGACTTCAAGCGCCAGCAAATCAAGGTGAACCCCAGCCTGTGCGTGGGCTGTGGTACCTGCAGCACGGTGTGCCCGACTGGCGCCATGGGCTTTACTTACCCGCGCGCCAGCGACCAAGGCGTCAAGCTCAAAACGCTGCTCGCCACCTACCAGCGCAGCGGCGGCAAAGATGCCGCGCTGCTGTTGCATAGCCAGGGCAAGGGTGCCGCTTTATTGGGTGACCTGGGCCGCGCCGCACAACTTGAAAAGGGTCAAAAGGATGGCACCCATGGCGTGCCCGCGCGCGTGCTGCCGCTGGCGCTGTGGCACACGTCTTCGACCGGGCTTGAACTGTGGCTGACCGCCGTGGCCTACGGCGCCAGCCAGGTTTGGGTGCTGCTGACCGACGAAGAAGCGCCCCAGTATGCGGTGGCACTGCAAGAGCAGATGGCGGTGGCGCAAGGTATTCTGACGGGCCTGGGCTACGCCGGCGAGCATTTCAAACTGCTGCAAGTGCGCGATGCGCGCGACCTGGCCGCGCTGGACCGCGACTTGCAGGCCGCTCCCGCACAAGCCCCGGCGCGCCACGCCAGTTTTGCGGTGCAAGCGGACAAACGTGCCACGCTGGAACTGGCGCTGGACCACCTCATCAGCCACGCGCCCAAGCTCGTCAGTGCAGGTAGTGCCGCCATCGCCTTGCCCGCCAGTGGCTCGCCACTCGGCGGTCTGGCCATCAACAAGGACACCTGCACGCTGTGCCTTAGCTGCGTCAACGCCTGCCCGGCCAGTGCGCTGGCCGACAACACGCAGGCGCCGCAACTGCGCTTTATTGAGAAAAATTGCGTGCAATGCGGCCTGTGTGTGACAACCTGCCCCGAGAAAGCCCTGTCGCTGGTGCCGCAGCTCAATCTGGCACCGCAGCGTAAAGACTTTGTGGTGCTTAACGAGATGCAGCCCTACGCCTGCGTGCGCTGTGGCAAACCCTTCGGCACGCTCAAGGCCATCGAAGGCATGCTGGGCAAACTGGCTGGTCACAGCATGTTCCAGGGTGCGGCGCTGGAGCGGCTGAAAATGTGCGGCGACTGCCGTGTCATCGACATCCATTCTGCCGACAACGAAATCAAAATTACGGACATCTAACCATGACGCTTTTGCCAGAAACCGCCACGAGCAGCGCGCTCGACGAAGAAACCGCCCGTGCCGAGTTGTATGGCCTGCTGGCCCAGCTCTACTATGCGCCGCCCGCGCCTGAACTGCTGGCCAACTTGCGCGTGGCTGCCACCGAGGCCCCTGCTGCCGGTGGTTTTCTGGAAGAACCCTGGCGCGCGCTGGTGGGCGTGGCGCGCGCGTTGCCGGACGATGCCATTGCCGACGAATACAACGCCTTGTTTGGCGGCGTTGGCAAGCCCGAGGTTTATCTTTACGGCTCGCACTACCTGAGCGGCTTTTTGAATGAAAAGCCGCTGGCGCGCCTGCGCACCGAGCTCACCAGTCTGGGCCTGGCGCGTGATGAGGCAATGTCCGACACCGAAGACCACATTGCTTATTTGTGCGAGGTGATGCGCTACCTGATTGCTGGTGACGACGTTGCCGTGGCCAATCTGACGCGTCAAAAAAGTTTTTTTGCCGAGCACCTGCAGCCCTGGGTGGCACCCCTGTGCGATGCCATTGCTCAACACCCCAAGGCGTGCTTTTATGCCGCCGTGGCCGAGCTGACCCGCGCCTTTGCGACTGTGGAAGCGCAAGGTTTTGACATGCTGGAGTAGCCCGGATGCCAATCCGGGATGGTTTTGCTTCA
>PFUD01000035.1 GCA_002789915.1 Comamonadaceae bacterium CG_4_9_14_3_um_filter_60_33 | reverse complement strand
CTAATTTTTGGGCACCGTCTGCCAAGCCATAGCTGGTGCGGCTCACAGCGCTTGTTCCAACAGTTATCCACAAGGTAACCCACATAAAACCAGGGTAACTATTTATGCACAGCACACCTGACAAAGACACCATCGCCTTGCTGCCGCCCTTTGCGCGGCTGGGGCTTGACAGCATCGCGCTGGTGACCACGCAAGCCGAGGCTGACGCCGCCTTTGCCGCGCTGACAGTGGTCAGCGCCTGGGGATTTGACACCGAATCAAAACCGACTTTTCGCGTGGGGGAGGTGTCTGACGGCCCGCACATCCTGCAGTTGTCCACCCCCGAGCGTGCCTGGGTGTTCCAGTTGCACGACCCGGCTTGCCGCGCCGTGGCGGCCGAGTTGCTTCAAATGAAAGGCGTTGCCAAGGCCGGCTTTGGCCTGCGCGACGACCGCAAGCGCATCATTGAAAAACTGGGTGTGGAGCCTGCCGGCATCCTGGAACTGAACACGGTGTTCCGGGAGCGCGGCTACCGCAAGGACATGGGCGTGAAAGGCGCGGTGGCGGTGATGTTTGGGCAGCGCTTCATCAAATCAAAAAAAGCCGCCACCAGCAATTGGGCCAATCCGCGCTTAACCGAAGCGCAACTGGTGTACGCTGCCAACGACGCTTATGCCGCGATCCGGGTGTTCGATGCGCTGGGGCTCGGCACCGTCCCCGGAATGACCGGCTTCAGTGGGTGACGAACTCGTAGGTCACTTCTTCGCTTTCGACCATGTCGAGCAGGTCGTTTAGCACCTCGTCGTCTTCAGTACTGGCCCAGGTTTCTTCGGGGTCGCTGGCAAACAGCGGCTCGATGGCAATGTCCAGAAACTGACCCTTGGGCAGCTTCAAGACGTGGCCGCCTTCCGAGGTTGCAGCCAGTTCCCAGTCGTCGGGGACCGACATTTCAAGCTTGATCGTGACGTTGAGTTTTTTCATGGTGTTCCTTGCTTGCCAAAACCGCGAGGTTAACCGAATTTTTTGACAGGTTTTGCCGTTACGAGGTCAATTGCGCAGCTTCCTTGGCGTACAACTTGGCCGCGATGTATTCGCCGTGCGTCACGTGCAGCAGGCCGGCAATTTTGCTGATGAGGTGATTTTCATTGGCGTCGAGTTGTCCGTCGGCATAAGCCACCTGCCACATGTATTCCACTACCTGAATCTTTTCGGCCTGCGTGAACTGGTCGTTCATGGCGCTGGTAAAGTAAAAGTAGTCGTTGGCACCCTTGGCGGTGGCTTCTGCCTGCGCCAGCAGCCGGGCCAGCTCATCGTCGCTCAGGACAAATTGGGTGCGCAGCGCCGCCAGGGTGGAACTGCGCTCTACAGCCGACACGTCGGAGTCGGAACGCATCACTTCAACCAGCAGCACCGCGGTGGCCAGTTGCAGGCTGCGCGCGTCACTGACGCTGGCCTGGCCGTTGTCAGGCATGAGAAACTGGTTGAGCAGGTTTTTGAAGGGACTCAGCATGGCTTGACTTCTGAATAATGGGGACGAAAGGGCGTCCATCTGTAGGCGCTAAGCCGAAGGTAGCTTATTTGCTGGCCTTTTTCTCTGCAAGCCAGGCTTGCATTATGGCAATTTCTTTCTTTTGCGCCGCCACAATGTCTTGCGCCAGCTTTTTCACCTTGGGGTCTTTGCCGTACTTGAGCACCACCTCGGCCATGTCCACGGCACCCTGGTGGTGCGGAATCATGCCCGCCAGAAAATCAACATCGGCATCGCCCGTGAGCGGCACAGCCATGTCTTGGTGCATTTTGGCGTTGGCTTGCGCGTAGGCCGCGTTGGACGCCGTACACGTTGGCGTTGACAAAGGTGAGGCTGAGCGCCATCATGCCAATTTACAGACAAACACGGCCAAACACGGCCGCTTACAGCGACGGGTAATCGGTGTAGCCCTTGGCACCCGGGGTGTAGAAGGTGTCGGCATCGGGTGTGTTCAGCGCGGCTTTGGCCTGGATGCGTGCGGGCAGGTCCGGGTTGGCCAAAAAGGCGGTGCCAAAGGCCACCGCATCGAGCTTGCCGGCAGCAATGGCGGCCTCGGCTTCTTCGGCGGTGTAGCCCATGTTGCCGATCAGAACGCCCTTGTATTTTTCGCGCGCTGGTATCAAGACATCGGCTTTTTGCACGCCGAAGAAGTCGGCGCGCATGACGTGCAGATAGGCCAGGTTGAAGGCGTTGAGCTTCTCGCCCAAGTAGCTGATCAAAGCCATCGGGTCGCTGTCTTTCATACTGTTGTAGCTGTTCAACGGCGACAGGCGCAGGCCCACACGCTCGGAACCAATGGCGGCGGTGACGGCGGTGAGCACCTCAAACAACAAGCGCGCGCGGTTTTCCAAGGCGCCGCCATAGGAATCGGTGCGCTGGTTTGGGGTGTCGCGCAGGAACTGGTCGATGAGGTAGCCGTTGGCACCATGCACTTCCACGCCGTCAAAGCCAGCAGCGATGGCGTTTTTGGCACCCTGCACATAGGTGGCGACGATGGCGGGAATCTCTTCGGCAGTGAGCGCGTGTGGCACGGCGTTGGGCACCTTGCCGTTGGCCGTCTGGATATCGCCCTCAATGGCGGTGGCACAACTCGACACGGTGGCTGCACCGTCGTTCATGTCCGGGTGCGCGGCACGGCCTGCGTGCCAAATCTGCATAAAAATACGCCCGCCCTTGGCGTGCACTGCGTCGGTTACTTTCTTCCACGCGGCGATTTGTGCGTCGGAGTAAATGCCGGGTTCGTTGATGAATGCCGAGGTGCCTGGCGCGACCATGGTGCACTCGGTGATCAACAAGCCGCCCGTGGCGCGCTGGCTGTAGTACTCGGCCATCAAAGCATTGGGCATATGGCCCGTGTCGGCGCGGGCACGGGTCAGCGGTGCCAGCAGAACGCGATTGGGAAGGGTGAGTGTGCCGACTTTGAGGGGAGTGAATAACATTGTTTTTTCAGACGTGTTGGTTAAAAAATATGATTCGGAGGTTACCAGCCGGTAAATACTCGTTCTCTGGCAAGGCCTTGCATTCTGGTCAGTCTGCGCTACTCACGCTACCCAGATAATCGCCCTCTATGCTGTCCGCCATGAGTCTTTCGCCAACCCGCCTCATTTGCTTCAACAAACCTTATGGTGTTTTGAGTCAGTTCACCCCAGAGGGGCGCTGGCGCGGGCTCAAGAATTTCATCGACATTCCTGGCGTCTACGTGGCCGGGCGGCTGGACGCCGACAGTGAAGGCCTGCTGCTGCTCACCAACGACGGCAAGCTGCAAGCCCGCATCAGCGACCCGCGCTACAAGATGGAAAAGACTTACCTGGTGCAGGTTGAAGGTGTGCCTGATGAAGCCGCATTGCAGTCTTTGCGCCAAGGCGTTCAATTGAACGATGGACCCACCCGGCCAGCCCGCGCCAGGTTGATACCGCAGCCCGAGCCGCTTTGGGCGCGTGACCCACCGGTGCGCGTTCGCCAGTCCATCCCCACCCGTTGGCTGGAGTTGGTTATTTCGGAGGGGCGCAACCGCCAGGTTCGCCGCATGACCGCTGTGGTGGGTTATCCGACGCTGCGGCTGATTCGCGCTGCCATTGGGCCTTACTCGCTGGATGGCCTCGCGCCTGGAACGTGGCGGGGCTGAGACCGATTTGCCTTGAATGCGATACTGCCGCAATACACG
>PFUD01000177.1 GCA_002789915.1 Comamonadaceae bacterium CG_4_9_14_3_um_filter_60_33 | reverse complement strand
CAGCTTTGAGACCTACGGCACGCTCAACGCCGACAAAAGCAACGCGGTGCTGGTCTGCCACGCGCTGAACGCCTCGCACCATGTGGCCGGCACCTATGCCGGCCAGGACAAATCCGAGGGCTGGTGGCACAACATGATCGGGCCGGGCAAGCCGCTCGACACCGAGCGGTTTTTTGTCATTGGCGTCAACAATCTGGGCTCGTGTTTTGGCTCGACCGGCCCGATGCACGTCAGCCCCGACACCGGGCGCGTCTATGGCGCCGACTTTCCGGTGGTCACGGTCGAGGACTGGGTCAACGCGCAAGCCCTTTTGCTCGACGCGTTGGGCATCCAGACACTGGCCGCCGTGATGGGCGGCAGCCTGGGCGGCATGCAGGCGCTGAGCTGGGCGCTGCAATACCCAGACAGGGTACGCCACGCGGTGGTGATTGCCAGCGCGCCCAACCTGACGGCAGAAAACATTGCCTTCAACGAGGTCGCCCGGCGCGCCATCCAGACCGACCCCGATTTTCATGGTGGCGATTTTTATGAGCACGGCACGGTGCCCAAGCGCGGCCTGCGCATCGCCCGCATGATTGGCCACATCACCTACCTCAGCGACGACGTGATGAACGAGAAATTTGGCCGCCAGCTGATAGCAAGCAGCCAAAGCGAGCAGGATCGCAATTTCTTTTACAGCACGCTAGAGGCCGAGTTCCAGATCGAGAGCTACCTGCGCTACCAAGGCGACAAGTTTGCCGAGTACTTCGACGCCAACACCTACCTGCTGATCACCCGAGCGCTCGACTACTTTGACCCGGCGCGCCGCTTTAACGGCAACCTGAGCGCCGCGCTGGCGCGTGCCACGTCCAAATTTTTGCTGGTGAGCTTTACCACCGACTGGCGCTTTGCCCCCAAACGCAGCCGCGAAATCGTCAAAGCGCTGCTCGATAACAAGCGCGACGTGAGCTACGCCGAGATCAACGCGCCGCACGGGCACGATGCCTTTTTGCTTGACGATACCCGCTACACCGGCGTCATCCGGTCTTACTTCAACAACGTCATCAACCCAGTCGGAGCGCCCGCATGAGCGCCAGCGCCCGGGTCAACGCCAACCAACTGGCCATAGCCGGACTGGTGCCCATGGGTTCACGTGTGCTCGACCTGGGCTGCGGCAACGGCGCCATGCTGGCCCATTTGATCCAGGCGCGCGGCTGCAGCGGCTACGGCATCGAGATCGACGACGCCAATGTGCAAGCGTGTGTGAAACGCGGCGTCAACGTGATCCAGCTCAACCTTGACGAAGGCCTGTCAACGTTCGAGGACGCCAGCTTCGACGTGGTGCTGCAAATCGACACCCTGCAACACCTGCGCAACGCCGAGGTGATGCTGATCGAGACCGTGCGCGTGGGCCGTCTGGGCATGGTGGCTTTCCCCAATTTTGCCCATTGGCCGAACCGCATCAGCGTGCTGGGCGGGCGCATGCCGGTGACCAAGCGCCTGCCTTACCAGTGGTTCGACACGCCCAACATTCGCGTCGGCACGCACGCCGACCTCGGTGTGCTGGCCAGCCGTAACGGCCTGCTGGTGCAAGACAGCTTTGGTCTGCAAAACGGCAAGGTTGTGCGCCTGCTGCCCAACTTGCTGGCTGGAACCTCGGTGTACACGCTGTCAAGGTGAAACCTGTCGTGCCACGACGCTGGCGCTGGTTATTGACGACGACATTCTTTCGGCCGTGAAAGAAATTGCCAACCGCCAGCGCATAACAGCCAGTCGGCAAATCTCACTGCTGTTGCGCGACGCATTAACCGGGCGCAGCAGCGTCACCAACGCATCACAGGCAGCACAGGCAGGTGTTGCCGGCTTCCAACCTTTTGCGTCGCAGGGCGTTGTCATCAGCAACGCCCAGATTGACGCGCTGCGCGATACCGAAGGCGTTTGATAGATTGGCAGCGGCTGCTCGGGCACCGCCAGGTCACAGACGCTTATCTGCTGGCGCTGGCCGTGCGGCAACAGGGTCGACTGGTCACCTTTGACCAGCGCATCAGGCCCGATGTGGTGCTGGGCGCAAAGCCGGAGCATCTGCAATTCATCACCTAACACAAATAGCCGCTAACGCTCGTGAAACAAACAGCTGCAGCTATCAAACTAATTTTGATCTGACCCCAATTACCCCACCAATCAACTCGCAGCATCAGCTCAACGCGGCCAGTGCTGTTTCAGGTGCCCTGTCCAGCACCTTGAGCAGCGCCTTGGCCGCACCTGTGGGGCTGCGTTTACCTTGTTCCCAATTGCGGATGGTGTCTATTGGCACACTGATGCAATGCGAAAACTCGGCCTGGCTCAACCCCAGGCGCTTGCGCACTCGCCGCGCATATCTGGCGGCATCCTGCATGGCCTCGGCTTCATCTTCAGCGATGTGCCGCGCAATGTCTTCCTCTGTGGTGGCATCGACAAAAGCAGTGTCTATGCGCCCCAAAGCCATGGAAGCCGGGTCGGCTGGGTCAATCCTGAGGCGCACTATCTTCATAGCGTTTGATCTCCCGTTGGTTGGCTTTATGGGCCGAAATGATGCGAGTGGTGTCATGTCTGGGTGTGTAGATGACGATGTACAAACGTCCTTCAATGCTGCCCATCAGCCGATAGCGCTCTTCGCCATAGTTGCGCCGAGTGTCAGCTTCGACAGTTCTGGCGGGGTCATAAAACGCCTTGGCAACGTAGGCAAAATCAAAACCGCGTCCACGAAAACACAACTCGCTCTTGATTTCGTCTCATTCAAATTCCATCAGTGAAGTGTAGGCCTTTGGGCTATCTATGGCAAATTCAGGAATTAAGCCCAGCCGAGTGCCTTATCCAGCCCCAAAGTAGAAAGTGTAAGATTCAAATTCGAAACAACCCATGAATACTGCCCCGAAAATGTCCTGGAGAAATAATGCGTTTAGCTACTGAAGAGCAATCAGCCATCAGCGAGACCATTCGGCAGGCGGACAAAGAGGCGCAGATTTACCTGTTCGGTTCACGGGTGGACGATACCGCCAATGGCGGTGACATTGACCTTTTGATCCTTTCCAAAAGCATCAATTTAATGGCAAAGCTGGACATTCTTGCGCAGCTGCACCACAAGCTGGGGGATCGCAAAATTGATATTGCCGTGTATTCCGATACCACCAGGCCTTTCCCAAAAATGATCATGCAGCAGGGTGTGCGCTTATGACACCGGAAAAGATTGCACTTCTGCAAGAAGAACTGCTTGGGCTGCACCTAGCCGCCGACCACCTTGGCTACTCGCTTGAGAGGTGCCAAGACTTGATTGGCCAAGATGGGCTGCCACCAGAACAACTGGAACGTCTTGAATCACTCACCAGCCGCTTCGCCAGACTGGCCGACTTGCTCATTCAACGCATCTTTCGCTTAATCGATGAGATCGAATTGACGGGTGGCGGTTCCATACTTGATCGGATCTACCGCGCAGAAAAACGTGGCTGGGCTAGCGCCGCAGAACTGATCAAGGTCCGCGAGTTGCGCAACCTGATTGCACATGAATACTCAACCGAGAAGATGCCTGAGGTCTATGCCGCTGTGGCGGCATTGTCACCACAGGTGTTGACTGCCGTGCCCAAGGTGATTGCCTACGCCGACAACGTCATCAATCGATACCCGAAATGACTGCGGCCTCTGCAGCCGGTCTATCGCTCTACCCATCCCTGAGCGCCGTGATCGAGGCCAGCCGCGCCGCTGTCACCGGCCAGCCGATTGCATGGGGCGCTCGGGGCATCACCCTTTGCTTGTGCTTGATTGGTGCAATCATAGGTTCTGCCTTCTTTCAGCATAGCCGCGAGGAATTTGCTGATGTACTCTGATGTAAAGCGCAGCCGAGCTTACCTGAAATTTTGTGGTTGTCGAGCAGGGGTTGACAGACCGTGCCAGCGAATATCTGCGTCTGAGGGAAGCCGTTGGTCATGCCGGTGTTGGCTGCTCGCTTGGGCTGAAAAAGAGATTGCTGATCATCGGGAGTCACCCTAAAACAGCTCGCCGTGAACGATTTGTGGCGTCGGTCATGGGCTTTCTGGGAAAATTAATTGGAATCTGACCCCAATTAAACTTTCAAACATCCCAAATCCGCACCTCGAGCGTTGCGCCCGGATGCAGACCAGTCTACGGAATAATCAACTGGTGCGCAAAGCGCTTCGGTAGAGAGTGGCGGCCCCTCATGCTTGAGCATGCCAATCAGGTCTTCCAGCCTGCGGCCAGTTTTCTTGGGTACCGCTTTGAGCGTGACGCCAGAAGCGCCCGGCAGCAAAGTGATCTGCGTGCCGGCGTGCCAATGCAATTGATCCCGAATTTCTTTGGGAATCACAATCTGGCCCTTGCTCGACAAGGTGATGGTGGCGACGGACATGGGAACCTCTTGATGTAAGATGAAATGTAAGCCTGATTATCCACGGATGTCCACAGTCTGACAATTCAGATTTCATTGCAGGCCAAGGCATCGCTTGCTTTTTCTGGCAAAACGTGTAGCATTTGGTTATACCAGTGAAACCAAATTCAACATTTCATCCACTGTGCGAATCGTACTCGATACATCCGTCCTGGTCGCTGCGGCGCGATCACGCAATGGCGCCAGTTTCCAACTGGTTTCAATGTTACCCACGCCTCGCTTTGACTTTGCGCTGACCATTGCGCTTTACACCGAGTGGCAGGCAGTCTTGACGCGACCAGAGCACATGCCGCCTGGGGTGACAGTGGCCGCAGCGCTTGGCTATTTGCGTTACCTGGCATCACTGGCACACCTGCAGGACGTGCATTTTTTGTGGCGACCGTTTTTGCGCGACCCCGACGATGACATGGTGCTGGAGTGTGCCACTACCTCGGGCAGTCAATACATCGTCACCCACAACGTTAAAGACTTTCGACGCGCATCAGAACTGAAGGTGCAGGCCATCAAACCTGCTGATTTTTTGACTCTTTTGAGAAACAAACCATGACTGCACTGACCATTCGCTTACCAAACTCTGTACATCAAAAGATCAAAGAGTTGGCCGCCCGGGATGACGTTTCGGTAAACCAATTCATTGCAAGCGCGGCATCTGAAAAGATGGCATCCGTATTAACGCTCGACTTCCTGAAATCGGAAGCCCAAAAGGGCAACCGAAGCGATTTTGAACACTACCTGAGCATGGTGCCAGATGTGCCTGCTCAGTTGGGAGATGATCCGGTATGAGCGCTGAACAGATTCATATTGATATTTCGGAGTTCGAATCCGAGATTTCCTGGTAGCTCAGACAGCTGCGCAATGCCTGGAGGTATGGCCATGACTACATTGACAGTAGCCTTGAATAGCCCAGCCCATCGACCCACGCGTTGCGGCGACCGCCAAGAAATACCAAATCAGGGAGATCAAAGAATGGCTGATAGCAGTGGGAGTGAAGGCATGAGCAGCATGAATTACAAGGGCTACACCGCCCGCATCGCGTTTTCCGAAGACGATGGTGTTTTTTGGGGCAAGGTGCTGGGCTTGCCAGCCAGTACCAGCATCAGCTTTGAGGGCGACACGGTGGCCCAGGCCAGCGGCCTGAGCTTAAATCAGTGGGCTGCCAAGGCATTGCAGCAGGCGGCTCACCGCTGAGGATGGCATTGATCTTCTCCTGATGTCCGCGCAAGAATTTGATCGCCGCAGTCAGGTGCCGGGTACCGCTGCTTATTGGGCGAAGAAAGAGGGGGAAATTCTTTATGACGCCGCAGCGTGAGGAAGCTAATCGATTTGTGCGCTTGGCCAAACGTGACCAAGCAGCGTTCTCAGCCCTGCTGAATGCCACTACCGTCGATCCTGCTGTTGCCTGCTTTCATGCACAACAGGCCGCAGAGAAAGCGCTAAAAGCAGTGATGTGTCTGCACGGTCTGGAGTTTCGCCGCACACATGATCTGGAAGCGCGGGCGGGGCCTACTCAGAGACATTGATGTTGCACCGCCGGTAGATGAACTCGACCTTCGTTGCCTCACGCCCTGCGCCGTTGAGTTTCGTTACGATGACGAGGCTATCCACCTGATATCTGGTGACGCTGCTGGCCGCGTCGTCGGATTGCGGCTTGCTTGGGCTGAAAAAGAGATTGCTGATCATCGGGCGTCACCCTCAAACAGCTTGCGGTGATCGATCTGCGGCGTCAGTCATGGGATTCCTGGGAAAATTAATTGGAATCTGACCCCAATTAACGAATTTTGTAGTGAGTTGATATACTTTGCACTACAAAGTAATCATAGAGGTAAAAAAATGACGACAGCGACCGTACCAATGTCGATACGACTTGAGCCAAGTGCCAAACAACGGCTTAAAGAGATCGCTACCAGACAAAAACGCACAGCTCATGGACTTGCGGCAGAGGCCATCACGGCCTTTATCGAACAAAAAGAGCGTGAGCACGACTTCAATCAAAGTTGCATAGCATCCTACAACCAGTACAAAGAAACCGGTTTGCATGTGACGCATGACGAAGTTGTTCCGTGGCTGGAATCACTTTTTACGGATGATGAATTACCCCCGCCAGAATGCCACGCATAATTTATACGCCTACGGCCATCGCCGACTTGGTTCGGCTCGCCAAGTTTCTTGGAACCAAGGACAAGACGGTTGCAAAGAGAGCTGTCAGCATCATTCGATCAGAAATCGCCAAGGTATCTGTGCTGCCAGATAGATACCGTCCTGTACCAGACTTGATGCACTTTCGGGAAATCATCATTGACTTTGGGAGCAGCGGCTACATCGCTCGGTTCAGGCATGAAAAAGGCGGCGACATTTTTATAGTTCGTATCAAACACCAAATGGAAAATGGCCCTTTGGTATAGGGCTTTCGATCAACAACTCAAACAACCCCATCTCTCAATGGGAGACGGATGCTTTCTCTGCCCCTAGGATTGATATCCGGTGACGCTGCTGGTCGAGTCGTCCGATTGCTGTTTGCTTGGGCTGGAAAAGAGATTGCTGGTCATCGGGCGTCACCCTAAAACGGCTCGCCGGGATCGTTCTGCGATGCCAGTCATGGGCCTTCTGGGAAAATTAATTGGAATCTGACCCCAATTACTCTCGCTGGGGTCGAATTTCGCTTCGATGCCGAAAGTCCGACAGCCTCCTAGGCTCCCTCATCTGAATAGAAGTGAAAACGGAACCCAAATATTCTGAG
>PFUD01000079.1 GCA_002789915.1 Comamonadaceae bacterium CG_4_9_14_3_um_filter_60_33 | reverse complement strand
AGGGGGGATTCGAACCCCCGGGGGATTTAACTCCCCGCACGCTTTCCAGGCGTGTGACTTAAACCACTCATCCACCGCTCCAGAGCTGGGCATTCTACCTGCCCAGGCCGCAGCTTTCATTTCACGTAGGGCATCAGCCATAAAAAAAGGAAGCAAACCGGCTGGCTGGCTTCCTTGGCAGGCTGACACCCAAAGGTGTCAGCGCCGGCTGGACATCGGTTTAGCGGAGTACAGCCAGGGTGGTCAATTGCCCGCCGCGAACGGTCTTGAGGGTTAGGGCACCGTTCTTGATGTCGCCGCGCTCGTCAAAAGAGACCGGGCCAGAGACACCCTTGAACTCGGACGTAGCGGCCAGCATGGGCAGATACTTGGCAGGATCAGCCGAATCGGCCTTGACCATCGCAGCGACCATGATGTTCACTGCGTCATAAACGTAGGGGGCGTAGAGCTTCACGTCAGTACCGAACTTGGCTTGGTACTTGACCTTGAACTCATCCATACCAACTTTGGCTTCGCCATCGACGCCGCCGGCTTCGGCGCAATAGACCTGATCGTCAGCAATGGCGTCGCCACCGAGCTTGACTAATTCAGTGGTGCAGATGCCGTCACCGCCCATGAATTTGGGGCTCATGGCCAGACCTTTCATTTGTTTCATCATGGGGCCAGCCACTGCGTCCATGCCGCCGAAGAACACCACATCGGGCTTCTTGGCCTTGATGCTGGTCAGGATCGCGGTGAAGTCAGTCGCCTTGTCGGTGGTGAACTCCTTGGCCACCACTTTACCGCCAGAGGCTTCGACTGCTTTTGCAAACTCTTCGGCAACGCCTTGACCGTAGGCGGTACGGTCGTCGATCACGGCAATGGATTTGCCCTTGAGGGTTTCGACAGCGTATTTGCCCAGCGTGCCACCCAGTTGGGTGTCGTCAGCCACCATGCGGAAGGTGGTCTTGAAGCCCTGACGGGTGTACTTGGGGTTGGTTGCCGAGGGCGAGATTTGGGGAATACCTGCGTCGCTGTAAATCTTGGAAGCGGGAATGGTGGTGCCTGAATTCAGGTGGCCAACCACGCCGGCAACCTTGGCATCAACCAGCTTTTGGGCCACGGCAGTACCTTGCTTTGGATCGGCTGCATCGTCTTCGGCCAGCAACTCAAAGGTGACCTTTTGGCCGCCCAGCATGACGCCAGCGGCATTGAGTTCATCGATGGCCATACGGGCACCGTTTTCGTTATCTTTGCCCAGGTGGGCGATGGCACCGCTGGTTGGACCAACGTGGCCGATCTTGACCACATTACCGGCGGGTGCGGGTGCAGGAGCAGCAACAGGTGCAGGCGCTGCTTCTTCTTTTTTGCCACAAGCCACCAGCAATGTGGCGGCAGCGATCAGGGTCAGGGTACTTTTAATGTGCATAAAAACTCCATGGTGAAAAAAATTCAGAGACAAATTCTAGCCGTGCACGATAGCTTAATTTCAAGGGCAGCACCATAGGGAGGTTCCCCATTTGGTGCATATATTTCAGTTGACGCCTGCGAAGCAGGTGGGTTTGGGCGCTGTTTTGGGGCGCTTCGCCGACTAGTTGCCGGGCGCACCAACAATACGATGTCAACTCGCAACCGAATGCAGAGTAACTGCAATTGTTGTGCCAGTGTTGCACCCAGCCATGCCTCAGACTCATGACGTCGCTCTGGCTTGCAGCTTGCGGCTGCTCAATTGGCAACCTGACGCAGAGTAGTGTTTCCATCGACTGCGCGCCTGGCGCTTGTCGTCTTCGTCATCGCTGACAATTTCAATGATGCGGGCGAACTGCTCGAAACCCGCCGGAACCGCTGAGCCCAGGTTCAGCAAGATGGTTTGTTCGGCCTTCTCCGGCAGGATTGGCGTCAGCACGATGGGGCTGTTGCAGCGCACCTGTGCGGGCGCGTCCTCAAAACAATGGGGCACAAATTCAGTGCTCGAAAACGCCCATAGCTGCTGATCGATTTGCGCCAGCGTTGGCGCATCGGCTGTCACCAACACCCGCGCTGCGCTGGCTGCAGCCTTGCGCAGCAAACGGCAGGCGTAAAGCAACTTGTCGGGCGCCTGGGCATGAAATTCGACGTCAGACACGGGGCTCAGGCAGCGTTGGTCTGCATTGACAAAATGTAGTGCAGTAGCAAGCCTACCGGGCGACCGGTTGCGCCCTTGGCCTTGCCACTTTTCCAGCCTGAGCCAGCAATGTCCAGATGCCCCCAAGGATATTTTTCGGTGAAGCGCTGCAGGAATTTGGCTGCGGTGATGGCGCCACCGGGTCGTCCGGCAACATTGGCCACGTCGGCAAAGCTGGTTTTCAGGCCCTCGGCATAGTCATCATCGAGCGGCATGGGCCAGCTCAGGTCTTGCGACGATTCGCTCGCTTTGGTGACTGCTGCAGACATGACCGCATCGGCCGAGAAAAAGCCGCTGCGCACGCCGCCCAGCGCAATCACGCAGGCGCCGGTGAGCGTGGCAATGTCGATCACCGCCCGCGGCTGGAAACGCTCGGCGTAGGTCAGGGCGTCGCACAGCACCAGCCGGCCTTCGGCGTCGGTGTTAAGCACCTCGATGGTCTGGCCGCTCATGCTGGTGACCACGTCGCCAGGCTTCACCGCGCGGCTGCTGGGAAGGTTTTCGCAAGAAGGAATCAGGCCGACCACGTTGATGGCGGGTTGCAGCTCCGCCAGCGCCTTGAACACGCCCAGCACACTGGCGGCGCCGCACATGTCGTATTTCATTTCGTCCATCTCGGCGGAGGGCTTGATGGATATGCCGCCGCTGTCAAAGGTGATGCCCTTGCCCACCAGCACCACTGGCGGCTGATTTTTGTCGGCGCCTTTGTAGTGTAGTTCGATGAATTTCAGCGGCTCGGCAGAGCCTTTGGCCACTGCCAGAAAAGCGCCCATGCCCAACTTTTCAACGTCTTTGTGGTCGTGCACCTTGCACTTGATGTGCGCTGCCTTGGCCAGCGCCTGGGCGGCACGGGCGAGGTGACTCGGGGTGGCGTGGTTGGCCGGGCGATTGGCCCATTCCTTGGCCAGCTCAATGCCATGTACGGCAGCCACGGTTTGGGCGAAAGCGCTGACCAGCGGGGCGCTGTCGGGCACGCCGACCCTGACATGGCTGATGCTGCGCGACTCGGGCTTGCTAACAGTGGTGACATACGCATAACTGGCATCAGCCAGCGTGGTCAGGGCCACATGTAGCGCCTGACTGTCGGGTGCCTGCGCAAAGCACACGCTGATGTGCTTGGGTTTGGTCGGTTTGATCAAGGCCATGGCGGCCTGCACGCCCTTGCCGACATCACTGGTTTTGGCATCACCCAGTTGTACCAGCACCAGTCGGCTGCAAGCCAGTCCGGCGGGGCGGTAAATGTCGAGCAGGCTCGCCGGTTTGCTTGCCAGATCGCCTGCCTTGAGCGCCTTGCCGATCAGGCTCGACAGCGGATCGCGGCCAGCTTTGAAGTTCGCTGGCAGCAGCACCAACAAAACATCACATTTTTCATGGGCAGCCGTTGCCAGGTCCAAAGTCAGCAGTTCAAAGTTCATAATTCAGCCTTTCAAAGTGCCGCCATGTTATTCCATTCATCCCTTCGCAAAGAGCTGTCGCGCAGTTTTGGCGCCACCCTGATCGTGCTGGTGACGGTGGTCATGACCATGACGCTGATTCGCACCTTGGGAATGGCATCGCGCGGCAGCTTTAATCCTTCGGACGTGATGCTGGTGATGGGTTACATCGTGTTGGCTTACATGCCCACGCTGCTGACGCTGGGCCTGTTCATCGCCATTATTTCGACTTTGTCGCGCATGTACCGTGACAGTGAGATGGTGATCTGGCTGTCCAGCGGGCAAGGGCTTTTTGCCGTGGTACGACCCTTGCTGCGCTTTGCCTGGCCGGTGTTTGCGGTGGTCGCAGGTTTGGCTCTGGTGATATTGCCCTGGACCAATTTACGCATTGAAGAGCTTAAAAATCAATACCAGCAGCGCGGGGACCTGGAGCGCGTCGAACCCGGTCAGTTTCAAGAGTCTGCCGACGGCAAGCGGGTTTTTTTTATTGACAAGGACGTGTCGGCGGCGCCAGGTGGCGCCAATGTGTTTGTGGTCACCACCGAAGAGGGCAGGGAAACCGTGACCTCCGCGCGCAGCGGGCGCATCGAGACGCTGCCGATCGGGCGATTTTTGCTGCTCGACAACGGCCAGCGCCTGGAGCGTGCCGTTGGTTCCGCAGAAATCAAGGTCAGCAACTTTGAGCAGTATGGCGTCCAGATTGGCCAGGACACCCTCGAAGCCATCAATTTCGTGCCGATCAATACCCGCACCACCGCCGAACTGCTTGACGACCTTTCGCCGATTCATCGGGCAGAGTTGTCTTGGCGGTTGGGTTTGATTCTGATCTCGTTCAATTTTGTAATCATTGCGGTTTCGGTGTCGAGTGTGAATCCGCGCGTGGGTCGAAGCACCAATCTGGTGTTCGCCTTGTTCACCTTTGTTTTTTATTACAACTTGCTTGGGCTGGGACAAAACATGGTCGCCACCGGCAGGTTCAGCTTTGTCCAGTTGATGGCGGGCCTGCACGGCAGCGTGTTGGTTCTGGCTCTGCTGATGCTTGCAAAAAACCATCTCAACCTGCAATGGCGCGAAGTGTTTGGCCTGTCGCGCTGGCGCCCGAAGGTGACCGCAGCATGAGAACCATTCGACGGCTGATTTATGGCGAAGTGCTCTCGGCAGTGGCTTATGTCACGCTGGCCTTTTTGTCGCTTTTTTTCTTTTTTGACCTGGTCGAAGAAATCCAGTCGGTGGGGCGTCATGCCGCTACGGGGTATACCCTGGCGCACGCGCTTGCGTATGTGGCCCTGCTCATTCCCAGCCACCTCTACGAACTCACCCCGATTGCTGTTTTGATTGGCACCATTTTTGTCATGGCGCGACTGGCCCAGAGCTCTGAATTCACCATACTGCGTACCAGCGGGCTCGGTCCGTGGCGTGCGCTGCGCGCGCTGCTGATCCTGGGTCTGGGCTTTGTCGTGCTGACTTTTGCGCTCGGCGACTACCTGTCGCCAGTGGCCGACCGAACCGCCCAGTTGCTCAAGGCGCGCTACACCGGGCGCATCACGGTGGGCCAGACCGGTGCCTGGCTCAAGGAAAAGCAGGATTACGGCCAGTACGCCGTCAACGTTGGTGAACTGGCGTCTGATGGCGTGATGCATGACATCCGCGTGTTTGAGTTCGACAACCGTGGTTTTTTGCAGTCGATCATGCAAGCCAGTTCGGCTACAGTGGCGGACGATGACGCCTGGCAATTGCAGCAGGTCAAGCGCACCGAGTTCCCGGTTTCGGACGCTGAGACTGAGACTGCCCGCATTGGTCACCAGCAGTGGGACACTTTGCGCTGGCCCAATCACCTCAGTGCAGAAATGGTGTCAGCTGCCCTGCTCAAACCCGAGCGCATGCGCACCCTTGACTTGTTTCAATACATCCAGCATTTGCAAGCCAACGCCCAGAACGCGCAGCGTTACGAAATTGAATTCTGGCGAAAAGTTTTTTATCCCCTGAGCTGCTTGGTCATGGTGGTGCTGGCGCTGCCGTTTGCCTACTTGCATTTCCGCGCTGGCAGCATCACCGCCTATGTGTTTGGCGGCGTGCTGGCAGGTATCAGCTTCTTTTTGCTCAACAATGTTTTTGGCTATGTCGGCACACTGCAAAATTGGCGACCTTGGTTTGCTGCTGCCTTGCCGGGCCTGATTTACTCGGTGTTGTCGCTGTCGGCTTTTGGTTGGCTGGTAATCAGGCGATAAAGCGCAACCGTTTGATCGATTTCACCCTAGTTTTTGAAAGTCAAGCACCTATGAAAGCAACCATTCTTTTTGGTCATGGTTCGCGTGATCCGGTCTGGCGCGTGCCCATTGACACCGTCGCGCAGCGCATGCTGGCGATTGATTCACAGTGCTGCGTGCGCTGTGCATTCCTTGAAATCACGGCGCCAGACCTGGCCAGCACCACCGCAGAATTGGTGTCGCTAGGCATTCAAAGCATCACCATCGTGCCGATGTTTCTGGGGGTTGGTCGCCATGCCCGGGAAGACCTGCCGGTGCTGGTCGAGCAACTCCAGCGCAACTATCCGCTGGTCAGCTTCCTGTTGCAGCCGTCGGTGGGCGAGGATCCGCGCGTGGTGGAGTTGCTGGCCCAGATCGCCTTACCGGCTGCCACCATCTAAAGCCCGGCAGCGCCATGAACCTGCACCAATTCCGGTTTGTCCAGGAGGCCGTTCGGCGCAACCTCAATTTGACCGAGACCGCCAAGGTGTTGCACACCTCCCAGCCGGGCGTCTCCAAGGCCATCATCGAGCTCGAAGAAGAGCTGGGTATCGAGATTTTTGCGCGCCACGGCAAGCGCCTCAAGCGCGTCACCGAGCCAGGCCAGCAGGTGCTCAAGAGCATTGATTTGATCCTGCGCGAAGTCACCAACTTAAAGCGTATCGGTGACGAGTTCAGTTCGCAAGACAGCGGCACGCTTTCGATTGCCACCACCCACACCCAGGCGCGCTATGTGTTGCCCGAACCGGTGGCCAAACTGCGGCTGACTTACCCCAAGGTCAACGTCAGCCTGCACCAGGGCTCGCCCGACCAGGTGGCGCACATGCTGATCGATGAAGTGGCCGAGATCGGCATCGCCACCGAGTCGCTCGATGGCTACGACGAACTGGTGACGCTACCGTGCTACGAATGGCAGCATGTGTTAGTGCTGCCCGCCGGCCACCCGTTGTGCACCAAGGCGCACCTGACGCTGGAAGACATTGCCCACGAGCCGCTCATTACCTATCACCCGTCTTACACCGGCCGCACCAAAATCGACCACGCCTTTGCGGTGCGCAAGCTCGAACCCCGCATTGCGCTGGAAGCCATCGACTCGGACGTGATCAAGACCTATGTCAAGCTGGGCTTGGGCGTGGGCATCGCCGCCGAAATGTCGGTGCGCGATGTGGTTGAAGGCGACCCCGACAACGAACTGGTGATCCGGCCCGCTGGTCAGTTGTTTGGCCAGAATGTGGCGCGGGTTGCTTTCAAGCGCGGCGCCTACCTGCGCAATTTTGTCTATCATTTTGCCGAGCTGCTGAGCTCCCGGCTCGACCGCACCCTGGTCGCCCGTGCCATGACCGGCCATGTCAATGACTACGAGTTGTGAAACCTTGCGGGACAGACCAAGATTTGCGCAGCAAATTTGCTCTGTCCTCAACTGATTAGAAGATGATTACCCTCCAAAGCAAACTGCCCAACGTCGGCACCACCATCTTTACCGTCATGTCGGCCCTGGCGCTGGAAAAAAATGCGGTCAACCTGGGTCAGGGTTTCCCGGATTTTGACTGCGATCCCAGGCTGGTGGAGGCCGTCACCCGCGCCATGCAGCAGGGCAAAAACCAGTACCCGCCGATGCCCGGTGTGCCGGTGCTGCGCGAGGCCGTGGCTGCAAAAATAGTGGCGCTCTACGGCCGCTCGTACAGCGCCGCCACCGAGATCACCATCACTGCCGGCGCCACCCAGGCCATCCTCACCATCATTCTGGCTGTCGTGCATCCGGGTGACGAAGTCATTGTGCTCGAGCCCTGCTACGACAGCTACGTGCCCAACATCGAACTTGCAGGTGGCGTGCCGGTGCGCGTGCCCTTGACGCCCGGCACGTTTCGCCCCGACTTCGCAAAGATTGCCGCCGCCCTCTCTTTCAAAACGCGCGCCATCATCGTCAACTCGCCGCACAACCCCAGCGGTACGGTCTGGACGGCGGCTGAAATGCGGCAGCTTGAAGCACTTCTGGCACCCACCAACGTGCTGCTGATCAGCGATGAGGTGTATGAGCACATGGTGTTTGACGGTCAGAAGCACCAAAGCGCGGCTATGTTTGCAGGCCTGGCCGAGCGCGCCTTTGTGGTGTCGAGCTTCGGCAAAACCTACCATGTAACGGGCTGGAAAGTGGGCTACGTGGCAGCTCCGGTGGCGCTCACGCACGAGTTTCGCAAGGTGCACCAGTTCAATGTGTTCACTGTCAACACCCCGGTGCAGTTCGGCCTGGCCGAGTACATGGCCAACCAGGGCGCCTACCTCAAGCTGCCGGAGTTCTACCAGGAAAAACGAGACTTTTTCCGCGCTGGCCTGAAAGACAGCAAATTCAGGTTGTTGCCCTGTGAAGGCACCTATTTCCAGTGTGTGGACACGTCGGCCATCAACAATCTGAAAGAAGCCGATTTCTGCCAATGGCTCACGTCCGAGATCGGCGTGGCAGCCATTCCGCTGTCGGCTTTCTATGGCGAAGGTTTTGACCAGCAGGTGGTGCGGTTCTGCTTTGCCAAGACCACGGCCACGTTGCAACTGGCGCTTGATAAATTGCAGCGGCTTTAAGGGGTATCCCGGACGAAGCAAAGCGTCATCCGGGGATTTGGTTTGTCAGCCGCGCAGGGCGTCAAGGCTGCGCGCAAGACTGGCTTCCAGCGGCCAGGGTTCGGCGCACCAGCGCGCAGCCAGCAGTTCAGCGCACAACACCGAAAAACTCAAACCCCGTGAACCCATGCCGGCGCACAACCACAAACCAGGCTGCTCTCCGGTTTCCAATGGCCCTGCGGCTGGCAGCCGGTCAGCTGTCGCACAGCGCATGTTTTTCCAGCCATTGAGCTTGCCGGACTCGAACGTGGTTTGCAACTGGCTTGCCAACTCAGGTAGCAAGGCTTGCAGGTGCGACAGGTTGCCAAGGTGATTGTCCAGGTCGCTGCGCTCGGCCGCAAGGGCGCTCTGGTAGGTTGAGCCCATGAACCAGGCCGAACCGCCGTCCACGGGCACATGGGGCACCACGGCTCCCGAGCCGTTGACCGGATGGGGCGGGAACGCCCTCTGGTCTGCGGCGTCGTGCGTGGCCCAACTCAGCAAGCCGCGCAAACCCTGCATCGCGGGCACTCGGGTCAAACTGGCAGCGCGTTCAGGTTCGTCTTGCAGCAAACGGTCTATCAAGGCGGCGGCGCCACAGGCATTGGCCAGCACCACGCGCTCGGCGCTGCACAGCACCTGGCCTTGCGCATCCAGCAAATCCCATTCACCATCGCTTTGATGCAGCCGGGCCACTGTTGCGTTGCCCATGAACCTGATGCCGGGTTGACTGAGCCAGGCGCGCACCAACTGCGCGGGTTTGAGCCATGCGCCATGCGGGTGCCAGACGTCTTGCGTGGTGTCGACGCCTTGGGCCCAAGCGGCCTCATGCAACGCTGCGGGTGCCAGGCTTGACCACTCCTGCCCGGCATCGCGCCAGTGGGTTGGCAGAGTGGGGTTGTCGTCAATGTGCCGCTCCAAGACACCGCTCGGTGCCCAGTCCTGGCCGGCGACCAGCAGGTCGCGCGCTTGTTGCAACATCAGGCGCACGCCACTGCGCGACAGCCGAGACAGCGCACAGTCGTCCACCGAGACATGCGGCACGACCAGGCCGACGGGCAGTCCGGAGGCGCCGGCGGCCGGGGCTTCGGCCTGATCCAGCACGGTCACTTGCCAGCCGCGTCGCGCCAGCGCGGCCGCCACGCTGGCACCAGCCAGGCCGGCACCAATGACGGCACAGGTGCCCACGGGCATGGCACTGGCAATCGCGTTTAACCTGGATTTTTTAAGTTCCCAGCGCGGGTTAAAACAGCCTTCGATCGGTGTTGGGCTTGTGCCCGGGCTTTGCGCGGGGCGGGTGTCTGTTTCAAAACCACATTGCACCAAATGGCTGGCCAAATTCGATAAAGCAAGCTGATTGGCCGCCTTGGCGGTCAGGCGGGTGCCGCGACGGCAGCAGCGCACCAGCGCTTTGACGATCCAGAGCGCATCTGAACCCTCCACTGGCACGCTCAAGGCCACTGCATCGGCTTCAAACTGCTGCTGTCGCAGAAGGCTCAAGGTCTCACCCACGCACAGCGTCAGCACCACATGGCCCTGATCCAGTAAAAACCGGTGGAAGCCCGGCAGCAGGCCGAACCATTGGCTGCCGAGCTCCTGTGCCAAGGGCACCAGCGCCGGGTTCTGGCCAACGCCGTTCAGCACATCCTGCTGGCTAATCGGGCTTTGGGAAAACGCGACAAAGTGCAACAGGCGTGGCCGCTTCGAGTCCAGACGCCAGCTGTTCCATGTTGAGAAGAAGCGTTCACCCGTGTCGAAGTCCGTATCAAGCATGCGCCAGCAGGGCTGGCCTTGCCACGCGTTTGTAGGGCCTTTGTCCAGGATTGGCTGCGGTTGTTCCGGGTTAACCGCCATCGGGTGGCGTTACTCCTTTGGAGGCACGTAGCCCTGGGCAGCGTCTGCGCCACCGCCAAAAAAGTGGTTTTCCATTTGCCGTGCCAGATACTGACGGGCGCGCGCATCGGCCAGATTCAGTCGATTTTCATTGACCAGCATGGTCTGGTGTTTGAGCCAGTCGGCCCAAGCTTGCTTGCTGACACTTTGCCATATGCGCTTGCCCAATTCCCCCGGATAGGGCGGAAAGTCGAGTCCCTCGGCTTCGATTCCGAGTTTGATGCAATTCACAGTGCGCGCCATAACGATCTTTCAAAGAGGTGTCAAAATAACGTGTAACTGTAGCAAGGTTTTTCATTCGGCGCGCCACTGCGTTAAAATCCTGCATATGTCAAAAGCAGATACCAAAACCAAAATCGTGGCCGACGGCCTGCGTTACAAATCCAAGGTGTCGGGTTCGCCCTTCACCGCCGCCACTTCGTTTGGTGCCGCGACCATGTCGTGCTTCCTGTGCGGCAAGCACCGGGCGCGCTCCCAGATGGTCTCCAAGAAGATTTTGGGCAAGTCACAGGCAGTGTGCTCACCCTCTTGCAAAGCGCTCGACGAAGCGAATAAGTAAGGCGTGCTCAACACATGGCGAACGCTTTCCTGGTGACCCTGGACAACGCGCCCCGGCGCGTTTTTGCATTTTTAAGCTTGGTTTGTCTGGCCATGTTGGCCTTCGGTTTGTATTTGCAGCACAGCCAGGGACTGAACCCTTGCCCGATGTGCATCGTCCAGCGTTATGCGCTTTTCTCGGTCGCCATCATTGCTGGCCTGCTCAGCTTTAGCGGCAGCAAGCGATTGCATTTTTGGGGCGCGTTTGCACTTGTGTTGGCCGCTGGTTTTGGTGCATTTGTGGCGGCACGGCAAAGCTGGCTACAGTGGTATCCCCCCGAGGTGGCCACTTGCGGCCGCGACTTTTACGGCATGATCGAAAATTTTCCGCTACAGCGCGCCATTCCCATGATTTTCAAGGGTAGCGGTGACTGCTCAGCTGTCGACTGGACGTTTTTGGGTGGGTCGATTGCCAATTGGTCGTTTGTGGTTTTCAGCCTGATTTCGGTGTTGGCCGGTGTGCTGATCTGGCGCAAACTTTAAACAGTTGGGGTCAGAGCACGTCGCTGCGCGAGTGGTCTGACCCACAAATTCTCAAGTTAGTTGGG
>PFUD01000038.1 GCA_002789915.1 Comamonadaceae bacterium CG_4_9_14_3_um_filter_60_33 | reverse complement strand
GGCGAATTCACCGTGGCGCAGGCCAAGGCCCATATGGCGGCACGAGGCATCCCGGTAAGAATTTGAAAATTGACGCCACTGCCCAAGGCAACGCGAAGGGGCCTGCGCTGTTGTCAATAATTATTCGGATGTCGGTTGGCCAATCATCGACAATTCCCCCATGAACTTTCTCGATCAACTCAAATGGGACGCGCAAGGCTTGATCCCCGCCATAGCGCAAGAGCAAAGCAGCGGCGACGTGCTGATGCTGGCTTGGATGAACCGCGAGGCACTGAAAAAAACCGCAGAGTTGGGCCGTGCCGTCTATTACAGCCGCTCGCGTAACAAACTGTGGTTCAAGGGCGAAGAGTCCGGCCATGTGCAAACCGTGCACGAAATCCGCGTTGATTGCGATCAGGACGTGATTTTGCTCAAGGTCACGCAATCCGGCCACACACCGGGTCTGGCTTGTCATACCGGTCGCCACAGCTGTTTTTACAGCGTGTATGACAATGGTGCGTGGAAAGTTGTTGATCCGGTCCTGAAAGACCCTCAAACCATTTACAAAAGCTGATGAGCCCTGATAAAAATTGTGCCGATTCCCTGGCTGCGCTGGCCGCCGTGATCGCCTCGCGCCTGCCGGAGCGTGGCGGCGACCCCGAGGCCAGCTATGTGGCGCGGCTGCTGCACAAAGGGTCGGACGCTTTTCTGAAAAAAATTGGCGAGGAGGCCACCGAGGTGGTGATGGCGGCCAAGGACGCCGACCACGGTGGCGACAAACGCAAGATCGTCTGTGAAGTGGCCGACCTGTGGTTCCACAGCATGATCGCGCTGGCCCATTACGGCCTGAGTCCGGCCGATGTGATTGCTGAACTGCATCGCCGCGAAGGCACCAGCGGCCTGGAAGAAAAAGCCCTGCGCAAAGTCAAGGCACGCGAGGCGCAGTCTCAAGGAGCAAACTGATGGCTCAGGACTTCACTACACCCGAATCCCCCAAGGTTGCCCCAGAGTGGCGCGAGCTTGACCTGCAAACACTCAACGGGCTCAATGCCTGGGGGACCGTCAGCTACATTTTGCATTTGATCGTGGCCGTGGGCGCGTTAATTCCGGGCGGCCAGTTTGGCCCGCTGCTGCTCATCATTGCGCTGGTGATTGACCTGGTCAAGCGCGGCGACGCGGTCGGCACCTGGCATGCTTCGCACTTCAGCTGGCGCATTCGCACGGTCATCATCGCGGCGCTGCTGTATTTGGTGACGGCGCCGCTGTGGTTGCTGCTGTTCCTGCCCGGCTGGCTGGCCTGGCTGGCTATTTCAGTCTGGTTCTTGTACCGCATCGTGTTGGGCATGGTGCGCATGAACAAAGGTTTGCCCATGGAGATATCCGCATGATCGAACACGTGGTGCCAAGTGATCCGGATTGCCTGTTTTGCAAAATTGTGGCGGGCAAAATTCCGTGCAAATTGGTCTATCAGGACGACAAACTGTTTGCCTTTCACGACATTCACCCGTGGGCGCCGGTGCATTTTCTGATCATTCCCAAGCTGCACATTCCTTCCATGGCGCTGCTCACCGACGACCATGCGGAACTGATGGGGCGCATGATGGTGCTGATTCCCAAGCTGGCTCTGCAGGAAGGCTGCAATCCTTACCCCGAGGGCGGCTTTCGGATGCTGGCCAATACCGGTGCCGAAGGCGCCCAGGAAGTGCATCATTTGCATGTGCACGTGATGGGCGGTCCACGCCCTTGGCTGCGGGGTTAAATTTTCCGATTCTGGCGTGCCAATCAAGCGCGCCGCTTAAAATTCACGCATTCTTTAGGAGACCGTAATGGGTTCATTTTCTATTTGGCATTGGTTGATTGTTCTGTTGATTGTGATCATGGTGTTTGGCACTAAAAAGCTCAAAAACATTGGCAGCGACCTCGGTGGCGCGGTCAAGGGTTTTAAGGAGGGCATCAAAGAGGGCGGCGCAGCGCCCGAAGAAAAGCCTGCCGAAGGCGCACCGGTAACCAATACCGTCGCTGCCGAAAAAACCACGATCGATGTGGAAGCCAAGCAAAAGTCGTGATCAGCGCATGGCTGGCGGCTTTTGGCGTAGGGTAAGACTTACATGATTGATCTGGGTATTTCCAAGCTGGTCATGATCGGAGCGGTGGCTTTGATTGTCATCGGCCCTGAAAAGTTGCCGCGTGTCGCGCGCACCGTTGGCGCCCTGATTGGTAAGGCGCAGCGCTATGTGAGCGATGTCAAGGCTGAGGTCAGCCGTTCCATGGAGCTCGATGAGCTCAAGAGGATCAAGGAAACGGTAGTTAGCGCCGCCAAAGACGTCGGCCAGTCAGTTCAAACCAGTGCGGCAGATTTTGAGAAAACCTGGGCCGAGGCCACCAGCACGGCTTCGGAGCCCAGCTCAGACTATCAAATCAACCTGCCAGAAGCGGTGCCCGAATACCGTCACCCCAAGAAAAATTGGCGTCTCAAGCAAGGTGCTACGCCCAACTGGTTCAAGGCCCGCGCTGGCGTGCGAACCAAAGCCCTGTCGGGCGCGGCCCGGGTGGCCCGGTTTCGCCCTAGTAAATTCAACTGATGACTGATTCCCCTAAAAAAGACGACGAACTGGCCGGCACCGAGCAGCCGTTTGTGGCCCACCTGGTTGAGTTGCGCGACCGCCTGGTCAAAGCAACGATGGCGGTTGCCGTGGTGGCCATTGCGCTGGGCATCTTCCCTGGGCCTGGCGCTTTGTACGACCTGATGGCTGCGCCTTTGGTGGCCCACTTGCCCAAGGGGGCAACGCTGATTGCTACCTCGGTTGTGTCACCTTTCATGGTGCCACTCAAGGTGTTGCTGATGTCAGCCTTTATGATTGCGTTGCCAGTGGTGCTGTACCAGTTGTGGGCGTTCGTGGCGCCCGGTCTGTATTCGCATGAGAAAAAACTGGTGCTGCCGCTGGTGGTGTCAAGCACACTGCTGTTTTTCATGGGTGTGGCGTTTTGCTACTTTTTCGTCTTTGGCCGCGTCTTTGCCTTCATTCAGAGCTTTGCCCCGGCCAGCATCACGGCTTCGCCTGACATCGAGGCTTACCTGGGCTTTGTGTTGTCGATGTTTTTGGCCTTTGGCATGGCGTTCGAAGTGCCGGTGGTAGTGGTGGTGCTGGCGCGCATGGGCATTTTCAGCATCGAGAAACTCAAGGAATTTCGCGGCTATTTTGTCGTGCTTGCGTTCATCATTGCGGCCATCGTAACGCCGCCCGATGTGGTGTCACAGCTGGCGCTGGCCATTCCCATGTGCTTGTTGTACGAGGTGGGCATCTGGGCGGCACAAATCTTTATCCGGCAAACCAAAGCGCCCGATGATGCCGTTGAAACGACGGGCACCAATTAACAAATCACGTTACTGTATTTGACGGCGCGCTGTTGGGCGTACACCCGGGGTCACCCGGAGGCTCATCTTCTCGTCGGCGCGCTGCACGTCGAAGCTTGCCGCAGAGCCCGGGTTGAGGGCTGCCACCTGGCTCAGCAATTCGGCCACGTTGCGAATTTCCTGGTCGCCAATGCCTGTCACCACATCACCGGGCTTCATGCCCGCCAATGCCGCCGGGCCGTTTTGCAGTACACCGGTGATGATCACGCCCTGCCGGGCCGACACGCCAAAAGTTTGCGCCAGTTCCGGTGTCAACTCGCTGGGCTCGACGCCAATCCAGCCGCGCGTGACCTGGCCATCCTTGACGATGCCTTCGAGCACCATTTTGGCAGTGGACACTGGAATGGCAAAGCCAATGCCCATGCTGCCGCCCGAGCGCGAGTAAATGGCAGTGTTGATGCCCAGCAGGTTGCCCTCAATGTCCACCAGCGCGCCGCCTGAATTACCAGGGTTGATGGCAGCATCGGTCTGGATGAAGTTCTCGAAGGTGTTGATGCCCAGTTGGTTGCGCCCCAGCGCGCTGACAATGCCGCTGGTCACGGTCTGGCCGACGCCAAAGGGGTTGCCAATGGCCAGCACCTGGTCTCCCACCTGCAGGCTGTCGGAGTTGCCCAGCACCATCACGGGCAGCCGGTCCAGCGCGATCTTGAGCACGGCCAGATCGGAGTCGGGGTCTGTGCCGATGACCTTGGCGGGTGCGCGCCGGCTGTCATTGAGGATAACTTCGATTTCATCGGCGCTTTCCACCACGTGGTTGTTCGTCAAAATGTAGCCATCGGCGCTCACAATCACGCCGCTGCCGAGCCCGACTTGCGGCGCATTGCCTTGTTCGCCAAAAAAGAACCTGAACCACGGGTCCATGTTGTGCGGCCCCGACCTGGCATTCTTGCTGGTATTTATGCTGACCACGGCCAACGAAGACTTTTGCGCCGCCAGCCGGAAACTTCCGGGTGGCACGGTGGCTGTGGAGGGCGCGGGGGCTTCAATCAGGGCAACGGTGGTTGACCGAACGCCGTGGCCATCGAGCCAGGCCGGCTTGAGCGTGCCGACGACAAAATAGGCAGCCAACAACACTGTGACAGACTGGGAAAACAGGAGCCAGAATCTTTTCATGACGATGAAGGCGCGTGGCCTGGTGAATATAAAAACGACAAATATTGCCACAAATTGTAGGTGTCCTGGGGCATTTCAAGGGTCGGCCCTGCCTGATGTCCGTACGACAGGTCATTCGGCGGCTGGAGGCGCTGCTTTCCTGGTCCGCTTATCATTGCAACCCCTAAAAAACTGTCCCAGACATGCGTGAACGAGCCGAACTCTTGCTAGCTTTTGATGCGCTGCTGCAACCTGAGCGTTTTCGCGACTACGGACCCAACGGGCTACAGGTGGAAGGCCGCGCCCAGGTGGGCAAAATCGTCTCGGGCGTTACAGCCAGTCGGGCCTTGATTGATGCCGCCATCGCCGCGCAAGCCGATGCTATTTTTGTCCACCACGGTCTGTTCTGGCGTGGTCAGGACGGTTGTGTCACTGGCTGGATGAAGCAGCGCCTGGCCTTGCTGCTGGCGCATGACATCAATCTGTTTGCCTACCATTTGCCGCTGGATGCGCATCCCGAATTGGGTAACAACGCGCAGCTCGGCCTCAAACTGGGGCTGCTGGCACAGTCGCGTTTTGGCGATCAGTCGCTGGGTTGGCTTGGAGCACGCGCCGATGGCGATCCTTTTGCGTCGTCACAAGCCCTGGCCACCCACATTCAGATAGCCTTAAATCGTCCGGTTTTGCTGGTTGATGAAGGCCATCGACCCATTCAAAAAGTGGCTTGGTGCACGGGCGGCGCGCAAGGTTATTTCGAAGCCGCAATCGCGGCCGGTGCCGATGCTTTCATTACTGGCGAAATTTCCGAACCACAAGCGCACTATGCACGCGAGTGTGGCGTGGCCTATCTGGCTTGCGGCCACCACGCCAGCGAGCGGTTTGGTGCGCCGGCGGTGGCCGCACATGTGGCTGCCCAATTGGGATTGGCGCACGCATTCATCGACATCGACAATCCGGCCTGACATGACTGAAACTCCACTTTCCCTGCCCATTGCCATCACCCTGGGCGACCCTGCCGGCATTGGCGCTGAGACCATCGTCAAGGCCTTTCGCGATGCGCCTGATGACACGCAAGGCTGCTTTGTGGTGGGCGATGTGGCCACGCTGCGCCGGGCGGCAGGCATTGTGTCGGGCAATGGTGTGGCGCTGCCCGTGGCCTTGTTGACCGAGGTGCAAGAGGCTTTGCACTGCCCGCCGCGCTGTGTGCCAGTATGGCAAATCGATTCGGCGGCGCTGCAAGGCGAGCCGCCACCCGTGCCCCTCCCGTTTGGTCAGCTCAGCGCGCGAGCCGGGCAACTGGCCGGTGATTGCGTCATTTGGGCGGCCAACGCCGCGCTGCGCGGCGAAGTCGCTGCCATGGTCACCGCACCGCTGAACAAAGCCGCGCTGTCGCTGGCCGGTGCGCCCTATGACGCTTTTCCAGGGCACACCGAACTGTTGCAGTCCCTGGCGGCGGCGCATGTGAAGACCACGGTAGCGCAACTGCCGGTACGCATGATGCTGGCTAACGACGAGTTGCGCGTGGTGCTGGTCAGCATTCATGTGTCGTTACAGCAAGCTTTGGCGGCGGTCACGTTCGACCAAGTATTGCAGACCTTGCTGATTACCCACCAAGCACTGCACGCCGTGCTGGGGCGTGCGCCCAGGATCGGTGTGGCCGGCTTGAACCCGCACGCCGGCGAGGGCGGGTTGTTCGGCCGCGAAGAGCTTGACATCATTGGCCCGGCCGTGCAGGCCGCGCGCGCCAAAGGGGTGCTGGCCAGCGACCCGATCGCCCCCGACACAGTGTTCATGCGTGCCCGGGCGCTACCCGGCAAACCCGGCGAGTTCGATGTGGTGTTGGCCATGTACCACGATCAGGGCCTGATTCCGGTCAAATACCTGGGTGTGGACAAGGGCGTCAATGTCACGCTGGGCCTGCCGCTGGTGCGCACCAGTCCGGACCACGGCACCGCTTTTGACATTGCGGGCACAGGACGGGCCGATGCTGCCAGCCTGATCGAAGCCATTCGCGTGGCGCGTCAATTGTGCAAAACACGCGCCGCTGCGGGGTCTGTCGCCGCCGCCGCTCTGAGTGACAAAGGGCTCCGTTAGAATCGCCGACTGTTAGTAATATCCATTTTTTGCATCGAGGACACTCATGAGTGAAACGCTTGCCGCAAGCGGCCCCATCGACCCGAGTAAGAGAACCTGGCTGATCGCATCTGGATGTGCCGGTGCCGTGGGCGGTATCGCCGCAGCCGTTCCTTTTGTTAGTTCGTTTCAACCCTCCGAGCGCGCCAAAGCCGCCGGCGCTGCGGTTGAGGCCGATATTTCGGCACTTCAGCCCGGCGAAAAAATGACGGTTGAATGGCGTGGCAAACCGGTTTGGATCGTGCGCCGCACGCCTGAGCAACTGGCAGCTTTGCCTCAGCACAACGACCAGCTGGCTGACCCCTTGTCGCAACGCAAACCCACCGAGCAGGCTCCTGAGTACGCCCGCAAGGATGAAGCCCGTTCCATCAAGCCCGAATATCTGGTGGTGGTTGGTATCTGCACGCATTTGGGTTGCTCTCCCTCGGATAAATTCAAGACTGGTCCCCAGCCCTCGCTGCCCGACGACTGGGCGGGCGGTTTTTTCTGCCCCTGCCACGGTTCCACTTTCGACCTGGCGGGTCGCGTCTTCAAGAACAAGCCGGCACCCGATAATCTCGAAGTTCCGCCGCATATGTACCTTTCAGACACCAAGTTGCTCATTGGTGATGACAAAAAAGCCTAAGGATTAACAATATGGCTACTTTTCACGAAATCTCTCCCAATGCCTCGGCCGGTGCCAAAACCCTGAACTGGATTGACAACCGCTTCCCGCTCTCCAAGCTCTTCAAAGAGCACATGAGCGAGTACTACGCGCCGAAAAATTTCAATATCTGGTACATCTTTGGCTCGTTATCGTTACTGGTGCTGGTGATTCAGATCGTTACTGGCATTTTCCTGGTGATGCATTACAAACCTGATGCCGCGCTGGCCTTTGGCTCGGTGGAATACATCATGCGCGACGTGCCTTGGGGCTGGTTGATTCGCTACATGCACTCCACCGGCGCCTCCGCGTTCTTTGTCGTGGTCTATTTGCACATGTTCCGCGGTTTGATGTACGGCAGCTACCGCAAGCCGCGCGAGTTGATCTGGCTGTTTGGTTGCGGTATCTTTTTAGCGCTGATGGCCGAAGCTTTCATGGGCTACCTGCTGCCCTGGGGCCAGATGAGTTATTGGGGCGCCCAGGTGATCGTGAACCTGTTCTCGGCCATTCCATTCATTGGCCCCGACCTCGCCTTGCTGATTCGCGGTGACTTCGTGGTGGGTGACGCTACCCTGAACCGCTTCTTCAGCTTCCACGTGATTGCGGTACCGCTGGTGCTTCTGGGCTTGGTGGTAGCACACATCATCGCCTTGCACGAAATCGGCTCGAACAATCCTGACGGCATCGAGATCAAGGCCACCAAAGACGCCAACGGCATTCCGCTCGACGGCATTCCGTTCCATCCGTACTACTCGGTGCACGATGTTTTTGCGGTCAGCATGTTCTTGTTCGTGTTTTCGGCCATCGTGTTTTTTGCCCCTGAAATGGGCGGTTATTTCCTGGAATACAACAACTTCATTCCGGCCAATCCGTTCCAGACGCCCTTGCACATTGCACCTGTTTGGTATTTCACGCCGTTCTACACCCTATTGCGGGCCGTGACCAGCGAGATGATGTACGTGCTCATCGGCTGCGTGCTGGTGGGTGCCGTGCTGGCGGTTGCCAAGATCAAAATGCCCAGCCTGTTCAAGGCCGTGGTTGCGGGCGGCGCCCTGGTGGTGGTGGCCATGATGCTGGCCATTGATGCCAAGTTCTGGGGTGTGGTCGCCATGGGCGGCGGTGTTGTGATTCTGTTCTTCCTGCCCTGGCTGGACAACAGTCCGGTCAAGTCGATTCGTTATCGCCCAACCTGGCACAAGGTCCTTTATGGCGCTTTTGTCATCAACTTCTTCATCATCGGCTACCTTGGCACGCAACCCGTGTCAGTGATCGCCGGTCGTATTTCCCAGTTTGGCACCTTGTTTTACTTCGGCTTTTTCCTTCTGATGCCATGGTGGAGTCGCCTCGGTACGTTCAAGCAAGTGCCTAGCCGTGTCAATTTCACGGCCCACTGAACCGGAGAACAAACAATGAAAATCATGGGTTTTACGCAAAAAATCATTCTTGGCGTGGCCATGACCCTGGGTCTGGCTGGTGCTGTGCAAGCCGCTGCCGTTGGCGCAGCCTGGGACAAGGCCCCCAACCGCATCAACGACATGGGTGCCCTGCAAAGTGGCGCCAAGGTCTTTGTCAACTATTGCCTCAACTGCCACTCTGCAGCCTTCATGCGCTACACCCGCCTGACCGACATCGGCCTGACCACCGACCAGATCAAGGACAACTTGCTGGTTACCAACAGCAAAATTGGCGACACCATGAAGGCTGCTATCGACCCAACGCAGGCCAAAGCCTGGTTCGGCGTCAATCCACCCGATCTCACTGTCATTGCTCGCTCGCGTGCTGGTGCGGGTGGCACGGGTGCCGACTACCTTTATTCCTACATGCGTGGCTTCTACCGTGACGACACCAAGCCCACCGGCTGGAACAACCATGTGTTCCCCAACGTGGCCATGCCACATGTGCTGTGGGAATTGCAGTCCAGCATGAGCCCCGGCGAATACGACCAAACCATTGGCGACCTGGTGAACTACCTGCAATGGATGGCCGAGCCTGCCCAAACCACACGCAAAAATATCGGCATCTGGGTCTTGATCTTCCTTGCCGGTTTGATTTTCCTCACATGGCAACTCAACAAGGCGT
>PFUD01000193.1 GCA_002789915.1 Comamonadaceae bacterium CG_4_9_14_3_um_filter_60_33 | reverse complement strand
CGCTTGGAGTCTAGCAACTTCAAATCCATGATCTCTTTGGGTTCACCTCAAAAAATTCATATTGTTGATTTGGCTGCTACAAAGTCTACGACGGGTCTACAGCGATTCCGGTCGTAGAACTTTGCGATCTGCCTGCTCCCAAGCGGCAGTTGCCACCTAGGGATCGACGGCAGCTATGTGACGAACCTTTCGCCAGAAGTGAGCACCCGGACACGACCAGTTGCTGTCATTGGAATCCCTCACTCCATTGCGGCCATTGGAGAAACCGAATTCTCAATACCAGTCGCTCAGCCTGGAAAAGCGGAATGTGACCTTAGCCGACTCCTGTAGGGCGGGACCTGACGGTAGTGAACGACACCAATGTGTAGGGCTGATTAAAAACTCGTGAACCTTTCATACCTGCAATGGCCGCCACGCAGGCTGTTTTGACGCAACGCGACTCACCGCACATACAAGGCAAGCAGCAATAGCGAACATGCCACGGTGATCAGGCAAATATTGTTGCAGGGTCGTATTTCTTTTACGTTGGAAAGGGGCAGGTGCTGAATGAAACGCTGGATTCTCATGGCGCTTGTCGCCTTTGCTCAGGTTGCAAATGGACAAACGGTGCCGCCTATAGGAGAAATACCGACCGAAGAGGACTGTCTCGGATACATTGCGATCTTGCCCACCTTCTACAGCGAGAAGATGAAAGTTTTCTACGAGAAAAACCCGAAAGCCAGCGGAAAAGAATTGGTGGAAGAAATCCAGTCGCTGGCCGACCGCGGTGACAAGGACCTGCAGTACACGTATAGCCAACTGCTTCTCAATGGCTACTGCGTACCCAAGGATGTTTGTGCCGCACGGCGTTATCTGGAGCAGTCACGCGGTGGGCCGAACAATTGGGAACAACTGTACCCAATCCAGTATTGGCCGAAGGAAACAGAACCCAGGTGCAATTAATGGCGATCCTCTCCAGCTAAATGAGCTACGTTTGACGCCAACTTCGGAGACATGTATCGGATGCAACAACCGCGGTGCCGCAAAGCCTGTCCAGCCAACCTCCTCAAAGCTCCCGGCAACGAGGCCGATCGCGAACAGCGGCCACTGAAATCGCGGCGAGAACGCCGGATCCAAGAAGATGCTCAGGGGCCACAGCGTCGCAAGCAAGAGCAGGGGCATGGTCATCAACGCGACCAGGTACCAGCAAAAACCGACTCGCCAACGTGCTGCGCGCACCCTTAGCCGGTGAAATCCGGCCCGACCCTCGAGTAGAGCCGTCAACGCCAGCCCGGCCACGCTTGGACCCAGCAGCATGAGCACGAAGATGAGGCCCGTGTCTAGCGGCCGCAGGTCCAGCAGATTGAAGTCCGTGGCAGCCATGACGATCAGGATGCCGCCCCAGCTGATGCCGAATGCCAGGGCGAAGAAGCTGCACACGGGGTAGCGCCGCAGCAATGTCTCGAACCTCATGGCCTGACCGTCGGATTGAGCAGCATCACGATTTCAGCCATGACCTCGTCGTCATGCCCGACCCAGGTATGACCGCCCTCATCGAAGCCGACGAACTTCGCCCCGGCGATCTGGCTGGCGGTGTACTGCGCGCTGGCATAGGTGCCGTAGCGGTCGTCGCGTGCACTGACGATGAGTGTTGGCAGGTGAATGGAGCCCAGCGGCGCGGGCACCAGGTGCTTGCCGACCGCCGTATCGCTGCGCAGCCCCTCGGCACGGGCAGATACCGGGAGGATGTTTTCGAGCATCATTTTCACCCGTGCCTGCTTCTGCGGACTGGCCGTCGCGAGCAATTCGGGCGGCGTGGCCAGCACCACCCTGATTACCTGATCGCGCGCGACGTGCAGCGCCGCCCAGAAGAGGAAGCACGCCGAATGCCCAGGGCGTCGAGCAGGCACACATGCGCATCGGCCTGCGCTGCCGCCGATGAGTCTGCGGGCATCGGCGTGCGCAGGTAGCCGAAGCGCGACATCGCGATCACGCGGATGCCGTGCCGCGCCAGCGCCCCCGCGAAGGCCATGCCCTGGTCGTGGCCACCGCCACTGCCGTGCACCACCAGCAGCGGCACACCGGTGCCTGCCGCCTGAACCTCAATGGGTCCGCAGCGCGTCTGCAGCAGCACGGCGCCTTGTGCCGCGTGCGCCCGGGCTTGTGCCATGTCGCTGTTGAATCGCCAGCCGATCAGGACCAGCGCGCCCACCAGTACCAGGGCCAGCAGGGCAAGCACAGACCATCGCATGCTCGGCTTCATGGCGATCCGATGCGGTCGCCGCGCACGGGAAAACGACCGTCGAGCAGGATCGGCAAGGGATCGCCGCCCAAGGGCGCGCCGACGGGACCCGGCCGCTGTGCGTGAACATGTAGATGCGGCTCACCGGTGTTGCCCGAGTTCCCGACCGAGCCCAGCCAGACGCCCGCGGCGATTGCGTCCCCCACGCGGACCCGCACGCTTCCCGGGCTCAAGTGGCCGAGAAGCACATCGGCCTGCTCGCATCGCAGCATGACGTGGTTACCCGCCATGTGCGCTCGATCCATCTCCGGCACCTGCATGTCGGGCAGTCCGTCCACCGCGAGCACGACCCGGCCGGCGCACGGCGCCAGTACGTGTGCGTCGTAGATGCGATAGGCACGCGGGTCTGCAGGCTGCAGACCCTTCGCGCGCAGCCCGAGGCCATCGATTTGCACGAGGTCGACGCCATAGGATTGCCCGCGCCAGTCGCGTAACCGAGGCTCACTGGCATCGAGCGTGAAGAAGTGGGCGTTGGTGCTGAAGTCGCTGCCGCCATTGACGACGAGGTGCGGCTGCGCCATGCGGTGACGATGCCGTCGGAAGATGCCACTCCCAGCGCGGTGAATAGGGCGGCAACGACCCACGCACCCAGGGTCCGAGGCCATGGCGAAGCAAACGGGCTGCGCTGTTGCAGCGCCAGCCAGGCAGCGGCCAGGAGACCCGCACCGAATCCCCACGGTGCCCACCACGGCGGCACCAGCCAGATGCCAAGCCAGGCAGCGGCCCACAGACAGGCGGCGCTGGCGGTGAGCTGGATGCAGAAGCCTGACGTAGTGCGTGGCGACGCCAGCGCCATCCACAGAATCAGGGCTACGGGCACTGCAGTCTGCGCGAGAAACAGGGTGTTCATGGCTTCGCCTCAACGAAGTCCTGAGCCGGGCCGACCTCGCCGCGCCTAGCCGTCAGCCCTAACGCCAGCAGCACCAGCATGGCGACGACGAACGCGTAGGCCCGGTAGCTGGCTTCGGTGGGCAAGACCGGCACGACGGTCGGCCAGAAGTTGATTGCCGTGTGCAGCACCAGCGCCGCCACCACGCTGCCCGCGGTGCGATTGACCAGCCACGCAAACAAGACGGACATGGCCACGACGCTCAGCAAGAACAGGGCGAGCGGGATGTGGGCTTGCGAAGTGCCGTCGATGAAGAACAGCGGCAGGTGCCACACGCCCCACACCAACCCCAGACCCAGGCTGGCGGCACGCCAACCGAATCGATCTTGCAGAACAGGCAATGCATAGCCGCGCCAGCCGAACTCTTCTCCCATGGGCCCGCCCAGCAGCAGAATCAGCGGCAGATTCACGAGAGTCATCAGCAGGTGCCCGGATGCCGGCGAAGTGGCGATGGCGCCACCCCACGCGATGTGCAAGCCCGCCGCCATGGACATCAAGGCCAGGGGCAAAAGCAGGGCGAAGGTCCACCAACCCCAGCCTATGCGCCACTGCAGGCAATGCGCCAACCAGGCGCGCAGACCCACCCACTTGCGGGTGCTCGCCACCACCACGATTGCGGCAAGGCTTGGCCCGAAACTGCCGGCAAACATCAGCAGCGCCGCGAGCCAGGGCAGCTGCGGTCTGATAACCGGCGACAAACCCCAGCAAGCCCAGGACCAGGCAAATGTCAGCGCAAAATAGCCTGCCAAGGGTGCCTGCCGGAGCCATTTCGACAGAATCATGGCAAGAACGCGTAGCGCAGCTTTTGTACATGTCCAACGAAGTACGCCTTGCGGCCTTCGGACCGAACCCAGGCGGCTTCACCGGTCATCGGAATCAGCATGCCGTCCTGCGGCCGGTAGTCGGACAAGCCGCAGTCCCAGGGCAGCATCAGCATGTTCCCGTCTTTGCCCACCCCGGCACCCCGCGCCTCTGAACGTACTGACGCGATCAAGCCGGCATTGTTGAAGCGGAACAGCAAGGTCAATGTGATCGGGCTATCGACGATGGTGGCGCTGGCTGAGGCGTCGTCCACTGCTTCCCATCGCACGCCTTGGCTGGGCAGCAGTGCAGTGGGATACCACGGGCTTTCAGCAAAGTGGCGCATGAACTCACCGCGCGCAATCTCACCTTCGCCGTGTAAGTTGGCCACCGTGAAGAGTCCAAACAGTTTTGCATAAAGACTGCCGTTGCCGGCGATGTAACTGTCTTCCACGTGCGCGGGTACGCCGGGAAGCATGTCCACCTGCGCATCCCACAAGAATCCTGGTCTTCGGGTGACAACCCGCTGGCGCGAGGTGAACGGCTTCCACTGCTCGGCGGTGGCCGACATGTTGATGGTGCCAGTCATCTCGATAGCAGCCCCGGCAATGATCGGCTGTCCGTCCGTCAGCACCGTGCGGAAGTAGCGCTGCACCGACGCAGGGAGCCCTTCGAGTTCATGCGCGTCATAGCGCACGGGTGCCGGGAACCGACCCTGCGCCCCAACGTTGCCCGATTCGAGCAGGCTGGTGTGCGTGCGAACCAGCGCAGCCCATCGGGCAGTGCCGACTACGCGCAACCCAATAGCAACAACGACAACCACTCCAAGCGCGATACCTAGCCACATCAGCACTGTCATTGCATTTCCTTTGGTTCGATACCTGTCGCTCACACCAGAACGGCCTCGACCGGCCGCCGCAGTGAGCGTGGCAGCAATGGGCCGCGACCGAATCGCACGACGAGGTCCGGCCGTTGGCCGGTCAAGCCAAGTGAGGCGGCGAAGGGTGCACGAAGTGCCGCCACTTCAATCGGCTGGTTCAAGAAGGCATTGCGAATGCCCAGCGCAGTAGCCTGCAGTGCGAAGCGTTCGTAGCAGCGCCCCACGTCCGCCCAGTGTATCTTGTCGGCAGTCTGCCCGACGAACACCGCGATACCGGCGGAGCTGCGCACCTGCCGCGCGTACTTGTCGTTCTCGCCCTTCGGCGTGAAGACCCAGCGAAACGCCAGATCACCGATCCATGACGGAATGTTGGGGTTGCCAGAGGACGCGCTGTACAGGCCATCGCGGGTGCGAGCGGCATCGGCTCCATTGAACCGAATCCAGTCCTTCAGCTCCTTGACGAAGGCTGCGTCGGTCATCTGCGCCGTGTTGCCTTGAATCACATAGTCCAGCGTCTGCTCCATCGCCTGGCGCTCTGTCAACAACAGCGGGCGCACCTTATCCGAACTGCCAGCGCGCTGCAACAGCTTCAGTTCTTCGTCGGACAACGGCTTGCTGTCATAGTCACCGCGCGTGCATTGGCGAAGGGGGATTGCCGTAAACAGTGGTGTGGTCTGGGCTTGCGTGGGTTCAAGCGTCACACGCACCGCGTTGCTAGCTGGGTCGAACTGCGCCTCACCCTTGAGGCCGTGGGCAAGCGCGGCCTGGATCAGGTTCTCGGTGGCGCAGCCCAGCGAGACGAAAACGTGATGGTCGTCCGGATCTACCGCAGGGCAACGACGCGTCAGATCGGGCTGGATGGTGATGGGCCGGCCACTGCCGTCAAGTGCGAACTTCCAGCACTGCGTGTTGGGGCTAGACGGGGCCAGCGTGGCGTGGCAAACCAGTTCCCGGCCGAGCGCGGCGATGCTGAGACCCGTCACGGCACCCAACTGCCATGTGTGCGCGGCGACCGCTTCGTAGCCGTCTGCTGCATGCTCTTGGGAACACCCCGGAAGCGCCAGCGGGCTGGCTACGAGGCACGACGTCGAAGCGGAGAACTGTCTTCGTGTAGTCCCAGTCAACGCCTTCGGACCGGGTACCCACTGGAGGGTGAGCCGGCGTCATACGAGCGCGTAATTCATTAAAGTTATTAGCCATCGATCAGTCCTTCCTTTCGAAGTTGCTCAATATGTTGGTCGTAGAGTTGATCAGCTACAGGAATGTGGATGTCGTACCAGCGATCGTCACCAGTTTTATCACTGCCGATCAGCAAAATTGCCGAGCGACGCGGATCAAAGGCATACAACGTGCGTAACGGTTTGCCGCCCTGCTGAGTGCGCAGTTCTCGCATATGCTTGTGTCTTGAGCCATTGATCCCACTGCTGTGCGGAAAGCCCAGCCCAGACCCGCGCTTCCTGGAGGCGCACACTGGTGTCGAACGCTTCCTGTTCAACCTTGAACAAGTTTTTACTATCAACTGGACCCGCTCAAGACCCCCACGGTGCCCACAGTGGCCTATCGGGACGTGGAATTCGCCACCAAGCGCTACGACTACCTGCTGGCCTCCAAAGCGTTGGCAGCGCACGCCACCAGCTATCAGGTGATTCGCAACGCGGTCGCTGACGCGGCCTCAGACCATTACCCGGTGCACGCCACCTTCGAGGTGCCGCTGTGAGCGACGCGAAGCAAGCTGCTCTTGCCGCAGCGCAGGTGCAGGTGCAGCAAGAACCACCCAAGCGCTGGCTCAACCGCACTGTGGTGGGTGCCGGTGTGACCAGCGCCTTAGGTGATTTCTGTTATGAAACCACCACGGTGCTTCTGCCAGGATTTTTGGCCGTTCTGAGCATTCCGGCGGCGGCTTTGGGGTTGATTGAGGGGGTGGCCGATGCGGTGTCGAGCTTCACCAAAATGTTCTCAGGCTACATTGCCGACAAGCTGGGGCACCGCAAACTGCTGGTGCTCATTGGCTACGCGCTAACGCCTGTGGGTCAAATCTTTCTGGCGCTGGCAACCAGCTGGCCGCTGCTGCTGTTGGGGCGTCTGGTGTCCTGGTTTGGCAAGGGGCTGCGCGGGCCACTGCGTGATGCCATCGTGCTCCAGGCCGTCAGTCCCGAGACACGGGGGCGTGCCTTCGGCTTTCACCGGGCCACCGACACCTTGGGGGCAGTGATCGGGCCGTTGCTGGGCGTGGCCATTTTGGGCTGGGTGCAGCCCTGGCAATGGGCGGATGCCAGTGGGCCATTTCGTGTGCTGTGGCTCTCGCTCATTCCCGGCGTATTGGCGGTCGTGGCGTTTTTGACCCTGGTCAAAGACCCGCAGCAGTCCTCCAACCCGGCGCTGAAATTTATCGGCTCACTGCGTAACTTGCCGCCCCGGTTCAAGCGTTACCTGGGTGCGGTGGGCATCTTCGGCATCGGCGACTTCTCGCATAGCCTGCTGATTCTGGCGGTAGTAGACCCAGGATGATCCCGCGGCTTGGCTGTATCTGGTCGAAAGCAAGACGGGTAGATACTCAGTCTGCGGCATCGGGTCCGCACTCTGGTAGGCTTGCTTCCTTGATCTGAAATTAACTGGCCCCATCCATGCGCGTCCTGCTCTACAAAGATATCAACACCCGTCGCGTCAAGGCTGCTTTTGCCAAGGTGCGCGCATTTCTCGAGGCCGATGACTTTCGCAGTGCCGATGTCAAAAAGCTGAACCCCACCCCCTATTGGCGTGCCAAACTCGATTACAGCAACCGCTTGCTGCTGCAGTTTGCCCGCTACGGCGACGAGACCGTCTGCCTGGCCCTGGAAGTCATCGAAAACCACGCCTACGACAAATCACGCTTTCTGCGTGGGGCCGCGCTTGATGAGGAAAAAATTGAGAAAGAGCTGGTGCTCAAGGATGTGGCCAGCGCCCATAACCAGCCCGACACAGCACCCCTGCGCTGGCTGCACGCCAGCCGCCATGAGTTCGACCTGCTGGACAAGCCCATCATGTTCGATGATGCGCAAGAAGCTGTCCGGCGCCTGCCCGCGCCCGTGGTGGTGGTGGGCTCGGCGGGCTCTGGCAAGACGGCTGTCACGCTGACCAAATTGCGTGAAGCAACGGGGCGCGTGCTGTATGTGACGCTGTCGAGCTACCTGGCTCAATCGGCGCGGGCCTTGTATGACGCGCACGGCTTTGAGAACCCCGCCCAGGAAGCCGAGTTTTTGAGCTACCGTGAATTTCTGGAAACTTTGCGCGTACCCGCCGGGCGCGAGGTCAGTTTTGCCGCCTTTGCGGCCTGGTTCGAGCGCCACCGCCAAAGCGCCCGCAGCGCACTGGGTGAACTCGACGCACACGCACTGTTTGAGGAATTTCGTGGGGTCATTGCCGCAGGTGTTCAAGGCCCCCTGGATTTGCCAAGCTATCTGGCGCTGGGGGCGCGCCAATCGCTGCTCGACACTACAGCGCGTGAAGCAGCCCATGGGCTTTTTCAGCGCTACCGGCAGTGGCTGGCTGAGAGCCAACTGTATGACCTGAACCTGGTGGCTTTCGAGTGGCGCGCCATGGCACAACCGGTGTACGACTTTGTCGTCATCGACGAAGTGCAAGACCTCACCAATGTGCAACTGGCCCTGGTGTTGGCCTGCCTGAAAACGCCCGGGCAGTTTTTGCTGTGCGGCGACTCCAACCAGATCGTGCACCCCAACTTTTTCTCCTGGGCGGCGGTGCGCACCATGTTCTGGCACGGGCTTGCCGGTGAGGCCGCACAGCAGCAAACGCTCTCGGTCTTGCAGGCCAACTTCCGCAACACCCGCTGCGTCACTGAACTGGCCAACACGCTTCTCAAAATCAAGCAAGCCCGCTTTGGCTCGATTGACCGTGAGAGCAATTTTCTGGTGCAAAGCACCTCGCAGACCGAAGGCGCAGTCCACCTGTTGCCGGCCAAAGACGCTGTGCTGCGTGAGCTTGACGCACGCACACGCGCCTCTGTTCACCATGCCGTGGTGGTGCTGCGCGACGAAGACAAAGCCGCAGCCCGCGCCCATTTGCGCACACCGCTGGTGTTTTCGGTGCATGAAGCCAAAGGGTTGGAATACCCCCACGTGATTTTGTACGCCATGGTCTCCGGCCAGCGCTCGGCGTACGCAGAGGTCTGCGAGGGCGTCAAGCTCGACGACCTGCAGGTGCAAGAGCTCAACTACAACCGGGCCCGTGACAAAGGCGACAAGTCACTGGAGCTGTACAAGTTTTATGTCAATGCGCTGTATGTGGCCATGACCCGCGCGGTGGAAAGCCTGACCCTGGTGGAATTCGACACCGCACATCCCTTGCTCGGTTTGTTGGGGCTAAAGCCTGGCACCGAGGCGCTCGCGCCCAGCCAGGCGGCGCAAACATCAAGCCGCGAAGAATGGGCGCAAGAGGCGCGCAAGCTGGAACTGCAAGGCAAGGAAGAGCAGGCGCAAGCCATTCGGGACACCTTTTTGCAAGTCAAAAAAGTGCCCTGGGCGCCCTGGTCTCAGGCGCAGATGGATGAACTGCTACCGCGCGCACTTGACCGCAACCAGCCATCCAACAAGCCGCGCCAGAGTTTGATGGACTACGCGCTGTGGCATGGCCAGCAGGCCTGGGTTGAAAAGTTGGCACTACAGGCCAGGTTTGAACCTGCGCGCACTTTGGTGCCAGGTGAAAGTTACGGCAAACTCGTTCCTCGCACCGATTTTGTCAACTTTATCGACGAAGAAAATTATGACTATCCCCACGAATTTGAACGGCTTGAACAACTTGGCTACCGCGCGGCAGCGTCCCTGCGGCAGCGCCATCTGCAAGCTTTCACGGCGCACAATTTCAAGGACTTGCTGCGCCAATGCGACCAACACGGCATTGATCACCACACCGTGACGGGCGGCACGCCCTTGATGCTGTCCGCTGTTGCCGGCAACCTGCCGCTGGTTGATGCGCTACTGCAGCGTGGCGCTGACCCGCAAGCTGCTGATGAGTTTGGTCACACCGCCTGGTTGGCCGCCTTGAACCGCGCCATTGACGACCCCGACTTTGCTCGGCAAAAGATAGGTGCTTTGTTCGAACGCATTGCCCCTGCCGTGATCGACGTGCAAACCGATGGCAGGCTGGTGCGACTGGAGCGCCATCAAGGCGAATACTGGCTGCTTGGCATGATGCTGGCGGGCTTTAAAACCTTGAGAACGCAGTGTGTCGCTCGCTTGCATCACTCGTACAAATACGAGCCTGGTTTTTTTGCCGAAGTCCTGCAAAACAGCCTTGAAAGGCTACCTGAGCATTTGTGGCAAGCCAAGCGGCGCAAGCGCAGTTACGTCAACGCCGTGCTGGCGCGCGCCGAAGTCGACAGCCAATACCAACCCGCGCGCAAACTGTGGCTGCGCACCCAAAATGGCCACTACTTGCCCAACCCCGCCATGCAATTGCGCACCCAAAGTGCCAACGACGCGTTGTGGCAACCCGTGATGCAGGTGCTCAATCTGCCGTGGGTGGATGCCGGCACCAAGCGTGCTGACAGTTGGTCAGTCAGCCTGAGTGAACTGCTCGAAAAGACAAAAGCCGCCAGAGGCGGTCGTGAGTCAAAGTTTTGATGAAAGTGAATTGCCTTGGCTTTGTAAAAGTCGCCATGGGCCCTTCGATGGCCGATGCAAACAAAGGCCGCATTTGATTCAACCGAGATTGATCAATGCACATGCTGATGATGAGAATCTGGCACATGCGCATGGCCGTGGCGCATTTCCTGGTGATGATGCAAGTGGGAATGTGTGCCAATGACCATCGGGTTGTGGACATGGGTGTGGTGACCGTCCGAATGGTCATGGGCGTGCTCGTGGTCCATGGGCTGATGAAGATGCTCATGTCCATGGATTTCGGCGAGGTGCAGTGCGACACCGCTCAACATCAGTGAGCCACCTAACACCATCCATCCGCCGGCTGAGCGGTCCCCCAGCGCAAATGCGAATGCCGCGCCTATAAATGGTGCAAAGGCAAATACAGAACCGGTACGGGCAGCACCAAAGGCGCGCTGAGCCAGCAAATACAGTCTTAAGCTCACGCCGTAGCCGGTTGCACCCACCGCAAGCAAGCCCAGTGCCGCCATCCAACTGGGCAAGGGTTCATGGCTGATCCAGGCCAAAAGAGTGGTCAAGGTCGCACCCAGAGCCGCCTTGAGCATCACCACCTGACTGGGGTCGCGTTCGGCCAGCGCCCGCGACAAAGTGTTGTCCACGCCCCAGGCTGCGGTGGCCAGCATGACGACCAGCAGGCCCATTAATTGCGCGCCGCCTGCCATGCCTTGATCCAACACCAGGGCCATGCCACCGGCCAGCAGCAAAAGCATGGCAAGCCAGACCCGGCGGTCCATGCTTTCGCCGTAAAGGCGCCAGGCCAATAGGGCAGTAAAAAGCGCTTCCAGCGTGAGCATGAGGGAAGCGCTGGCGCCACTGGTGCGTTGCAGCCCCCAGGCCAAGGCGACAGGCCCAATGACGGCACCAGAGATGGCCATGGCCAGCAGGCGCCCGGTGTCAGAGCGTTGCACCCGCGCCTCCTGTTCCTTGGGGCGCCGTGACAAAGCGCCAACCACCGCGGCCCCGCCATAAAGCAAGGCGGCGGTACTGAAGGCACCCAGACCCACGCCCAGCCGTTGCACCAACGGCGTGCTGATGCCAAAAAGGGCCGCCGCCATCAAGGCCAGCATGCCGCCGCGAAGGGCTGGGGCATTCAGTGATTGCATCGTTTCTTTTTCACTGTTTGAACCGGTAGACGCATCATCAATGCAGCCCATCAGCGGTGGTGCCGGCGTTCAGCGGCTGCGTCTCAATGGGCGCATGGTCGAAGTTTTACGAACTTAATCCTTCAATGACGCTGCCCGTGGCCAGCAAGTCATCGATGCGAGCCATCACCAGCATCCCGGTGGCTGAGTAGGGGTCAAACTCTGGCCACTCGATTTTTGTTGCCGGGTCAACGTCAGACAAGCTGACGAGCGCCATAGACCAGTTTTCATAGCGCCTTTTGACAATGCTTTCACAGTGGAGCATCTCCACATTGGTGTGCCGCTGATCCGCATAGATGCGCGAATACAGTTGGGTGACTGCACTGCGCTCGCCCTCAAGCGCCTGCAAAAAAACGCCTTGGCCCTGGCACAGCACCCCAGTGATCCCATTGGCCCGGTTCCAGGTTTGCGCCGACTTGAGGATGGCGCTGGTCATGGTGGTGGTTTGCGGACCCACTGCCGTGCTGAGGTAAATGATACGGATAAGCATGTCGTCGCCCTCATTAAGTTGATTCGGTTAATGCGGCGATGATAGCGAATGGGGCATGGTGGCGCGCACCCTTTCAAGCGCACCATCAAAGTCGCAAACGAATGCTTGATGTTTCGGCAAGCCTTGCAAACCCAGGACCGCCGCAACCACATGAACCTGTCGCTCCTGTTTGTTGCCCGCGAGCGCGAATGGCGTGCGCTTCGATGTAGCCGCTGAAACGTTTAGCCGCCGGCCTCAAAACGTCTCTGGAAAACCAATGTCCACAAACACCGCTTCAAGCCGGCACTTGTGGCCAGCCTCCATATCGGCCAGGTTCAGAAAAATTCGCTTGAGTTCAGCATCGGCACACTGAGCGGCCATGTCTGTGTAAAACGCCATGGCGCGTTGCTCGGTCTTCATGGCCAGGGCGACGGCGTCGGCCGGTTTCATGTCGATGGAGAGCGCGGGCAACTCAACTTCTTCGGCCACCTTGTAGTCAACCGCGGGCTTGTGCATCTTCATCGGCAGCGTCGGGTCGGCGCGCAAGCGCTCCAGCAACTCCATGTGCGAGAGTTCGTCTCCGGCCAATTCGGCAAAGATGGCACGCACGCTGGCATTTGCAGATGTTTTGGCGGCCTTGTCGTAAAAATCGTTGGCTTCAATCTCACGCGCGATGGCAAGAGTAAATAGTTTTTCTGTATTTTGAAAAGTCATTTTGGAGTCCTTAAAAGGTTAAACGATGGCTTCAAGGCGCGCAGCGCAGACCTTGAATTCGGGAATCTTGGCGATCGGGTCGAGCGCGTCGTTGGTCAGTTGGTTGGCCGACGCTTCAGCGAAGTGGAAAGCCATAAATAAGGCGCCCTTGTCAACGCGGGTGGTGACGTTGGCGCGCGTTTTGACCTTGCCACGACGGGTCTCGACGTGCACCATGGCGCCGTGGTCAATACCCAGCTTGGCAGCATCGTCGGGATGAATTTCAACCTCGCCATCGGGCACCATCGTGTTGAGCGTGTAGGAGCGGCGCGACATGCTGCCGGTGTGGTAGTGTTCCAGCAAACGGCCGGTCGACAGCAGCAGCGGGTAGTCGGTACAGGGCAATTCCATCGCCGGGCGGTAGTCCAGCGGCGACAGCAAACCCAAACCACGGGTAAACCGTTCCTTATGCAAGATGGGCGTGCCCGGATGGTCTTCGGTGGGGCACGGCCAGCGCAAGCCGACTTTGTCAAGGCGGGCGTAGGTCATGCCGCGGTAAGACGGGGTCACCATGCGCATCTCATTGAACAAATCCAGCGGCGTAGCCGGAAAATTAACCGCGCCAAAGCGCGTGGCCAGGTCCGCAATGATGTCGTAGTCTTGGCGCGCGCCGGGTAGCGGGTCAATCACCGGGCGACCGATCTGGACGCGGCGTTCGGTGTTGACGAAGGTGCCCAGTTTTTCGGCAAAAGAGGCTGCGGGCAGCACCACGTCGGCCAGTTGCGCTGTCTCGGTCAGGAAAATATCTTGCACCACGATGAAGTCGAGCTTCTGGAGCTGCTCTTTGGCATGGCGCAGGTTGGGGTCAGCCATCATCGGGTTTTCGCCCATGATGTAAAGCGCCTTGATTTGCTCACCGGCTTGGTCGATCATTAGCGTGACTAGCAAGCCGTTTTCAGGGTCCATGCTGGTGGCATCAATGCCCCAGGCCTTGGCGTATTTCTCGCGCACACGGACTTCACCCACGCTCTGATAGCCGGAGAAGACGTTGGGCAGCGCGCCCATGTCGCAGGCCCCTTGCACGTTGGACTGCCCCCGCAGCGGGTTGATACCGCCGCCTTCAATGCCCAGGTTGCCGGTGATCAGCGCCAGGTTGGAAATGGCCTTGACGTTGTCCACCCCGTGCGTGCTTTGGGTAATGCCCATGCTGAAATAAATCGACGCGCGCCCGCCGGTGGCATAGAGCTTGGCCATGGCGTACAGGTCGGCCTCAGCAATGCCTGTGATCTCCGTCACTACTTCTGGCGTGTAAGCCTGCAGGCTCTGGTAATACGCGTCCCAGCCTTCGCAGCGGGTGTCGATAAAAGCCTGGTTGTGCCAGCCGTTGTCGACGATGATTTTTTGCATGGCCATCAGCCAGGCCACGTCACTGCCGCCCTTTTGGCGAATGTGGATGTCAGCCACTTTGGCCAGGTCGATCTCACGCGGGTCCACCACAATCAGCTTGACACCGTTTTCCTTGACCGCTTTTTTGATCATGCCGCCAAACACCGGGTGGTTCCAGGTGGTGTTGCTGCCGGTGATGAGGATCACATCGGATTTGATCGCCTCTTGCATGCTGTTGGTCATGGCCCCCGAGCCCAGCGTAGCCGCCAGGCCCGCCACGGTGGAGGCGTGGCACAGCCGCGCGCAATGGTCAATGTTGTTGGTCTTGAGCACGCCACGGGCAAAGCGCATCATGGCGTAGTTTTCTTCATTGCTGCACTTGGCCGAACTCAGGCAACCGATGGCACCTGCACCGTCTTTGTCCAACACTTTTTGCAGCCCTGCAGCAGCGGCAGCCATGGCTTCTTCCCAACTGGCTTCCACCAGTTGGCCGTCTTTGCGAATCAGGGGTGTTGTGAGGCGGTCCGGGCTGTTGACAAAGTCCAGCCCAAAGCGGCCTTTGACGCACAGGCTGCCCTGGTTGGGCAAGTCCTGCCAGTTCTCTTGCGAACCCAGGCCGTAGAGTATTTTGTTGCCTTTGGTCACGACATCAATATTGCAGCCCACACCGCAGTACACACAGATGGTGCGGGTTTTCTTGAGTTCCCAGCTGCGTGCAACACCCTCTGCCGCCTGCGGGATCAAGGCCCCGGTGGGGCAAACCTGGACGCATTCACCACAGCGCACGCACGACGACTCGCCCATCGGCAGACCGTCATCAAAGATGACGTGCACGTCATGGCCGCGTTGGCCAAAGCCGAGCACCTCATGCATGACGACCTTGTTGCAGGCATCCACGCAGCGGCCGCATTTGACGCACTTGCTGGCATCGAAAATGATCGATTCCGAGCTGGTGTCGCGGTCGCGCTCGCCCTCGCGCCGGACTGAATCCATCAGATAAGACGGCTTCTTGATGCCCAGAAAGTGGGCCGCCGTTTGCAGCTCGCAATCGCCATTTTTTTGGCAGCTCAGGCAGTCATGCTCACCTGCCGAGAGTTGCAGATCAATGACCAGTTTCTGCGCCGCTACCGCTTTGGCGGTGTCGGTGCGAACGTTCATGCCCTCGGTGACGAGGGTGGTGCAAGTGGTTTGCAAACCACGCATGCCGTCCACTTCAGCCACGCAAGCGCGGCACTTGCCAGCCGTGCCGGAGCGCGGGTAATAACACAGCGAGGGAATATAGAGGCCGTTGTCACGGGCAGTTTGCAAGACGTTGGCACCCGTTGTGGCAGCGCATTCGGTACCGTTGATGGTGATTTTCATGAGACTCTTTCTGGTTGCACCAAAGCATCGAATTCGTCACGGAACTTCGTGACCATGGCGCGAATGGGCAGCGAAAACGCCTCGCCCAAGGGGCAGATCGTCAGACCGGCAATGGTGTGGGTCAGGGCCAGGATGCGCTCAATGTCCTGCGCCAGGCCGTGCCCGGCGAGCAATTTCTCGATCAGGCACTTGATGGCCACCGAGCCGTCGCGGCAGGGCGTGCACTGGCCACAAGACTCGTGGGCGTAAAAACGGATGGTGCGCAGCGCCAGCTCTGGAATGGAGACGCTGTCGTTCACCACCATGATGCCGCCCGAGCCCAGTACGGTCCCGGCAGCAGCGCAGGCGTCGTAATCCATTTTCAAACCAACGATCTCATCGGCTGTCAGGATCGGCGCTGACAGGCCGCCAACGATGACGCCTTTGAGCTGGCCCTGGATGCCACCGGCCGCGTCAAGCAGGGTGGCCAGCGGCGTACCCAGCGCAAACTCATAAACCCCAGGCCTGTGCACATGGCCACTGATACCAAAAATCTTGGGCCCATAGCTGGTGGAACTGCCCATGGCGCGAAATGCGTCGGCACCGTGGTTCAAGATGAATGGCAGGCAGGCCAGAGTTTCGACATTGTTGACAATCGTTGGGCATCCATAAAGGCCTTTGTTGGCTGGAAAGGGTGGTTTCAACCGTGGCGTGCCACGGCCACCTTCGAGCGACTGAATCAGCGCGGTCTCATCACCGCAAACATAGGAGCCGCCGCCCACAAACACCTCAATATCGACATGCGGCAGCAGGCCGGCCGCCTTGGCCTCTTCAAT
>PFUD01000026.1 GCA_002789915.1 Comamonadaceae bacterium CG_4_9_14_3_um_filter_60_33 | reverse complement strand
GTGTAAAACTTGCCGCCGTGGTAGAGCAGCGGCGCAATGCCGCTGCGGTGCGTGCAGTGCTCCACTTCGCCAACAAAAATCACATGGTCGCCCTCAGAATAGCGGCTGCGGTTGAAGCACTCGAAAGTGGCCACGGCACCGGCTAGCAGCGGCGCGCCACATGCCCCTTCAGCAAAATCGACATCGGCAAAACGGTCCACGCCGCGGCTTGCAAAGCGCTGGGCCAGCGCCTGCTGGTCGGCCGCCAGAATGTTGATGGCGTAGTGCGAGCCCTTGCGAAAAGCCTCCATCGACGAGGCATTCTGCGACAAGCTCCACAACACCAGCGGCGGGCTCAGCGACACCGAGTTGAACGAATTGGCGGTGAGGCCCACCAGATGGCCGTCGCGGGCACGCGCCGTCACGATCGTGACGCCGGTGGCAAACATGCCTAAGGCGGTGCGAAATTCGGTAGTGGAAAAAACGGGGGGGCGGGCGCTAAGGGCCTGTGCAGTCAACAACATCACTTGGAATTTAACCGAAATCGCTTGAGCGCTTGCGGCTGGTGGGCAATATCAGGAAAAACCCGATCATGGGTTAACGTGAAAGAACGCCGTCATTGCAAACACAGTGAAGCTATCCATGACTTCCGGACTGCATGGACTGCCGCGCTACGCTCGCAGTGACGGTCCACTTTCATCATTCGGGGTGGTTTGGCGGTCATGACAGTTAGAATGCCCCCACGCGATACCCATCATCGTTCGGTTCACCTTGACCTATGCCGACGCACCTGTTGGCCTGTTGGTCCTGTCAATTTCCATTCGTTCCTGTCGTTTCACCGCTACCCAGCCATCCCTGCCTTGGCTGTAGATAGCACCGGTGGGCGCTGTTTGCCGCTTCTGCTGCGCTTTTTTCCAGATACAACTTATGAATTCTTTCCGCCAGGACTGGCTTTCCAATATTAAAAACGACTTGCTGGCTGGCTTGGTGGTGGCGTTGGCGCTCATTCCCGAGGCTATTGCGTTTTCCATCATCGCCGGCGTTGACCCCAAGGTCGGCCTGTATGCTGCGTTTTGCATTGCCACAGTCAGCGCTTTTGTCGGCGGCCGCCCGGGCATGATTTCTGCCGCAACAGGCGCCATGGCGCTGCTGATGGTGACGCTGGTGAAAGACCACGGCCTACAGTACCTGCTGGCCACCACAGTGCTGACCGGCGTGCTGCAAATAGGGGCGGGTGCGCTGCGCCTGGGCGAGTTGATGCGCTTTGTCTCACGCTCGGTCATCACCGGTTTTGTCAACGCGCTGGCGATTCTGATTTTTCTGGCGCAACTGCCCGAGCTCACCAATGTGAGCTGGCACGTGTACGCCATGGTGGCGGCCGGGCTGGGCATCATTTACCTGCTGCCCTACGTTACCAAGGCGGTGCCCTCGCCGCTGGTCACCATCGTGGTGCTGACCGGCGTGTCGATGTGGCTGGGGCTGGACATCCGCACCGTGGGCGACATGGGCCAGTTGCCCGACAGCCTGCCATTTTTCCTGTGGCCTGAAGTGCCCTTGACGCTGGAAACGCTGCAAATCATCTTTCCAGTGGCGGCCACGCTGGCCACGGTGGGCTTGCTTGAATCCATGATGACGGCCTCCATCGTGGATGACCTCACCGACTCAACCAGCAACAAGAACCGCGAATGCGTCGGCCAGGGCATTGCCAACATCACCTCTGGTTTTCTGGGCGGCATGGCCGGTTGCGCCATGATCGGCCAGTCGGTGATCAACATCAAGTCAGGCGGGCGTGGGCGCCTGTCAACGCTGTCTGCTGGCGTTTTCTTGCTGCTGATGGTGGTGTTCATAGGTGACTGGGTGGCGCGCATCCCCATGGCAGCGCTGGTGGCGGTGATGATCATGGTGTCGATCGGCACCTTCAGCTGGACCTCGCTGCGTAACTTGCGCGTGCACCCGAAAAGCACCAGCCTGGTGATGATTGCCACCGTGGTGACGGTGGTGGCCACGCACGATTTGGCCAAAGGCGTGTTGGTGGGTGTGCTGCTGTCGGGCTTCTTCTTTGCCCACAAGGTCGGGCTCATTTTGTACATTGGCTCGCAAACCGAAGAAGAGGGCCGACTGCGCTCGTACCGCGTGGTGGGCCAGGTGTTTTTTGCCTCGGCCGAGCGTTTCATCAACTCGTTTGACTTCAAGGAAGTGATCGAAAAGGTGCGCATCGACGTCAGCCGCGCGCACTTCTGGGACATCACGGCGGTGAGCGCGCTCGACAAGGTGGTGGTGAAGTTCCGCCGCGAGGGCACCGAGGTGGAAGTGATCGGGCTCAATGAAGCCAGCGCCACCATGGTGGACCGCTTTGCCGTGCACGACAAGCCCGACGCCATCGAACAACTGATGAGCCACTGAGGGCAAATATCATGATTTTTGACAACAAAGTGCTGGCCTGTGTTGACCAGTCCCATTTCGCCGACCATGTGACCGACTACGCCGCCTGGGCGGCGCTGCGCATGGACGCGCCACTGGAACTGCTGCATAGCATCGAGCGTCACCCCGAATTGAGCGACGGTGCCGACCACAGTGGTGCCATCGGCATGAATTCGCAAGAGGTGTTGCTCACCGAATTGGTCAGCCAGGACGAGCAGCGCAGCAAAGCCGCGCGCGAACAGGGCCGGCTGTTTTTGTTGCGCTTGCGCGAACGCGCTGCGGCAGCCGGCGTGGCCTTGATCGATACCCGTCAGCGCCATGGCCGCCTGCAGGAAACCCTGATCGCCCAGGAGCCCAGCGTGCAACTGTTTGTGCTGGGGCGGCGGGGCGAATCGGCTGAGGTAACACAACGCGACCTGGGCCGCAATGTGGAGCAGGTGGTGCGCGCGCTGCACAAGCCGATCCTGACCGTGACTGAGGATTTCAAAAAACCCGAGCGCTTCATGATCGCCTTTGACGGTGGCATCGTGACCCGCCACGGTGTGCAAATGGTGGCGGGCAGCCGACTCTTCAAGGGGCTGCCGGTGCATGTGCTGATGTCCGGCAAGCCCAGCGGCGACGCCGTCAAGCAGCTTGACTGGGCGCAAGGCGTACTGGCCGCTGCCGGCTATGACGTCACACCACATTTGCTACCCGGCGACACCGAACGTGTGATTGCCAAAACCGTGACAGCGCACGGCATCGACATGCTGATCATGGGCGCCTACGCGCACTCGTCGCTGCGCGGTTGGCTGTTTGGCAGCAAAACCTCGGAGTTGCTACGCTCGGCCAAACTGCCGACCTTGCTGCTGCGCTGAGCAACATTTACGCTGAATCGGCCTTGGGCAGGCGCTGCAGCTGCAATTGCGCCAGCGCGCTGTAGAGCGGCACGCACAGCAGGCGCGACACCCCGCTGGCCACCACGGCGGTTGCCATCAGGCTCAGCACCAGTTGATGGCCTGCCACCATCTCCATGACGATGATGAACGAAGTTAGCGGCGCCTGCGTGACGGCGGCCAGAAAACCCACCATGCCCAGCGCGATCAGGGTGGGCGCGTTGGCATAGTTCATGAACTGCGCAACGTCGTTGCCCAAGGCGCCGCCGATGGACAAGGCCGGGGCAAAAATGCCACCGGGCACACCAGCCCAAGCGGTGATCCAGGTAGCCATGAACTTGAGCAGCACGTAAATGGGCGAGGTGTCGTCGTTGCCTTCGAGCATGGCGCGGCTGTGCGCGTAGCCGGTGCCAAAGGTGTCGCCGTGGCTGACCAGCCCGATAACGGCAATGACCAGCCCGCAGGCGGCGCCAAAGGCCACCGGGCTGCGCTTGCGCCAGCGGCTGAAACGGTCGCCGGAATCACCCCTGATCGACACCAGCAACACCCGCGCAAACAGACCGCCTGCCAGACCGCTGAGTACCGCCACCACCAACCCTGGCACCAGCAGTGCCGGGCTCAGGTTTTGCACCTCGATGACGCCAAAGTAAGTGGCGTTGCCGTAGATTGACACCGCCATCAGCCCACTCAGCACAATGGCCGCGAGCAGCAGGCCGCTGGAGCGCTGCTCGGGTTTGCGCGACAACTCTTCGATGGCAAACATGACACCGCCCAGCGGCGTATTAAAGGCCGCGGCAATTCCAGCGGCGCCGCCTGCCATCATCAGGCCGTGCTCTGACACCTGCGACTTGTCCGGCAACCAGCGTCGCGCGTGGTGCATCACACCGGCGGCAATTTGCACCGACGGCCCTTCGCGCCCCAGCGACAAGCCCGCCAGCAAGCCCCAGGTGGACAGAACCATTTTGGTGATTGTGAGTTTGACTGACACAAACAGGCTGCGGTCGGCCGGAGCCACGCTGCCATCAAGCGCTGCCATCACCTGCGGAATGCCCGAACCGGCACTGCCCATGGCGTAGCGGCGCATAACCCAGACGATGGCGGCGGTGCACAGCGGCGTCCACAGCAGCGGGCTCCACCAGTAGTTTTGCTGCATCTGCTCAAAGACGCCAAAAGCCAGCTCGGTCATCCAGGTAAAAGCAACCACTGTCAGCCCGGCCAGGGCGGCAAACACCATCACCAACACACGCCCGGCCCAAGCCCGCCAATCGACCGCCTCCTTGTGTATGGAGTGCAGGATTTCGTCGCTATTTACATCTGGATTCATGAACGTGCGGGGGATCGGGTGGCAAGCCTTGGCAAATGGCTTTTGATTACAGATTGTGCAGGCAAACTACATTGGCACGAACGTATTTAAGGATAATGCCCTCAACTAGAAAGCTGTGTTGGACAGTCGCCACAGTTAACCGGAAGGAAGCAATTCATGATCAAAGTGGGTTTGGTAGGTTTTGGCAAAGCCGGGCAAGCGGTGGCGCAGGTGCTGCAGGAAGACCCGCGCTATGCATTGTGCTGGATTGCGCGCCGTTCTGCTGTTACCTCGGCAAGAACTGCCCCCGACCCTGGCGTGCCCATGGTGGCCCTGGCCACGCCCGAGGAGTGGCGCCAGTGGCTTGATGCGCACCCGGTCGATGCGCTGGTGGACTTCTCTACGCCCGAGAGTCTGCACCTCTATGGCGAACAGGTTAGCGCGCGCGCGCTCATGCTGGTCAGCGCCATCTCAGCCTACAGCGAAGCCGACCTGGCGTATGCCCACACATTGGCAAAAGACGCCCGCGTGATGTGCTCGCCCAATATCACCGTAGGCATCAACTTCTTGATCATGGCAGCGCGACTGCTGCGCAAAATCGCGCCGTTTGCCGACGTGGAAATTGTCGAGCAGCACTTTCGGGAAAAACCCGAGGTGTCGGGCACGGCACGCAAGATTGCGCAAAGCATCGACGTCGACGAGGACCGCATCACCTCGCTGCGGCTGGGCGGCATCGTTGGCCACCACGAGGTGATTTTCGGCTTTCCGTACCAGACCGTGCGACTGATCCACAACTCGATTGAACGCCGCGCCTTTGGTACTGGCGCAGCCTTTGCGCTGGCCGAACTGGCGCATTGCGAGAACGGGTTTTACACCTTTGACGACCTGATGATGCGCATGGTGCGCCATGAACTACTCGTCCAATCGGACTGACGACAATTTCATTCGCAAGCGTCAGCATTCGGTCCTATGATTCCCGGTAGTTTCATTCCCAATGAGTTTTTATGCCGCGCAACATTGCCCCCACCAGCCAGTCAACCCAGTCCAGCCAGGCGCTGCGCCGCTTTCGGGTGGTCTTCAACGCCGTGCGCAGCCATTTCAAGCAGGTTGAAAAGCAGGTGGGTTTGGGCGGTGCGCAGGTCTGGGCCCTGAGCGTGATCCGCGACCAGCCCGGCATCGGCATGGGCCAGTTGGCCAAAAGCATGGACGTGCATCAGTCCACCGCCAGCAACCTGGTGCGCGTACTCGAGCACAAAGAACTGATCCGCATGAACAAGGACGAAACAGACAAGCGCCATGTGCACCTGCACGTCACACCGCAGGCGATGGCGTTGCTGACCAAAGTGCCAGGGCCTTTCGAAGGGGTGCTGCCGGCCGCGCTCGACCAGCTAAACCCGCTCACCCTACAGCGCCTGGATCAGGACCTGGCCGAACTCATTGCGCTGCTCAGGGCCGACGAGACCGCCGGACAACTGCCGCTGGCACATTTGTAAGGGTCCGTCCGGGAATAAGTTGTGCCATTGGCCGCTGGATTTGGGATGCAGAGCTAGGCGCCCAAAGTCAGCGAGACAATTGTGCAAGTTATTTCGGGACGAACCCTGAGCGCCAGCTTGCCAAAAAAACGGGCCGCAGCCCGACCGGTCAGGTTCAGAGAAAATTGTGGGCCTGCAAGGCAGCGTCTCCTGTCGTAGAAATTTGCGATCTGCCTGCTCCAAAGCGGCCGTTGCCACCTAGGGATCGACAGACAGCTATGTATAGGACCTTCCCCAAAGTGGGCACCCGAACTCGACCAGTTGCAGTCATTGGAAGCGGCCGCCTGTTACCTGTCATTGGGCAAACTAAATCCTCAATACCGGGCGTTCAATTTGCACATCACTTTGAGCGTTAGCAAATGACCATGAGTTCCCAGCCGGTTTACACCACCAGCGCTTCAAGGCGAAAACTACTGGCAGACGCTCGAATCTCTTTCATCTGACCATGGCCTGGAAGCGTCTTGGTTTCTATCGTGACGAGTCCTACTTGTGCCAACTGGTCTACATCACGTTTGACAGCGCTACGATCACGACCCAGACGACCCGAAATGACTGTGATCGAACCGGGTTCACCCTTGACACTGCGGAACACGTCAAGTCGACTGGCAGTTAGCAGGCGCAGAAGATCGGCCGGGTCTTCGAAGCTGACCGTGCGTTCCTCAGGCAGAGGTTGACCAGCGTCAGCTAATCGTGCCAACACCCGACCTCTGCGAAAGAATTCTTGTTCGTTACCTGACTTAAGGGTGATATTTTTCATAGGGTGCTCCTGAGGGAAGTCCAATCAGTCTGGAATTGTTCCTCAATGTCGTCAAAACTCGTGAATTCGACTGATGAGATAGCGCCAAAGTAGTGCCGGTGGTGAAACCCGTGCTGGTTGTCATAACCCACTACTCGTCCGTTATCGCCGCTGTGCAGCGCATGGTTGATGTACGCAAGGTTGTAACGAGTCACCTGATTCCGCGCATCAATCCAGATTTCACGACGAAGCTGGCCGTTCCCTCGCTTTTGCGTGATGTGATGCGTATCGTCGACAATTTTTCGATCAGCCATGACGTATATTATCATGGCTGACAGCTTGACATGTATTAAATTGGCGACTTACCGGCTATGTTGAAATTGGTTGCCAAATTGGCATCAATAGCTTCACGTGAGGAATGTAGCCATGTTCCTCAATGACTTTCAGCGCTTACGCCCCGGTTTAGCCCGCATCGGCACATAGATGCTTGTGACGCCTCAAGGGTGGATTGGGCCGCTCGATAGCGATGGCATCCAACACGGCTGCCAGTTGGGAAACATCATGTCGGTTTGCTCCGGTCACGACGAGTGACAACGGGACAGACCGGGCATCTTGGGGTGGCGAATAGGTCCGTAGTACCGAGGGAGCCAGGTAATGCTGGTGGAGGGAAGGGGACTTGGTTCAAGACGAACGCAACAAGTGGAAAGGGACAGGAGATTGGGCAACCTATCAACTCCAATACGCGCTGCTGACCGCCAATTGGTGAATGCGATCACGAAAATTGAATGGCTGCTCTGGCTTGTCTGGTCGAACCCGCAAACGTCAAATCTTCACGATTGTGTTCGTCCGCTTCGGGCACGTTGAAGTTGCCACGAAAGGATTCTGAAGTGCGACGAATTAGGCAACCCGTAAGCTGACTGTCGTGACCGGCTCCAACGGGTCTGAAAAGGCAATTCGCAAAGCAGCGAGGGAGTGCAATCTTTCAGGCTCGATATCCAGTGGGCTACAGCGGGTGTAAGAAGCTTTGCGCCTTTGCTGGCTCCGCACACCAAAGCCCATCTACCGGCGACTAAATCCATGACAGCGCACTCTCAAAAAATTTGTGAATGCTGGCAATGATACATAGAGAAAACAGCGGCACGCGACCCTACCGCGCGGCTCGCGTTACTGCCCGTATGCCAGCCCGGGGCCGGGCCGCCCTGCACCGCCTCAGGCAAACCCGTGCGCCACCCGGCTGGCCTGCTCCTGCGGCTTGAACTGGTTAAAGCGCGGCAGGAACTTGTCCCAGTCGATGATGTGGCTGTCAAGCTCGGGGCCGTCCACGCAGGCGTGCTTGCGCACCATCTTGCCGTCAATCGTCACCGGCACCATGCAGGCGCCGCACATGCCGGTGGCATCCACCATGATCGAGTTCAGGCTGGCGACGGTCTTGACCCCATAGGGTTTGGTCATATCACTGACGGCTCGCATCATCAGCGGCGGGCCAATGGTGACGACTTCGGCAATCTTGCGGCCCTTGCTGGTCTGACCCGCCTTGAGCATGGCTTCAAGCGGGGTGGTAACAAAGCCCTTCGCGCCAAAGCTGCCGTCGTTGCTGGTGTAGATCACATCGAACAACTCCGAGAACTCGGCTTGCAGAGCGGCCACACGCTCGCCGTCGCCAACCCAGAACAACAGGTCTGAATTGCGAAAGCCCGCAATCAGCGTGACATGGTTCCCCAGGCGCAAATGCGCGCGCATGATCGGATAAACCGGCGGCAGCCCCAAGCCACCGGCAGTGAACACGACCGTCTGCTGGCCCTCGTAGCGGTGCAGCGCACTGGGCAGTCCCAGCGGGCCGGCAATACCGGCAAAGGCGTCGCCCACTTTCATCTTGTTGATCGCCATGCTGCTCGCGCCCATGGCCTGCACCACCAGGCAGATGGTGCCCGCTGTCGCGTCCCAGTCGGCCAGCGTGAGCGGAATCAGCTCGCCCTTGTCCCACGGCAGCACGCGCACAAATTGACCCGCCTGCGCCGCTTGAGCCACCAACGGCGAATGCACGATGAACTCGACAATGCCGTCGGCCAGATGGATTTTTTCAAGAATGGTTTGCGGCGCGCCGGCCAGCTCGGTGTAGTGGCCAGCGGCGTGCACCATGCTGCTGATCTGCTCGGCCGTGAGGTCGATGTTGCCCACAATCTCGCGCGCTGCGGCCTGGCCGTCACCGGCGGCGCGGATGGCCGTGGAGCCGCCGCGTGCGGCGTCACCGCCTGAATAAACCCCCGCCAATGAGGTCTGTTGTGACCCGGCAGCCACGTCGATGGTGCCCCACTTGGTTGTTTTCAGGCTGGGCTCGGAATCTTTGATGATCGGGTTGGGTGTGTTGCCCAGCGCCATGATGACCAGATCGACCGCCATCGACTCGGACTCGCCGGTCACCACCGGGCTGCGCCTGCCGGACGCATCGGGCGCGCCCAGCGCAATCACGTCGAGCAGCGTGTGGGTCACAAAATGGGTTTTATCGTCGCCGATGAATTCACGTGGACCGCGCAACTCTTTGAGTTCAATGCCTTCTTCAAAGGCGTGGTGCAGTTCCTCCACCCGCACCGGCATTTCAGCTTGCGTGCGGCGATAGACGATGG
>PFUD01000096.1 GCA_002789915.1 Comamonadaceae bacterium CG_4_9_14_3_um_filter_60_33 | reverse complement strand
CTCGATGCGGAACTCCTGCTCGACCCAGGCCTGCGTGGCCAGATTGAGCGCATCCAGGCTCGGTGAGGGCGCAGTCACATTTGCCTGGAAGGACTATCGCCACGAGTCAAAGAACAAGACCATGCGCCTGGATGCCCACGAGTTCATTCGCCGATTCCTGTTGCACGTTTTGCCATCTGGGTTCCAGCGTATCCGAAGTTATGGCTTTCTGGCCAACCGTTATCGCCAGGTCAAGATTGACTTGTGTCGCCAGTTGCTGGGGGCACCAGTGCCTGTGGCGGCGGTCGATGTGCTCGATCAAACACTCGATTACCGTGACCGGTATCAGCGTCTGACTGGGTTGTCGCTGCGTGACTGCCCGCATTGCAGCAAGGGTCAGATGGTGCGCATCGAGTCTTTCACTGCAGGTGTTTCTCCTCGTGGTCCACCGGCCAAAACCTCATGAATGACTACCCGATACTCAACACTGACGCCAATCAATTCCCAAGCTGGGGAGCGGTGCGGATGACTTTGTCTGTTCATGGTCAACACCACTGGGGTCGCCTCGGCGCGCTTGGCTGTCAATGGTTGAAGCCCCATTCGCAACAACAGATCCGATGTCAAACCGCACATCCGCGCACAACGATGTCTGAGGTTCTGTCGGGACTTAACGTTTGTGCCGCCCTGAACAGGCAACCGTTGATTCAATACCCATAGCACCCCAGCAGCTCACTGGCGGTTTAGTCCAACGGGATCTTTAGCCTACCGACTGCGGAGAAACCGAATCAGCATTGATTAGCAACTGCGCGCCGCAGCCGCCAGGCTAAAGACTCTCTGCACAATGCGTATGACCTTCAACAGAAATTCATGTCGATGACAGAAGTGCTTTCCAATTTTCAACGCTATCTTGAGCGCACCCATCAGCGTGACTTTGACCTTTGTCTGTTGGATGACAAAGGTTTGGCACATTGGCACGTGCGTCTGCAAGGCACAGGCTTGCTGGCAAGAATTCCGAAACAGAGCCAGATGGGGCTGGAACCACTCGACAATTTGACCTACGAGGCAGCTTGTTTTCAGCGAGCTGCGGCCTGTGGCCATGTGCCCAGACTCGACGGTGTCATTCCTCCCTCGGACGAATTGCCATGGGGTGCGCTTCTGGTTGAAGAAATCACCGGTTCGCCCGCCAACAATCCGGACCATGTCGCACCCATCATGCAAGCGCTGGCATCGATTCACCGCTTGCCAGTACCCGCTGCCCATGCGCGAGCGCCCATTCTGAGCGAAATCGATCCGCTGGCAGGCCTGTTGGCACTCGTGCGCGCGCAGTCCGTTTATCTCGATCACCCCTTGGTTTCTGAGTCTTCCCGTCGCACGATCACCAAGCGACTAAAGGATTTGACAGCGTCACTGCCCCAAATCTGCCAAAGCCTTGCGCCTCGACTGATCACTTTTGACGCCCATCCTGGTAATTTTCTGATCACACCGACGGGCAAGGCGATACTGGTGGACTTGGAAAAACTGCGCTACAGCTACCCGCCACTTGATTTGGCGCACGCAACACTCTATACCTCGACCACCTGGGATATTGATGCGTCGTTCAAGCTCTCCACAGCCGAGGTCGCGCGCGCTTACGAGGTCTGGATGTCTGCAGTGGGGGCCATGGCTGACACCTGTCTTGCCGCACTCGTTCCCTTGCGGGAGTTGATGTGGCTGTGGTCAGTCACCTGGTGTGCCAAATGGCTGACAGAGTCTGTGAAGCCGAAAAATACCAGCGGTGGGGGCGGCCAGGACTGGTCACAGGCCAACAGCGATGCGGCTCTGATTCGGCATGTGCGCGCGCGCGTGGATGACTATCTGGCCATTTCAACGATTAATCAGGTACAGGCCGAGTTCACTGAGCTGGAGCGTGTGTTTGCACACTCAAGCTGATTGAGAATGCCAGGGTGTAAGATTTTCAAGGTTTGCTGCGACCAAACGCCAAGATCAATCTCGAATGGAGTTCTCCTGCATGAAGCATTCAACCCTCACTGCCATCGCAGTGACCCTGAGTGTGGTTACCGGCGCCCACGCTGACTGGGCTCAGACCCAAAACGAAGCCAAGGGCCAGACGGTCTATTTCAATGCCTGGGGCGGCAGCGAGGCTACCAACGCCTACATCGCCTGGGCTGTCAAGGAGGCCAAGGCCCGTTATGGCATCGACGTGCGTCACGTCAAAATCACCGACAGCGCTGAAGTGGTGAAACGCGTGCAAACCGAAGTGGCGGCTGGCCGCACCACGGAGGGCTCGATCGACCTGACATGGGTCAACGGGGAAAATTTCCGCAACCTCAAAAATGGTGGCCTGCTGTTTGGCCCGTGGGCGCAAAGCCTGCCCAATTGGGGGCTGGTGGATTTGAACAAGCCGGTACGGACTGACTTTTCGGTGCCCACCGACGGCTACGAGTCGCCCTGGGGAACGGCGCAGCTCACGTTCATCACCGACAGCGCCAAAACGCCTGCGCCACCACGCTCGGCGACTGAACTGTTGGCCTTTGCCAAGGCCAACCCGGGGCGCGTCAGCTACCCCAAGCCGCCAGATTTTCATGGCACCACGTTTGTCAAGCAGTTGCTGCTGGAGCTGACACCCGACAAGGCGGTGTTGCAACAAGCCGTAACGCCAGCGGCATTTGCCAGCGCCACGCAGCCGCTGTGGGCGTATCTGGACCAGCTGCACCCCAGCTTGTGGCGCAATGGCAAAACCTTTGCCACCAGCGCTGCCGAGATGCACCGCATGCTCGGTGACGGTGAACTCAAACTATCGATCACGTTCAACCCCAATGAGGCGGCCAACCTGATCGCCAGCAAGCAGCTCCCTTCGACGGCCACCAGTTTTGGCTTCACCGGTGGCACCATTGGCAATGTGCATTTTGTCGCCATCCCGGTCAACGCCCGCGCCAAGGCGGGTGCCCAGGTGTTTGCCAACTTTTTGCTTTCAGCCGAAGCCCAGACGCGCAAGGCAGACGTTACGGTATGGGGCGATGGCACGGTACTGGATGTGGCCAAACTGCCTGCAGCGTCGCAAGCCTTGCTGCGCAAAACCGCGCCGGGCGCGCTGGCTGAAGCTGTGCCAACCTTGCCCGAGCCGCATGCCAGTTGGGTGGAAGCGTTGGAGGCAGAGTGGCTCAAACATTACGGCTCACGCTAGAGCGACCATTGCCGCGGCCTGCTCAAAGCTGGACTTGGACACCCCGGCTTTGGCTGGCGGTGCTGCCTGTGCTGCTGATCTTTGGCCCCTTGCTGCCAGGTCTTTATTGGGCTTTGGCACCAGCATTCGACGCCGAGGTGTGGCAGGCACTGTGGTTGGATGCCCAATGGCCGCAGGCTTTGCGCGCCACCATGATTTCCAGCGTGCTCAGCACCGTGCTGGCCTGCGCCATCGCCGCCCTGCTGGCCACACTGCACTACCCTGGCCGTTTGTGGACGCGGCTGCAGCGCCGTTTACCGCTGCTACTGTCGGTGCCGCACGCGGCGTTTGCTGTAGGGATGTTTTTTTTAATAGCACCTTCAGGTTGGATGGCAAGGGCTACAGCCCAATTTCTTCAATGGACCAGCCCGCCGGACTGGGTCACGGTGCAAGACCCTTATGGTTTGAGTTTGACGCTGGCACTGGCCATCAAGGAAAGTTGGTTTTTGCTCTGGGTGCTGGCCGCAGTGTTGGGTGAGCAGGCGGTGAGCCGCCAGGTGGTGATGGGGCGCTCTTTGGGCTACAGCCGCACGCAGACTTGGGCGCTGATTTTGTGGCCGCAATTGCTGCCACGCCTGGTTTGGCCGGTGATGGCGGTTTTTGCTTACGGCTTGTCGGTGGTGGACATGGCAGTCATTCTGGGACCCAGCACCCCGCCCACTTTGGCGGTGCTGATCTGGCACTGGTTGACCGACCCCGACCCCATGTTTCAAGCCCGTGGCAGTGCAGCATCTCTGGTGTTGCTGGCTGCGTTGCTGGTCTGTGCGGCGGGTGCGCGCGGTTTGGGCTGGTTGTGGATACGGCAACGGCCTTACCCCAGCGGGCAGCGCACCCCGGCATCCAACTGGCGCTGGTTCAAGTTGCACTCGCTCTTATTCGCGACGGGCTACGCGGTGGTGGCGGTATTGCTGCTGTGGTCAGTGGCGCAGGGGTGGTTTTTCCCGGCCTTGCTGCCCGATGCTGTGTCACTCGCGAGTTGGCAACAGGCTGACTGGACGCCGTTTTGGACCACGCTTTGGCTGGCGCTGGCGGCTTGCCTGTTGTGTTTGCCAGCGGTATTGCTGTGGCTGGAGTGGGGGCCAAAGCGATTGAATGCGCTGCTGTACCTGCCCCTGATCGTGCCCGCCTTGCCGCTGGTGGCTGGGCAATATGCGGTGCTGCTGCAGACGCAACTGGACGGCACAGCAGTTGCCTTGGTCTGGAGCCACCTGCTGTGGGTGCTGCCCTACATGGTGCTCACCCTGATTGGGCCTTATCGGGCGTTTGATGCGCGGCTGATGACCAGCGCGCGCGCCTTGGGCAATTCACCTTGGCGGGCCTGTTTGTCCGTGAAGTGGCCGATGCTGCTACGCCCCATACTGGCCACGCTGGCCGTCGGATTTGCAGTCAGTGTGGCGCAATACCTGCCCACCCTGTTTGCTGGCGGTGGCCGCTTTGTGACCGTCACCACTGAAGCGGTGGCACTGAGTGCGGGGGGCAATCGGCGCGTGTTGGCAGTGCAGGCACTGCTGCAAATCGCTTTGCCGTTGGCGGCTTTTGGGTTGGCTGCGGCTGCCGGCCATTGGCTTGGACGACATCGAACGGGACTGCGCTGACATGTTGACCATCAAAAACCTGAGGATTTCACACGCTGGCAAGTCTGGCAAGCCGCTTTTTTCTGGCTTGTCACTGGCCGTTGACCCCGGTGAGGTCGTGACCATCACCGGGGTGTCCGGTTCTGGTAAATCAACGCTATTGAACTGGATGATTGGTGACCTCGATCCCAACTTTAAAGCCACCGGCGAGTTATGGCTGAACGATGTGCGCTGCGACACCTTGCCCATTGAGGCGCGCCACATGGGTCTTTTGTTTCAGGACGATTTGCTGTTTCCCCACCTGAGCGTGGGGCAAAACATGGCGTTTGCACTTCCTGCCCGGATCTGCGGTGCCAAAGTGCGCCGCCAACGCGTGGAGCAAACCCTGTCCAGCATGGGACTGGCCGATTTTCATGACCGTGACCCGACCACGCTCTCGGGTGGGCAACGGGCCCGCGTGAGCCTGATGCGCACCTTGCTCGCCGAGCCCCAGGCGCTGTTGCTGGACGAGCCTTTTTCCAAGTTGGATGCGGTGTTGCGCACCCAGTTTCGCGCCTTTGTGTTTGAACAAATTGAGCGTCAAGGCATTCCCACATTGCTGGTGACGCACGACCCGGCCGATGTGCCGCAAGGGGGCCGGGTGATCGACATCAGTGATTGGCAGCACAGCCATGTTTGACCGCGCCTTGAATGCTGCGTTGCAGCGCCCGTTGCAGAGCCTGGCGTCAACCCTGATTGCACGGGGCCTGCACGCCGATCAAATGACCTGGGTCGGGATGGCGGTCTTTAAAACAGAAGGACGGTAAAGGTTGATGCCCCTGTTGAATACGCGCATTTTTGCGTTGATGGCGATGCTGTATGGCTTGACGTTCGCGGTGCAGGCTACAGAATTTGCCTTGGTACCGTTTTCTGCCGCCAAGACAGATCAAGCGCCTGCGCCGTGGCGTGTTGTCGGTGTGCCGGGCGGGAAAATCCCGCTGACCCGCTTTTCGGTGGTGGACGTGGACGGGCGCAAAGTGGTGCGTGTCGAGGCATCAAAGTCCTACGGCAATCTGGTGCACGATCTGCCTCTGAAGGCAACTGTTGCTGGGTTGCGGTTGAACTGGCAATGGCGGCTTGATGAACCGATTCAGGGTGCAGACCTGCATAGCCGTGAAGGCGACGACAGCCCGCTCAAGGTGTGTGTGTTGTTTGACATGCCGCTTGAAAAGCTCGGCCTGATTAACCGCAACCTGTTGCGCTTTGCACGCGCCGCAAGCGCTGAAAAATTGCCGTCAGCCACGCTGTGTTACGTGTGGGACGACAAGTTAAGCCCTGAAACCCTGTTGCCCAACGCCTACACCGACCGCGTGCGCATCATCGTTGCTACTGGCAGCGCCAAGCAGTTGGGTCAATGGGTCGAAGTGTCACGTGATGTAGCTGCTGATTTTCAGCGGGCGTTTGGCACGGAGAGTGACACCTTGCCCCCGGTGATGGCGGTTCTGGTGGGGGGTGATGCCGACAACACGGGTGGGCACAGCCTGGGTTATGTTGACAGTCTTCGACTGGAACCTTGATTCAAAAGGCATCAACCAGATGTCAAGTGAACCGCGGTAGCAGTCGTTTGCTCAATGCAAAACTAAGCCGTGCTGCGCCTGCCATAAACCACCAAAGCAATACCACCCAGCACTGCGCTGGAGGTCAGTAGCAGGCTTAAGGTGATCGGCTCATCCACAAACAAGGCACCGGCCAGTGACGCCAGTACCGGCACGCTCAGTTGCACCGCTGCCGCACGTGTCCTTGTGAGTTGGGGCAAAACGGCGTACCAAATGGCGTAGCCCAGGCCAGAAGTGATGGCGCCTGACAGCACCGCATACAGCACGCCTTGCGGATCGAGTTGTTGGTGCGTCAAAAGCAGGGCACTTAATAAAACAGACATCGGTGTTGCCCGTAAGAAATTCCCGGCCGTATCACCTGTGGGGTCTGCCACTCCACGTCCTCGCAGCGAATACACCCCCCAGGCCACACCCGAGATCAGCATGAGCAGTGCACTGCCTATGGGGGGTGCATCCAGTCCGGGTGACAAGATGGCAACAACCCCGGCAAACGCCATGATCAGCCCAGCGCTTTGTTGGCGATTGAGCCTTTCACCACGCCACAGTCCGGTCAGAATCATCGTTGCCTGCACAGCACCGAACAACAGCAAGGCACCGATGCCGGTTGCCATGTCCGCGTACGAAAACGAGAAGGCGCTGGCATAGACAAACAAGGCAGATGCAGAGACCCAGTTGCCGCCAGCTTTTAGAGCTTGCGCGGCTCCAATCCCCTGCCATCGTTGTCGTGCATGCACCAACAGGATCAGCATCAATGCTCCCGAGATCAAGCGCACCGAGGTAAAACTAGCGGCATCAATGGATGTCTGGCGCAGCGCAAGTCGACAAAACACCGAGTTGCCAGCGAAACACAACATCGTGATCAAAGTCAGCGATATTAATCGGATGACAGACATAAGTGACTCAATGTGAAATTCAACACGGGTGGGCTTTAAGGGCTGGCACTGCTATGCAAAGTCTTGTTCAAATGCCAAGGCGTTGGCAGGCATTAACTTCGAACCGGCTGAATCAAGCCACGCGATGGGTAACCATTGCAAGTCCGCAGGCACATCAATGTCGTGCAGGGCGGGCAGCGTTTTTACACGCCAGTCGAGACGCTTCAATCGATTCAGCGTTTCTTGCATCACGCGGTCTGTGCTCCAGGCGATACCTGAGAAGACAGACGAATCAAACTGTGTCATTCCCAGCAGCACATAGCCGCCATCAAAGGCGGGAATCAAAGTGGTCTGCGCGTGTTTGAGGGTGAGGGCTGCGCTTTGAAGTTGGGCTGCGTTGAGTTGTGGGCAGTCGGTACCGATCAGCAAGACCGCTTCGCCCTCAGCAATCACACGCTGGGCTGCGCGCGCCATGCGTTCACCCAAATCGCCTGTGCCCTGGTCTGTCAGACGCACGGTCTGGGGTAAGCGCAGGGTCTGCCAGAAGGCATCGGTAACAGATGGCGTGACACACAATTCCACAGCACCCAGCTGTGCCTTTTGAGCTTCATGCAGGGTATGTTCAAGCAAACGCTGCGCCAGATCGGCAGCACCTTGTTGTCCCAGAGCCGGAATCAGCCGAGTCTTTGCAAAGCCTGCCATCGGTGCTTTGGCAAAGACAACAAGACGAATGGGTTTCACTGGTAGGCACTCGCCAGAAGGTCAACCGGCACCCCACGCCAATAGGCCCAGCGCAGCCGCCACATCAGAAAAATGGTGTGCCAAACGCCTCGTGTTTCCCAACGACGCCCCGACGTTGTCACGCAGTGGCTGATACAAGCTGGGCGCGACAAACCAAGCAGGCGTTTGGAGAGTTCAATGTCTTCCATCAAGGGCTGATCCGGGAAGCCACCGACAGACTCAAAAGCCGCACGGGTCATAAACATGGCCTGGTCTCCGGTGGCGATGCCGCTCCAGCGCGATCGCAAATTCATCATGAGCCCCACAATGCGCAGCATCCAGTGACGACCGCTGATGCAGACATCGAACCGGCCCCAACAGTGCAAGCCACCGCTGAGCGCCTGATCGATACAGTCACTAGCACCGGGGGGAAAGCCGGTATCGGCATGCAGGAACAACAGGGTCTGGCCGTTTGCGCGCGCCGCTGCGGCATTCATTTGCCTGGCACGCCCGGGCAGAGAATGCACGACCTTGAAGCCAGCGCACTCGATCATCGCGACCGAGGCGTCGGTACTGCCACCATCGACAAACAGCACTTCACAACCATGACGGCTTAGCGGCAGTAGCTGCGCCAACAACGCTGGCAATGCCAGCGCTTCATTGCGTACCGGAACAATGATCGACAACATCATGTTGAAACTAACCGCGCCGCCAAGTGTGGTACCGCCCCAGCCATGCCAGCACTTTTTGGGGCGCATGGGCGCGCTTCCACTCACCTGCCACGTATTTATTGGCTTCGGCCAGTGTTGGGTACGTGTGGATGGTGCCCAAAATCTTGTTCAAGCCCAGCCCATGCTTCATCGCCAGCACAAACTCGGCCAACAAATCGCCCGCGTGCTCACCAACGATGGTCACGCCCAGAATGCGGTCTTTGCCAGGCACTGTCAGCACTTTGACAAAGCCGTGTGCAGTGCCGTCGGCAATGGCGCGGTCCAGGTCGTCAATGCCGTACCGGGTGACCTCATAAGCAATGTTCTTTTCTTTGGCGTCTTGTTCATTCAGGCCCACGCGCGCCACCTCGGGCTCAATGAAAGTCGCCCAGGGCACCACAGAATAGTCGACCTTGAATTTCTTGAAATCTCCAAACAGCGCATTGACCGCCGCGTACCAGGCCATGTGCCCTGCCGTGTGGGTAAATTGGTAGGGCCCCGCCACGTCGCCTGCCGCGTAGATGTTGGGGTAGAGCGTCTCCAGGTAATCATTGACCGCCACAGTGCGCTGGGTTGGAATGCCCAGCGCTTCCAGTCCATAACCCTGCAAGCGCGCCACGCGGCCCACGGCGCACAGCAAGGTGTCGAACTCAATGCGTTTCTCAACACCCTGATGCTCGACCACAATGAATTTGCGCTGCCCTTCTCGTTCGCAGCGCAGTGCTTTGTGGCCGGTCAGCACGTCGATGCCATCTTGTGTCAAAGAATCACGAGCCAAGTCAGAGACCTCAATGTCTTCACGAATCATGATGCGCGGCGCCATCTCGATTTGTGTCACCTTGGAGCCCAGGCGGGCAAAGCTCTGCGCCAGTTCGCAGCCAATGGGGCCG
>PFUD01000141.1 GCA_002789915.1 Comamonadaceae bacterium CG_4_9_14_3_um_filter_60_33 | reverse complement strand
CGCCGCTGCTTCAAGGCAGCGGCGTCACGCTACAGGTTTTCCTGATCACCTTTGTGCTGGCGGTGCCGCTGGGACTGGCACTGGCCTTGATCAGGATTTCGCGCTTTACCTTTCTCAGCACGCTGGTCAACGGCTACATTTGGCTGATGCGCGGCACGCCCTTGATGCTGCAAATGCTGTTCATCTACTTTGCCTTGCCCTTCATCCCGGTCATTGGTGTGCGCCTGCCGGACTTTCCGTCGGCCATCGTCGCCTTCGTGCTGAACTACTCGGCCTACTTTGCCGAAATATTCCGCGCCGGCATCCAGTCGATCGAAAGAGGCCAATACGAGGGCGCCAAGGTGCTGGGCCTGACTTACCCGCAGACCATGCGCCACATCGTACTGCCGCAAGTGCTCAAGCGCATCCTGCCGCCGATGAGCAACGAGACCATCACGCTGGTGAAAGACACCTCGCTGATTTACGTGCTGGCCATGAACGACCTGCTGCGCGCGGCGCGAGGCATTGTGCAGCGCGATTTCACCACCATGCCGTTTGTGGTGGCCGCCGCTTTTTACCTGTTCATGACGCTGGTGCTGACCTACGGCTTCCAGCGCCTTGAAAAAAAATACGCCGTTTACGATGACTAGCCCAAGCAACCATTTGATGATCCATGCCGTGGATGTGCACAAGCGCTTCGGTCCGGTGGAAGTCCTCAAGGGCGTCTCGCTTGACGTTGACAGGGGCGAGGTCATCGCCGTCATCGGGCCGTCTGGCTCGGGCAAAAGCACCTTTTTGCGCTGCCTGATCCATCTGGAAACGATCCATCGCGGCAGCATCGCCATCGAGGGGGAGTCGCTGGTGAGCACCAATGCGCAGGGCCAGTGCCGCTACGCAGCGCCCGCCGACCTCAGCCGCATCTGCCGCAAGATGGGCATGGTGTTTCAGCACTTCAACCTGTTCCCGCACCTGACCGTGCTGCAAAACATCATCGAGGCGCCACTGACGGTCAAGGGCGCGCGGCTTGATGAGATCGTGCCCAAGGCTGAGGCCCTGCTGCGCAAGGTGGGCCTGTTTGACAAGCGTGACGCGTATTCATCGCGCCTGTCGGGCGGCCAGAAGCAGCGTGTGGCGATCGCCCGCGCGCTGGCCATGGAGCCCGACATCATGCTGTTTGACGAACCCACCTCAGCACTTGACCCTGAGCTCACCGGTGAAGTGCTCAACACCATGCGCGCGCTGGCCGAGGAGCGCATGACGATGATCGTGGTCACCCATGAAATGGCCTTTGCCCGCGAGGTGGCGGGCCGCGCCGTGTTCATGGACGGCGGCGTCATCGTCGAGTCGCGCCCGGCGCGCGAGCTGTTTGCCGCCCCCGAACACCCCCGCACCAGGGCGTTTCTGGAAAAAATGCTTTAGGGGCGACCAGTAAAACACTGTGCCCGAGCCAGCTTGGGCAGCGCCGCCAGCGCATTGCGCGTGGTGGCGTTGGCCAACGCATCCAGGCTGATGCCGCGCAGTTCAGCCAGCACGGCCGCAATGCGGGGCAACTCAGCGGGTGAATTGAAGCCCTGCACTTCCCCGGCCTCACGCTGCTGCGCGGTTTTGTAGAGCCAGTGCGGCGGCATGTCGGGGGCGTCGGTTTCCAGCACGATCGCGTCCAGCGGCAGATGGGTGGCGAGGCGGCGCAATTGCAGCGCCCGGTCATACGTCAAGGCACCGCCAAAACCCAGTTTGAAGCCTAGGTCAATGAAGTTTTTCGTCTGTTGGGCACTGCCGTTGAACGCATGGGCAATGCCGTGCCAGCCGCTGCGCGCCACGGTGCGCAGCCCTTTGAGCACCTGATCGACCGAGCGGCGCGTGTGCAGGATCACCGGCAAGTCGTGCTGACGCGCCAGCTCGAGCTGGGCCATGAAAAAAAGTTGCTGGCGCTCGCGCAGCGGACTAACGCACAACTCGGGCACAAACAGGTCGAGCCCGATTTCACCCACCGCGACCAGGCGGGGATCGTCGCGATGCTGCTGCAGCGCTTCGCCGAGCCGGTCCAGATCGTCGTCTTGCGCGGTTTTGACATAGAGCGGGTGAATGCCCAAGGCATAAGCATCGCCGCCGGAATGGGCCAGCATGCGCACCGCCTCGAAGTTGGCCACCTCGACGGCGGGCAGGACACACTTGAGCACTTGATGGCGTGCGGCCTCAGCACGCACTGAGGGGCCGGACAAGCCGAATTCCGGGGCATCCAGGTGGCAGTGCGTGTCGATGAACATCCTGCCCTGCCAGCCAAACCGAGGTGTGTCAGGCAGCCTGACGCGAGGCCAAAAACTGCCCCAGTTTGGCGTCTTCTTCGGGCACATGGCGTTCACACCAATCGCGCATCAGCTCGGCAATGGCAGGCTTGTTCATGTAGCCTTTGCCAACGTCCATGCTGCGTCCGATCAGGCGGTCAAGCAGCGTTTGGTGCTGCGCCGCGTGCGCTGCCAGCTCTGGGTAGTCAAGGCGGCGCATCAACGCTTCTTCGAGCTCGAACTGGACCCGCGCCTGCTTGCACAGCGACACAATCACGGGACGCAGCACCATGAGGTCGTCCGAGGTGAGAAAGGTATTGGTCAATTCGAACAATTTTTCTTGCATGGCATCCACCGCAGCGTCGCCAATTTTGTAGCTTTCAAGCCATTCAACAGCCATTTTGATTCCTCAAATACATGTTAATCATCTGTCAATTATCGACAACACCAACTGGGGTAGTCGTCGCTCAGTCGTCGCTCAGTCGTCGCTGCTCGTCAATTTTCCCAGCACCAGGGCACGCTGGCGGGCGCAGCGCGCGGCCAGTTCGGCGTCGTGCGTCACCACCACAAAGGCGGTGCCTTGGGTGCGGGCCAGTTCCAACATCAGGTCAAACACACTCTGGGCGGTGTTGCGGTCAAGGTTGCCGGTGGGCTCATCAGCCAGCACGCAGGCCGGTTGCGTCACCAGGGCGCGGGCAATGGCCACGCGCTGGCGCTCACCACCTGACAGCTCTGCCGGGCGATGCTGCAAACGCTCGGCCAGGCCCACGCTGGCGAGCATTTTGGTCGCCACCTGCGCCGCATCGGCATGCGCCATGCGTCTGATCCACAGCGGCATGGCAACATTGTCGAGCGCGCTGAATTCGGGCAGCAAATGGTGAAACTGATACACAAAACCCAAGTGCTGGTTGCGCAAACGCCCTTGCGCGGCGGCGCTCTGACTGGCCAGGTCTTGCCCTAGCAGCATCACCGAGCCACTGGTTGGCGCATCGAGCCCGCCGAGCAAATGCAGCAGCGTGCTTTTGCCGGAACCCGACGCGCCGACAATGGCCAGCGTGTCGCCAGCGCACACATCCAGGTCCACGCCCTGCAACACGGTCACGTCGAGCAGCCCCTCTGAAAAGCGCTTGGTCAGGCCGCGCGCGCTGAGTACCAGCTTGCACGCCCCATCGGGGGGCAGCGCAGTACCCGCAGAGATAAACGTGGGGGTTTTATTCATAGCGCAGTGCCTCCGCCGGATTGACGCGGCTGGCGCGCCAGCTCGGATACAGCGTGGCGACAAACGCCAGCACCAGAGAAATCAGCGCAATCGGCAAAATGTCGTCCTGCTGCGGGTCGCTCGGCATGCGGCTGATCAGGTAAATGTCTTTGGGCAAAAAACTGGCACGAAAGAGCTGTTCCAGCGCCGGCACGATCACGTCGATGTTGAACGCCACGCCCAGCCCCAGCGCCAGCCCGGCGAGCGTGCCGATCACGCCCACCATGGCGCCCTGCACTACAAAAATGCCCATGACCGAGCCCGGGCTGGCGCCCAGTGTGCGCAAAATGGCAATGTCGGCGCGCTTGTCGGTCACCGTCATCACCAGCGTGCTCACCAGGTTGAAGGCGGCCACCGCCACGATCAGTGTGAGGATGATGAACATCATGCGTTTTTCCAGCTGCACCGCGGCAAACCAGGTGCGGTTTTGCCGCGTCCAGTCGCGAATCAGTAACCGGTCGGTCAGCGTGGTGGCCAGTTGCGCGGCCACTTCACGCGCCTGATGCAGGTCGCGCAGCCTGACGCGCACACCGCTGGGGCCTTCGAGCCGGAAGATGCGCGCGGCGTCTTCGATGTGCATCAGCACCAGCGCCGAGTCGTACTCAAAATGGCCCGAGTCAAAGGTGCCGACCACGGTCATCTGCTTCAGGCGCGGCACCACACCGGCGGGCGTGACCTGGCCGCTGGGCGCCACCAGCGTCACCTTGTCACCGCTGATCACGCCCAGGCTGCGCGCCAACTCGGCGCCCAGCACCACGCCGAACTCGCCGGGGATGAGCTGATCGAGCCCGGTGTTTTTGAGCTCGCGGGCCAGGTCGGTCACCTCGCCCTCGCGCGCCGGGTCAATGCCGCGCACCATCGCGCCTTTCATGTCTTCACCGCGCGCCAGCAAAGCCTGGGTGGCAATGAACGGTGCCGCGCCAATCACGGCCGGGTTGGCGCGCACCTGCGTCAGCGTGCGTGCCACATCGGGCAGGGCCTCGCCATTTGGCGCAAAAATCTCGATGTGCGACACCACGCCCAGCATGCGGTCACGCACCTCTTTCTGAAAGCCGTTCATCACGCTCAGCACAATGATCAACGCCGCCACACCGAGCGCAATGCCCAGCATCGAGACACCCGAGATGAACGAGATAAAGCCGTTGCGCCGGGTAGCGCGGCCGGCACGGGTGTAGCGCCAGCCAAGGATCAGTTCATAGGGGAGTTGCATGCCCGCATTGTGGCATTGCAGCCAAAATCAATCCGAGGGTGCAATTCAAAGTATTGTGCGAGAGATACCAGGCCGACGCAGACGTCACGGACGCTGATGAAACAGCCGGGCGATGCACTTTGCTACGTGTCCTCCGCCCGCTGCGCGGTCTCCTCCTTTACCTCCGCAAAGCGCATCGCCCGACTGTTTTGATGAGCCTGTCGGTTTGCTTGCAGGGGAAATTTGAAGCAAAGAGAGCTATCCCAGGCGACCAGACTCCCGCATAATCCGGGCTTGCATCGTTTGAGAGGACATCACCATGGGACTTGCCGCACAGGGCAGCGCCTTCACCGCCGACGACCACCTCTACATGGCCCTGAGCACCATATGCACCTTTTGATTCCCTACGCCGCCAGCCATGCCGAGGGCTGCCGGGCCACTTTGGCCGCTTTGAGATTGCCCAACCTGCAAAAACTGTTGCCCCGCCTGGGTGCGCAAACGCCGGATGCGGGCGACGAACTGAGCTGGTCGCCGCCGCACGAGCGCGCGCTGGCGGCTGCCTCAGGGCTGACAGCGGCCGACGGGCAAATTCCGTGGGCAGCGCTGCAAGCGCAAAAACACCCTGAACTGGCTGACCTGCAAGGTGCCTGGGCTTTTGTCACGCTGTGCCACTGGCAGGCCAGCATGCATGAAGTGACGATGCGGCAAATGCCCATACGCGACTTAAGCGCAACCGAATCCGACACCTTTTTGCACGCCATGCAGCCCTTTTTTGCCGAGGACGGCATCACGCTTTACGCCGATGAACCGGGGCGCTGGCTGGCGCACGGTGAAGTTTTCAGGGGCTTGCCAACGGCCTCACCCGACCGCGTGCTGGGGCGCAACCTGGCACCCTGGATGCCCACTGCGGCGCAGGCCGTCGGTCTGATCCGGCTGGTGAGCGAAATGCAAATGCTGCTCTACACCCACCCAATCAACGATGCCCGCGAGCGCCGCAAGGTGTCACCCGTGAACGCTATATGGTTCAGTGGCACGGGCGCTTTGCCTGACAACCGTTCAGGCGCAGCGTCTGTCCAGCCCACCGTGGTCCCGACTTTGCGCGCGGCCGCACTGCAAGACGACTGGGCCGGCTGGGCCAGCGCCTGGCAAACGCTCGATGCAACCCAAATCAAGCAACTGCTCGAGGCCCAGACCCATGGCCAAGTGGTGCAGCTCACCCTGTGCGGCGAGCGCCACGCCCAAAGCTGGTTCCACCAGCCGCCTAGCCTGAAGCAAAAATTCAGGCAGCTTTTTAGCGCACCGTCCATTCAAAGCAAGCTCGAACCCCTATGAAAATCATTGTGCGAGATGCACCGCCCCGCGCCGTCTGGGCGCTGGAGCAAGCCGGCATTCACCCGCTGCTGGCGCAGCTCTATGCCGCGCGCGGTGTGCAAGACCCGCTGGAACTTGATGACGCGCTGGCCAAGCTGCTGCCGCCCGCCAGCATGAAAGGCTCGGCTGAGGCTGCCCAACTGCTGGCCGACGCCATTCGCGACGACAAAAAACTCTGCATCGTGGCCGATTACGACTGCGACGGCGCCACCGCTTGCGCTGTTGGCGTGCGCGGCCTGCGCCTGCTTGGCGCCCGCCATGTGAACTACATCGTGCCCGACCGCGTGCAAGACGGCTACGGCCTGACGGCGCCCATCACCGAGCGCGTCAAAGCCAGTGGTGCCGACGTGCTGATCACGGTGGACAACGGCATTGCCAGCTTTGACGGCGTGGCCCGCGCCCGCGCGCTGGGCCTGCAGGTGCTGGTGACCGACCACCATTTGCCCGCGCTGCGCGACGGCCAGGTTGCGCTGCCCGACGCCAACGTGATCGTCAACCCGAACCAGCCTGACTGCAACTTTGAGAGCAAATCGATCGCCGGCGTCGGCGTGATGTTCTATGTGTTGCTGGCGCTGCGTGCCGAGTTGCGCCAGCGCGGCGTTTTCACCGCGCAAAGCCAGCCCAAGCTGGATGCCCTGCTGCCACTGGTGGCCCTGGGCACGGTGGCAGATGTTGTCAAACTCGACACCAATAACCGCCGCCTGGTAGCGCAAGGGCTCAAGCGAGTGCGCGCCCAAGCCCTGCCCGTCGGCTTGGCGGCCTTGTTTGTGGCGGCCTCGCGCGAGGCCAGCACAGCCACCACCTTCGACTTTGGCTTTGCGCTTGGGCCACGCATCAACGCCGCCGGGCGCTTGTCCGACATGACACTGGGTATTGAATGCCTGCTCACCGACGACCCCGGCCGCGCCCAGGAGTTGGCCAAGGCGCTTGATGCCATCAACCGCGAGCGCCGCGATATTGAAGGCAACATGCGCGAGCAGGCGCTGCTCGTGGCTGAATCGCTGTTTGAAGACGCCGCTGAGGCGCCGCCAGCCATTTGTGTCTTTGAGGCCGACTTTCACGAAGGCGTGGTCGGCATTGTGGCCTCACGCATCAAGGACAAGTTTCACCGCCCCTGCTTTGTTTTTGCCAGCAGTGGCGCCACCGGCCACGGCCATGAACTGAAGGGGTCGGGCCGCTCAATACCCGGTTTCCACCTGCGCGACGCGCTTGACCTGGTGGCCAAGCGCCACCCCGGCGTGCTGCTGCGCTTTGGCGGCCACGCCATGGCAGCTGGCTGCACCATCGCCGAAGAACACTTTGAAGCGTTCGAGCACGGCTTGAGCGAAGTAGCGCAGGAGTGGCTCGACGTCGCCACCATGACACGCCGCCTTGACACCGACGGCGCGCTCAAGCCCGAATACCGCCGCCCCGACTTGGTGGACTCGCTGCACCATGAAGTCTGGGGCCAGGGCTTTGCCGCCCCCACCTTCAGCGAAGAGCTCGAAGTGGTGTCGCAGCGCCTGGTAGCCGAAAAACACCTGTCGCTCAAACTCAAGCACCGCGGTGAGCCAGTCGATGGCATCTGGTTTGGCCACACCGAGCCGCTGCCCAACCGTGTCAAACTGGCGTTCCGGCTCGATGTGGACAGTTGGCGCGGCGAGCGCCGGGTGCGCTTTCTGGTGGAAGCGGCAGAGTTGCCCGCGCAAACCTAAAATCACAACCATGAACACCCAAAACGCCGACCTGCATTGCCACTCCGTTGTCTCAGACGGCACCCTCACGCCTGAAGAACTGGCCCTGCGCGCCAAAGCTCATGGCGTCACCCTTTGGGCGCTCACTGACCACGATGAAATCGGCGGCCAGGCGCGGGCGGCGGCGGCAGCAGCGGCGTGCGGCCTGGATTACCTGACCGGCGTTGAAATCTCGGTGAGTTTTTTGCATCAAACCGTGCACATCGTCGGCCTGGGTTTTGACATCAATAATGCGCAACTAAATCAGGGTTTGCAGCAAACCCGCGGTGGTCGCTCGCAACGCGCCCAGGAAATGGCTGCTGGTCTGGCGCTGGTTGGCATCAAAGGCGCGTTTGAAGGCGCGCTGAAATATGCCGGCAACCCCAACCTGATCTCACGCACCCACTTTGCGCGCTTTTTGGTGGAAACCGGCGTCTGCAAAGATACTTATGAGGTGTTTCGCAAGTACCTTACCGAAGGCAAGCCCGGCTTTGTCGAGCACCGCTGGGCCAGCCTGAAAGACGCCGTTCGCTGGATAACCCAGGCTGGTGGCATGGCGGTGATTGCACACCCGGCGCGTTACAAGTTCAGCGCCAACGAAGAAATGGCGCTGTTCACCGAATTCAAAGGGCTGGGTGGCCAAGGCGTCGAGGTGGTCACAGGCAGCCACTCAGCCGCTGAATGCGCAAGTTATGCCGAAACTGCACTCGAATTCGGCTTGGCAGCTTCGCGCGGCAGCGACTTTCATAGCCCGGCAGAGAGCCGCACCGAGCTCGGCGCCTTGCCCGACCTGCCAGGCCAACTGACGCCGGTGTGGCAACAGCTGGCCGAGCGCATTCAACACGCCCCCGCCCCAGCACGGGTCTGAACCCTGCGTCGTTCTAGCCAAGCCGCCGGGCTGCGACAATAGCGCCATGCCGCAAATTTTCGAAATTCACCCCGACAACCCGCAACCGCGCCTGCTCAAACAGGCCACCGTCCTGCTTGACAAGGGCGAGGTGCTGGCCGTGCCCACCGACTCCAGCTACGCGCTGGTCTGCCACCTCGACGACAAGGCCGCCGCCGACAAGCTGCGCCGTATTCGCGGGGTTGATGACAAGCACCACCTGACACTGCTGTGCCGTGACTTGTCAGAGCTGTCCACCTACGCCAAGGTGGACAACCAACAGTACCGGCTCATCAAGACAGCCACCCCTGGCGCTTACACCTTCATTCTGGAAGCCACCAAGGAAGTGCCGCGGCGCCTGAGCCACCCGTCACGCAAAACCATCGGCCTGCGCGTGCCCGACCACAAGGTGCTGCAAGAACTGCTGGCGCTGCACAGCACGCCACTGCTGGCCACCACACTGATCGCGCCGGGCGAACTTGAACCCATGAACGACGCCGACGACATTCGCGCCCACTACAAGGGCCGCATTGCCGCCGTCATCGACTCGGGGGCCTGCCCGCGCGAGCCCACCACCGTGGTTGATTTGACCAGTGGCGACCCCGTCATCCTCCGCGAAGGCCGCGGCTCGCTGGCGGCACTGGGGCTTTAAGATGGACTTTGCCCGACTGATTCAAACCATTGCCCTCTACGCCATTCCGGTGCTGCTCGCCATCACCCTTCACGAGGCTGCGCATGGCTATGTTGCCAAATACTTTGGCGACAACACTGCCTACAAGATGGGCCGCGTCACGCTCAACCCGCTGCCGCATATCGACCCTGTGGGCACCATCCTGATGCCGCTGATGTTGTACTTTGCCACCTCGGGGGCTTTTCTGTTTGGTTACGCCAAACCGGTGCCGGTGCGCTTTGGCAACCTGCGCGACCCC
>PFUD01000066.1:12811-16111 GCA_002789915.1 Comamonadaceae bacterium CG_4_9_14_3_um_filter_60_33 | reverse complement strand
CACGCGGTGCTCAAGGCCAACGCCAAGGACGGCGGGCGGCGCAAGTTCATTCTCGTCGAAGGCGAGGACTACGCCGACAAACTCACCGCCGAGCGGGTGCGCCGCGCCATCCAGGGTTACGCCTGGGTCGGCACCCAGCGCGAGACGCTACTGGAAGAAAAAATCAACTTCACCCAGTTCAAAAAAGCTGACCAGTGGCTGGCCAAGATTGAAGCCCTCAAGGTCAAGGAAGGTTTTGCGCAAGAGTCCACACAGATGGAGCTGGGAGGCTGGGCGGCACCGCGTTCTACGGAGGTAAAGGAGGAGCCCGCACAGCTGGCGGGGGACACGCAGCAGAACGCGGTGCCGCCCAGCCTCCCGGCGGGTTCACCAAACACCACCCAACCAGCGGCCAAGAAAAAACGCTTCAACAAACTCAATGTCGAACTCAAAGACGGCATTCTCAAGGTCGAGGGTGAAAAGCGCATTTCCGAAATGGTGGAAGGTCTGGGCGGCGAGTTCACCTACTGCACGCTGGGCCAACCGCTGGACATCGAAAAACTGCTGTCGGGCGAGTCGCTGCCAGCGTTTGACGCGCTGGGCGCCTGGTTATTCCACACCGCCACCGGCGGCACGCTGCTGCCAGCACCAAAGGACGCACCCGACTGGTATCTGGGCGAGGCCAAGGACGCGCATGTGTGGCTGGTGTACCAGCCTGATTTGATGTTTCTGAAGTCACCCGAGGCGGCGCTCACGCTCAGCCGTGCCAAAGGTTTTGCCGATTGGGGCCGCGCGCGCCATGCAGGGCAGGGCGACGGCAAACGCCATCTGGTGTTTGCACCGGCCAAGTACATGAGCAACAAGCAGTTGCTGGAATTGGGCGTGGACTATTGCCCGCTGCCGTTTGCCTTGTATCGGGAGGGATGAGATATGAGTCAGGAAAAAATAGATCGCATCGATTTGCAGTTCGAACATTTTCAGAAGGCGCTTGCCAGATTGCAAGAAGCACTGGCCGAGCCGGAGTCCAGTTTCTTGCGTGACTCCATCATCAAACGATTCGAAGTGAGCTTTGAGATGGCGTGGAAGACGATGTTCCGCTACCTGACGAACAAAGGCGAACGCATGGCGCCTAAAGCCTGGGATGTGATTCCAGTCGCGTTTGAGTCGCTGCTGATTGCGGATGCTGGCCTATGGGACAAGATGCGGAATTTTCGCAACGACACCAGTCATGAATACAACGAGCTCAGGGCGATTGAGCTGGCGGCCTACATTCGCAGCCATGCGGAGCCAGCCTTCAAGGCGTTTCAATCCGAAATGCTTAAGCGCCTATGAGTGAGTTGATGCCTATGGCCGAACCGGATCAATTTGCCACCCGAAAAAAATCAGGTATTGCTGCGACAACGCTGACCACGTTGTTGCAGTTGTTTGAACGAACCCCGGGGCTGGAGCGGGTTTGGTTGTTTGGCTCGCGCGCACGGGGTGATTTTCGTAACGAATCCGATATCGATTTAGTTGTTGACTCCCCGTCTTTGGACAGTCGGGATATCGCCCGACTTTCTGGTGATCTGGAGGAGCTCGGGCTGATGTACCGGGTCGATCTGGTGAGCTGGCAAGACAAGCTGGAAGATCGCTTTCGCCGTTTGATTCAGAAAGACCGCAAGCTGTTTTGGGAACCGCGCCGTCACCCTGCCCAGGCGCCCGCACTGGCCGGGACGCAGCTCAAGGAGTTCCAGACCGAGGTGCTGGCGCAGTTGGGCCAATTCATCACCGAACTCAAAACGCATCAGGCGCAGGCAGAGCCCATTGTGCAAGCCTTGCGCGCCATGGAGAATGCGCAAGACCTGCTGCGCGAGGCTTCCGACTTCCCCAAAAAAACCTGGAGCGCGCTCAAAGCGCAGGGTCTGCTGCCGCCCGCGTTTGCCGGTCAGCCGTATTCGAGCCGCTTTGATGGCGCCGGGCGAGCCATCCCCAACGTGTGCCTGAAAGTGCCCACGGGCGGCGGCAAGACACTGCTGGCAGCCGCCAGTGTGGGGCGCGTGTTCTCCAGCTACCTGAATCGCCACACCGGGCTGGTGTTGTGGATCGTTCCCAACGAGGCCATTTACCGCCAAACCTTGAAGATGCTGGCGAATCGCGATCACCCGTACCGTCAGATGCTCAATACCGCCGGTGCCGGGCGGGTGAAAATTCTTCAAAAAGACTCGCCACTGACCCGGCTCGATGTGGACAGCCATCTGTGCGTGATGTTGCTGATGCTGCAATCTGCCGCGCGCAAGGATGAGGCGCAAAAGAAGCTCAAGGCTTTTCGCGACCGTGGCAACGTGCTGGGATTTACCCCGCGTGAGGACGACATCGAGGCGCACTGGCAGTTACTGGCTGAGGTGCCCAATCTGGATGCCTACACCTCGTGGGGCACCAGCCAGGCCGAGGCGCACGCCACCAAGGGCAGCATTGTCAAAAGCTCGCTCGGCAATGTGCTGCGGCTGGTGCGCCCGATGGTGGTGATTGACGAAGGTCATCACGCCTATTCCGAGAATGCGCTGCGCACGCTCGACGGCTTTAACCCCTGCTTCATGCTTGAGCTGTCGGCCACGCCACGCATTACCAGTGACAAGTCGGGCAAAGCGGTGTCAGGCTCGAACATTCTGGTCGATGTGCGCGGTACCGACCTGGAACAGGCCGAGATGATCAAGCTGCCGATCAACGTCGATTTGCGCGGTTGGGCCGATTGGCAAAGTTGCCTGGCGGCCAGTGTGGCGCGGCTTGACGCTCTGGCGGCCGAGGCGGCTGCCTTGCAGAGCGAAACCAACCGCTACATTCGCCCCATTTTGCTGGTGCAGGTGGAGCGCACCGGCCGCGACATGCGTGACAGCGGTTTTATTCACGCCGAAGATGCCAAGGCGTATTTGATGCAACTGGGCCTGACCGAGGCGCAGATCGCCATCAAAACCTCGGACAAGGATGAGCTCAAGGCCCCAGAAAACATCGACCTGCTCAGCCCCGCCTGCGAGATTCGCGCCATCATCACCAAACAGGCGCTGCAGGAAGGCTGGGACTGCCCGTTTGCCTATGTGCTGTGCGCCTTGGCGGCAGGCAAAGAGGTGCGCGCCATGACGCAACTCATGGGACGCATCCTGCGTCTGCCGCATGTGGCCAAGACCGGGCGCGATGCCCTGGATGCCTGCTATGTGCTGTGTTTTGATGCCAAAACCGGTGAGGTCATCACGGCCATCAAGCAGTCTCTGGAAACCGAGGGCATGGGCGACCTGGCGCTGTCGGTGCAGGGCAGCGCGGGGGATGCGGCGCTGCCCAAGCCGGTGA
>PFUD01000066.1:0-12788 GCA_002789915.1 Comamonadaceae bacterium CG_4_9_14_3_um_filter_60_33 | reverse complement strand
CTGGATTGGACGCAATTGCAGGTGGATGCGTTGGCGCGTGAGTGGTCACCGGATGCGGCTGGGACCATGGGGCAAACGGGTCAGCAACTGCAGGTGGGGCTGGACGTGCTGCAGCATCCGCAAGCGGTGCATTTTGATGCGGTGGCGATGACTGATGTGGCGCTGGACCGTGCCCGCCTGGTGCGCGGTTTGCTCGACATTGCGCCCAATGCCTGGTGGGTCTGGTGCTGGGTGAATGCGGTGCTGGCACGCTTGCTGCAAAGCTTTGCTGAAAAGGCCATCGCGGCCGGCAGTGCCTCGCTGCTGGAGCGCCTGCGCATTGACCTGGAGGCCGAGCGCGATCGCCTGGCGCAAGCCGTGTTTGATGCCGGGGTGGCCGCTGGCCAGATTGAATTCAGGCTGCGCGCTGATCAAACCGATTACGCCATTCCTGAGGAATTTAGCCTGGCGCTGGCTGGCGCGCCGCAACCGCTGGCGCGACCGGATGGCCAATCGGTCGAAAAATGCCTGTTTGAGCCCGCCCTGACCGCCCTGACCGACAATGGCTTTGAGCGCGAGGTGGCCTGTTATCTGGACAGCCAATCGGCGCTGGTCTGGTGGCACCGCAATGTGGCCAAGTCGCAGTATGGCCTGCAAGGGTGGAAACGCAACAAGGTCTATCCGGACTTTGTTTTTGCCCGTCTTGGCCGTGCGGGCGAAGCGGGTGGTGTGAACAGCTCACAACTGGTGGTATTGGAAACCAAAGGCTTGCACCTGGCCGGCGCCAACGACACGCTTTACAAGCAGGCGCTGTTAGTGCGGCTGACTCAGGCCTTTGCCGACGATTCATTGGCACGGGTGGGTGAGCTTGAACTGGTGGGCGCTGCGCAATCGGTGCAATGTGAACTGGTGTTTGAGGGCGACTGGCGCGGCACGCTCAACGCCAGGCAGTTTGGAGATAGTGATGAACATTGAAGAAAAACCTGCCTTCGAAACACCCTTCGCGTGGATCGGTGGCGAAGACCGGGTGCAAGCCCTGGTCGAGCGTTTTTATGACCTGATGGACCTGGAGCCGGGTTATGCCGAGTTGCGGGTGGTGCACGGCAATCTGCTGGACGATGCACGGCAAAAGCTGTTCTGGTTTTTGTGCGGCTGGCTTGGCGGCCCGCAGTACTACACCGACCGTTTTGGTCATCCGCGCCTGAAATCGCGCCACATGCCGTTCAAGATTGGTGTGGTTGAGCGCGACCAGTGGCTGGCGTGCATGGACCAGGCTATGCATGAAACCAACGTACCTGCGGAACTGCGCGAGAGGCTCAACAAGTCGTTTTTTCAGACCGCAGACTGGATGCGTAACCAGCCAGAAGCGCAAAAAATACCAAATTTTTCTGGGTCTTGAGGACTGCCATGCGCAAAAGAGCCGGGTTTCGTTGCTAGAATACGCAGCTTAGCGGCTGTAGCTCAGTTGGATAGAGTATCTGGCTACGAACCAGAGGGTCGTGGGTTCAATTCCTGCCAGCCGCACCAAACGGATCACCCCAGAACAGCGATGTTCTGGGGTTTTTTCGTATCCGCACGTCAAATCTCAAAATTTGATCGGGCGCAAGCTGGCTCGAAGTGAATCATGCCTGGCGCACTTGGTTTTGCTTGACCCTTGCAGCATGCATCACAGCCATCAGCTTAATCTTCAGCCGGTAACTTGTCTGCGCGCTTGTTTGGCAAAAGGGGTATGGGTTTGCGGTCAGCCAAAAGATGCCGGATACCCAAAACCGGATGCCTCAGCAGCATACGTGGCCCGGCCCAGCGCATCACGATTCTTATCTTTTCGCGCATGTCCCGGGTGTAGCAATGGACGACGCACTTGGCACAATTTGGTTTGGCGTCACCGAAGACGCAGCGCTGCAGTCGCCGCTGCGCGTAGTCAAACAGTTCTGAGCAGTCAGTGCACCGTGGCGCGCCGGCGTGGTGTGAGGCGCAGTACATATTGATCATCACTTCAATGGTTTTGAGTTCACGCACGCGCCGGACAAATTGCTTGTCGGTGGTGAAATCAATGAATTGATCGGTCATGTGGCTGAACCTTCCATTCTTGTCATGCGATGCGGTGCGCTATTTTTCCTGATGCAGTCACTGGTTGCGGCCCCCACGGTTACAGCGTCCGCGTCGCCATCAGCAGCACCACCAGCGCGCCCGCGCCGCCATCGGCGGGTTTGGCCTGCACAAAGGCCAGTACCTCGTTTTTTTGCACCAGCCAACTGTGCACGCGGCTTTTTAGCACGGGCGCTTTGCCGGGCGAACCCAGGCCTTTGCCGTGCACCACGCGTACACAGCGGATGCCGTGCCTGTGCGCCTCGCGGATGAAGATGCTCAGGGCTTCGCGGGCGTCGTCGCGGCGCAGACCGTGCAGGTCGATCTGGCGCTGAATGCTCCAGTCGCCGCGGCGCAATTTGCGTGTCACGTCGGTGCCGATGCCGGGGCGGCGAAAGCTCAGGTGCTCGTCGCATTCGAGCAGCGTCGAGACGTCGAACTCGTCGCTGATGGCTTCTTTCAATACCTTCTTTTCATCGCGCTGGTACTGCATGGCCTGCGGCAACTGTGGTTTGGGCGCGTGGTGCAGTTTGCGTTTGTCGGGCAGTGGTTTGACGGCGCCTGCTGCCCGGGTGAACAAGTCCTTGTCGCTGGCGGCTTGCTTGACGGTCTTCACCTCTTGGCTGGCTTGCAGAACGCGCTGCCGGGCTTGCTCGGCGATGGCGCGCTTGACCACTTTCAGGTCGCCCAAGGTTTTGACTTTGACGGCTGTCATAGCAGCCCCCGCTCGGCCATGCTCAGCGCCTCGCCCGGCGCCACAATGACATGGTCGAGCACGCGCACGTCGATCAGCGCCAGCGTGGTTTTGAGGGTTTGCGTCAGCATCTCGTCGGCCCTGGAAGGCTGCACCGAGCCGCTCGGATGGTTGTGCGACAGCACCACCGCCGATGCCTGGTGCTTGAGCGCACGCAACACCACCTCGCGCGGATAAACGCTGGTCTGCGTCAAGGTGCCCAGAAACATTTCGTCATACGACACCAGCCGGTTTTGCACGTCGAGAAACAGCACCGCAAACACCTCCTGCTGGCGTGCAGCGAGCTTGAGTTGCAAAAACTGCTTGACCGCGTCCGGCGTGGCAAACACGGTGCGCTCCTGTAGCCGCTGGGTCAGCGCACGGCGGGCCAGCTCCAGCACCGCCAGCAGCTCGGAGCGCTTGGCCGGGCCCAGGCCCTTGACTGGCTTGAGGTCGTCGGCGGTGGCGTTGAGCAACCCGGCAATGCCGTCAAAACCATTTTTGCCATCTGCGCCGGGCTTGATGTCGAGCAGTTCGCGCGCCAGTTGAAACACGCCCTTGCCCTTGATGCCGGTGCGCAGCAGCAGCGCCAGCAACTCCACGTCGCTCAAGGCGGCGGGGCCACGGGCCAGCATTTTTTCGCGTGGTCGGGCATCGGGGGGCAAGTCTTTGAGGGGCATGGTGTGGCTTTTACAATGTGGGGCAGTTTAAGTCAGTCACCATTAACCGCACCCTTGACCCACAGGAACTTCATGACAAGCACCCTCGCCACCATCCAACCCGGTTCCTTTTTGACCCTGCACTACCGCTTGAGCGGCCCGGCCGGCGATGTGGTCAACACCTTTGCCGCCGCACCCGCCACGCTCACGCTGGGCACCGGTGAGCTCGCACCCGCCCTGGAGGCGCTCCTGATCGGACTGGCCGAGGGCACCCGCACCACCCTGGAACTGCCCGCCGGCGAGGTGTTCGGCCCGCGCAGCCCCGACATGCTGCAATGGATGGCGCGCAAGGAGCTGCTTGACCTGGGTGGCGCCGATGAAAGCTACGCCGTGGGCGATGTGGTCAAGTTTCCCACGCCGGACGGCCAGGGTGAATTTGCCGGTGTGATCGTGGACTTTCGCAACGACGACAAGGGCGAGGCGGTGCGCTTTGACTTCAACCATCCGCTGGCGGGTCATGCGGTCACGTTCGAAGTCCAGGTGATCGGGGTGCTATGAGCCAGCACGCGGGTCTGGAAGTGCTGCTGGCCGAGCCGCGCGGCTTTTGCGCCGGCGTGGACCGCGCCATCGAAATTGTGGAGCGCGCGCTGGCCAAATTTGGCGCGCCCATTTACGTGCGCCATGAAATTGTGCACAACACCTATGTGGTCAACGATCTCAAAGCCAAAGGCGCGATTTTTATCGAAGAGCTGGACGATGTGCCCAAGGGCGCCACGCTGGTTTTTTCGGCCCATGGTGTGAGCCTGGCGGTGCAAGACGAGGCGGCAGCGCGCGGCTTTCGAGTTTTCGATGCCACCTGCCCGCTGGTGACCAAGGTGCATGTGGAAGTGGCCAAGCTGGCCAAAGAGGGCTATGAGTTCATCATGATCGGCCACAAGGGCCACCCCGAGGTGGAGGGCACCATGGGCCAGCTCGACAGTGGCATCCATCTTGTCGAAGACGTGGCGGACGTGGCGCGCATCCAGCCGGCGCAGACCGAAAAGCTGGCCGTGGTGACGCAAACCACCCTCAGCGTCGATGATGCGGCCGCCATTGCTGCGGCCATCGAGGCACGTTTTCCCAGTGTGCGCAAGCCCAAACAGCAAGACATTTGCTACGCCACGCAAAACCGCCAGGATGCCGTCAAGCTGATGAGCCCGAAGGTCGATGTGGTGGTGGTGGTGGGCAGCCCCACCAGCTCCAACAGCAACCGCCTGGCTGAAGTGGCGCGCAAGCTGGGCACGCCCGGCTACATGGTCGATAACGCAGACGATGTGCAGCCGCAGTGGTTTGCCGGCTGCCAGCGCGTGGGCCTGACCGCCGGTGCATCGGCACCTGAAATTTTGGTGAATCAGGTGATTGAGCGCCTGAAAGCGCTTGGCGCCGTGTCGGTGCAGCGCATGCCGGGCGACCCCGAGAGCGTCAAGTTTCCGCTGCCCAAGGGATTAAGGCTGGATCAGAATGAAAATGAAAATAGCCATGCACCCTAACAGCCGTTATTGCGAGCCGCTCAGCGGCGTGGCAATCCATACGCCAAATTGCCTGGATTTTCCCGTCATTGCGAACGCAGTGAAGCAATCCATGACTTCCGACTGCATGGACTGCCGCGCTTTGCTTGCAGTGACGAGGTCTTTGTTCATAGATTGTGTGTGGTATCGGGCCGATTCTGCCGCTTTCGCGATCACGGCATCCCCAGCTAACCTACTTTGACCATCATGCTAGACATTACCCTGCTTCGCAAAGACCTGGCCCACGTCGTGGCCCGTCTCGAAACCCGCAAGAGCCCGCAAACTTTTTTGGATGTGTTCGCCTTCACCACGCTGGAGGCCGAGCGCAAAACTATCCAGGTGCGTACCGAGGCGCTACAGGCCCAGCGCAACAGCGCCAGCAAGCAAATTGGCCAACTCAAGGCCAAAGGCCCGGCCGGTGTTGCCGAGGTGGACGCCGTGATGGCGCAGGTGGCAGGCATCAAGGACGAGCTCGAAGCATCGAGCAAGCGCCTCGACCAAATTCAGTTGGACATGCAAACCCTGCTGCTCGCCGTGCCTAACCTGCCGCACGAGAGCGTACCGGTGGGCGCGGACGAGCATGCCAACGTGGTGGTGCGCACCTGGGGCACGCCAAAGAAGTTTGATTTCGAGGTCAAGGACCATGTGGACGTGGGTGAACCCCTGGGGCTGGACTTTGCCATGGGCGTCAAGCTGACTGGCGCGCGTTTTACCGTGATGAAGGGCCAGGTGGCGCGGTTGCACCGGGTGCTGGCGCAATTTATGCTCGACGTGCAAACGCAAGAGCACGGCTACACCGAGTGCTACACGCCTTACATCGTCAACGGCGACACCTTGCGCGGCACCGGCCAGTTGCCCAAGTTCGAGGGCGACCTGTTCGCCGCCAAAAAAGGCGGCCAAGAGGGCGAGGAACAGCCCGACAACACCGCGCTGTACCTGATTCCCACCGCAGAAGTGCCGCTGACCAACTTTGTGCGCGACGTGGTGGTGGCCGAGGCTGATTTACCTCTCCTGCTGACCGGCCACACGCCGTGTTTCCGGTCTGAGGCCGGCAGTGCCGGGCGCGACACCCGCGGCCTGATCCGCCAGCACCAGTTCGACAAGGTCGAGATGGTGCAAATTGTGCACCCTGACACAAGCTACGAAGCGCTCGAAGTGATAACCGGCCACGCCGAAGCCATTCTGCAAAAGTTGGGCCTGCCCTACCGCGTGATGAGCCTGTGCACCGGCGACATGGGTTTTGGTGCCAGCAAAACCTACGACCTCGAAGTCTGGCTGCCGGCACAAAACACCTACCGCGAAATCAGTTCGGTGAGCAACTGCGAAGCCTTTCAGGCACGCCGCCTGCAAGCCCGCTTCAAGAATGCCCAAGGCAAAAACGAGCTGGTGCACACCCTGAACGGCTCCGGCCTGGCGGTGGGCCGCACACTGGTGGCGGTGCTTGAAAATTACCAGAACGCCGACGGCTCGGTGACTGTGCCCGAGGTGCTGCGGCCTTACCTGGGTGGCTTGCAAACTCTGCATGCCTAAGCCCCAACGCATCTGCCTGATCGGTGCCGAGTGCAGCGGTAAATCAACACTGGCGCAAGCACTGGCGGCGCATTTTGGTGGCTTGTGGGTGCCCGAGCAATTGCGGGTTTTTTGCGAGCAGCAGGGCCGCACCCCCAGGGCTGATGAGCAGGCCGCCATCATGCGCGTCCAGTTCGATCAGGAAGAACAGGCAGCGGCCCAGGCCATGCAAACGGGCTGTGCTTATGTGTTTTGCGACAGCGCGCCACTGCTCACCGCCGTTTACAGCGACCACTATTTTGCCGACCGCTCGCTGTTTGACTGCGCCCATGCCCTGCACGCCCGTTATGCGCTGACGCTGGTGTTGGCACCCGACCTGCCGTGGCAGCCTGATGGCCTTCAGCGCGATGGTGAAGCAGTGCGCGCCGCTGTTCACACCCGTCTCCAGCAGGCACTGCAAACCATGCATGTGCCCCAGATCGAGGTGGCCGGCCTGGGCGATGCGCGTTTGCAGGCCGCGATTGAAGCGGTGGAAACGCTCACCTGCTGAAAATAATGGGGGTCAGATTCCAATTAATTTGGAAATTCCCTCGTTTTGAACTGGCCCGGGCACGGGTTTGCACGACTTTCCCTGACCGCCATACGGTGCTACATTGGCCCGGCATCATGTTCGCCAAGAGCGCATGAGCGCAGGAACCGGCAAGTGTTCCTGCCACAGGATCAAGCCAGGATCCGAGTTAGGAGACAAGACCAATGCGTGCTTCCGTGACAAGTCATATTGACGAAGTCATTGCCTGCACATCGCGCAGCTTTCTGCAGCCGATGGCGGGCGGCGACAACCTGATCACCCGCTCCTGGACGCGTTGCGTCAACGAGCACGGGCTGGACCCGACGCGCGTGCAGCCTGCGCGCGTGCTCGACAACTGGCAACTGCGCGAACACCAGGAGCAAATCGAATCATTTTTGCGCGTGGCGCGCGCCGGCATGGAGCAGTTGTACAAGCGCGTGGCACCGCTGGGCTACGTGCTGCTGCTGACCGATGCGCAGGGCGTGACGGTTGACTTTATTGGCAACGACCAGTGGGACCGCGACCTCAAGCGCTCGGGCTTGTGTCTGGGGGCCGACTGGAACGAGTCGCACGCGGGCACTTGCGGCGTGGGCACCTGCATCGTTGAGCGCACACCGCTCACCTGCCACCAGGGCGACCATTTTGATGCCACCCACATCGGCCTGACCTGCACCACTGCGCCGCTGTTTGACCCGACTGGCGAATTCATTGGCGTGCTCGACATCTCGGCGCTGAGCTCGCCCAGCGAAAAGCCCAGCCAGCATTTGGCGCGCCACATGACGGTGATGTTTGCCAAGATGGTCGAAGATGCCAACTTCATGCGCCATTTCAGCAGCCACTGGATTTTGCGGCTGGGCGTGGACTGGGCGCTGGTGGACGTGAGCGGCGAATGCATGCTGGCCTTTGATACCGACGGCCAGATCGTGGGTGCCAACAGCGGCGCCCGGCAGTTGCTAGCGGCGGTGTCAGACGATGGTGTGGCGATGGCGCTGGTCGGCAAGCCGTTGACGTCGGTGTTCAAGGTCAGCATGGACGACATCTGGCGTGTGGCGCGCTCGGGGCTGAGCAGCGAGCGCACCGTGCTCAGCACGCATCGTCACGAACTTTTTTACGCCATGGCCACACCGCCGCGCCACGCCACCCGGGCGTTGCAATCTGCTGCGGCCACACCGATCCAGATGGACTGCCCGGCGCTGGACCGGTTGGCCGGTGACGACCCCATCATGGGCCGCCTACTGGAGCAGGCCAAACGGTTGGTCAACAAGCAGGTCAACATCTTGCTGCAAGGCGAAACCGGCACCGGCAAAGAGCTGGTGGCGCGCGCCCTGCACACTTCAAGCCAGCGCGCCAAACAGCCGTTTGTGGCGGTCAACTGCGCGTCGATTCCCGAATCTTTAATCGAAAGTGAGCTGTTTGGTTACACCGCAGGCAGCTTTACCGGCGGGCGCAGCAAGGGCGCGACTGGCCTGATTTTGCAAGCCGATGGCGGCACGCTGTTTCTGGACGAAATTGGCGACATGCCGCTGGCTTTGCAGACCCGCTTGCTGCGCGCGCTGTCCGAGGGCGAGGTGATGCCGCTGGGTGCGCACACGCCCGTGCCGGTCAAGCTGACGGTGGTGGCGGCCTCGCACCGCGACCTGCGCCGCCTGATTGCCGATGGCAATTTTCGCGAAGACCTGTACTACCGCCTGTGCGGCGCCACGCTGCACCTGCCGCCACTGCGCCTGCGCGCTGACAAGGCGTTTGTGATGGCGCGCGTGCTGGAGCAGGAGGGCCAGCAAATAGGTATGCAGGCCGAGCTGTCAAAGGCCGCGCAAGACATTTTGTTCAATTTTGCCTGGCCGGGCAACATTCGCCAGTTGCGCAACACGATCCGCTTCGCGCTGGCGATTTGCGATGACGGCTACATCGAACCGCACCATCTGCCGAGCGAATTGCAGGGTGACGCTGGCTTGACTGAAGCCGTAGCGCCTGAGCAGCCAAGGCCCGCTCAGCCACTCACAACCTTGCTGCCATCCGACCTGTCGGCGGGTCTGCAGCAAGCCCAAGGTTTGATGCTGGCATTGCGCAAACACCACTGGAACGTGACCGCTGCCGCGCTAGAGCTGGGCATCTGCCGCGCCACCGTCTATCGCCAGATGAAGCGCTACCACATCGTGTCGCCGACGCAGCAGTAGCCCGCATGCCAATCCGGGGGATTGCTGTGCTTGCGCACCGAACGCAGGCGCGCGGTTGGTTTCGCACAACCCGGATTGCGCTGCGCTCCATCCGAGCTACAAACCCCTCAAATGCCGCAGTGAAAATTGCTGCCCAAGCTGTTACCTGGGCCAGTCAGCATCAGCTCCCGGTGTTGAGCTTACGCCCGACCTTTTTTTGCACAGAATCCAGCTTTGTTTTTAGGCGACCACCTTCACCGGCGCGGGCGTCGATCTTGATGTTGACACCGATGCGCTCGCAATCCACCCGCAGCGCCTGGTAGCAAGCGGTCACCACGGCCATCACCTCGTCCCATTCGCCTTCCAGAATGGTGCCCATGGGGGTGAGCTGGTAGGGCAGGCCGCTGGTGTCGATGATGTCGAGCGCGCGTGCCACAAACGGGCTGACGCTAACGCCTTTGCCGGCCGGTGCAATGGAAAATTCAAGTAAAACCATGGTGTTCTCCTGTTGGGTTTAAGTCAAAATTGGGTGGCCTGTGTGGGCTTGTGGCCCGGATGAAGCGCAGCGCAATCCGGGGTTTGGCCTGCGCATTGCATCCAAATTGCCAGCCTGTTGATGTGCCTGTTGATTTTCATCTGGCTTGTTCCTGGAGCAATGGCATCAGCGCTTGCCGCACGTGGGCCATCAAATCAACTGGGCAACTGCTGCCCGGATGTGCCTGTTGCCAGCACTGCGCCACGTTGGTCAGGGCCTCGGCCTCGTAGTGGCGGCCGCTGGCCAGCGCATCTTCAAACTGGTTCGCCTGCGCGCACAACTGTGCCGGGTCGGCGTCAACCAACAGCAGGGCGTGCGCCAGCACTGCCTGGCGGCCGCTGGCGCGGCGCCAGTATTGTGCGGTGCCGGCAATTTTTCGCGCGGTGCCCAGATGCGTAACAGCCAGATTAAAGCGGCCATCGCAAAACGAACCCTGTACGTTGCCTGCTTGCGCTGCAATGCCCAGCCCAGCCAGCGCGCCGCTGAGCAGTTGGCAAAGGTGGGCGTAAACCGCTTCGGCCATGTTGCCCGCAGCCCCCGTACAAGGATAGGCCAGCGTGATGTTCAAAATACCCGCTCCCTGCGGCACCACGCCGCCACCCGAGCGGCGCAAGCGCACTGGCCAGCCACGCGCGTTTGACGCGTCACATGCCGCGTCGAGTTGCGCATGACGGCGGTACGACAGGGGTGCCACCAGCGCGGGCGGCCCAGTCCACAATGCCGCAATGGCCTGGCCGTCAAGCGCAGCGCCAAGCCACTGCATTTCATGGTCCGCGTCCATGGCATCCATCGGGCACAGCAACTGCGTCCAACGAGGTTGTATGGCGGCACCGTGCACTGTATCGGCAAGGCCGGTGTCAATCACCAATGTGCTGCAAGATCAGCCGATTGACGTCGCCCGAGCGCTCCATTTGCGCCATGTGGCCAACGCCATCGAACAGCTCCACCGTGGCCCCTGTCGGCGCGTTGGCGGCATGGGTGGCGGGCACGATCTGGTCGTCCTTGCCCCACACCATCAGCACCGGTTTACCCGTGCCAGCCAGCGCCAGGCCGGGTTGCTCTACCTGCTGGCCATCCTTGAACAGGCTTTCGTTGAGAGACGCCAAGAGTTCAGTCACGCCGTCAAGTCGCTTGTACTTGAGCACGTCGTCCACCATTGGCCGACTGACCAGCGCCGGGTCTTTGAACAGCAGCTCCAGCACGGGTTTAAGCTCGCGCCGCGAGGCGGCTTTGGTAAATCCCTCGGTGTAGCCGGTGTTGATGTCTGGCCCAAAACCGGCGCTGTCGATCAGACTCAGGCTGGCCACCCGCTGCGGCTGCGACAAGGCCATTTGCGCGGCAATGGCACCACCCACCGAATGGCCCACCAGATGCGCTTGCGGAACCTCAAGCACGTCCATGAAGCGGACCACAAAATCGGCCAACGCCGTCAGGCTGGCGCCCGGCAATTTGACGGCTGACTGGCCGTGGCCGGGCAGATCGAGCGCGATCACCGGGTGCTTTTCGCCAATGGCATCGATGTTGAACAACCAGTTGTCCAGGTCACCACCAAAGCCGTGGATGAAGAGCACCGGCGTGCCCTCAGTTTTGCCACGTTGTGCGTACCGAACGCGCAGGCCATCGACCTCGACATACAGGTAGGCCGGGGCTGCATCGGCATCGTCGTCTGCGTCAGCGCTGGGGGTAACAAAGGCGGCAATGTAGGCGTCGATTTCGGCATCGCCAACCTCTTTATCGGCCAGCACACCGAGCAGCGCTTTGACTGGTAAGACCTCACCAACGGTCGCCACCTTGCGGCGCAGCAAACCCGCATCAGGGGCTTCGACGGCGTTGGCGATCTTGTCGGTTTCCACGTCCAAAATGGGCATACCCACGGTGATCTGCGTGCCAACTTCTACCAGCCAGTCATTCACCGTGCCTTCTTTCATCGACAAGCCCCACTTGGGCATGATGATGGGTGTGATGGCGGCCATCAGTGTTTCCCTCCCTTGAGCGTGCGGCGCACCGCGTCAGCCACTTGCGCGGCTGAGGGAATGTACAGGTCTTCCAGCGTAGGCGAAAACGGCACCGGCGTGTGCGGCGGCGACACCTGCTCAATCTGCGCTTTCAGGGCGCCAAAGGCCTGCATGCAGACCTGCGCCGCAATGTCGGTGCCGATATTGCAGCGCGGGCTGGCTTCATCCACACAGACCAGGTGGCCAGTCTTGGTAACGCTGTCGAGCACGGTGTCCATGTCGAGCGGCGACAGGGTGCGCAAATCGACAATTTCGACCTCGATGCCTTCCTTGGCCAGCGTGGCGGCCGCGTCGAGCGCACGGTGCACCATCAAACCGTAGGTGACGATCGAGCAATGCTTGCCCTCGCGCACCACGTTGGCTTCGCCCAGCGGGATGGCATACGAGCCCTCTGGCACCTCGCCCTCCATGGCGTAGAGGTTTTTGTGCTCGCAAAAGATCACCGGGTCGTTGTCACGAATCGACTGGATCAGCAGGCCCTTGGTGTCGTAAGGCGTGCTCGGGCACACCACTTTCAAACCGGGGATGTGGGTAAACAGCGGTGTCAGCATCTGGCTGTGCTGGGCGGCGGCACGAAAGCCGGCACCGACCATGGCGCGGATCACCACCGGGGTTTCGGCCTTGCCGCCAAACATGTAGCGAAACTTGGCCGCCTGGTTGTAGATTTGGTCAAAACACACGCCCATGAAGTCGATGAACATCAACTCGGCAATCGGGCGCATGCCGCAGGCCGCAGCGCCAATGGCCGCGCCCACGTAGGCGCTCTCGGACAAGGGGGTGTCGAGCAGGCGGTCGCCATGCTTGGCATACAAGCCTTTGGTGACACCGAGCACGCCGCCCCAGGCGTCCATTTCGCCTTCGCAGCCGGCACCGCCGACAATGTCTTCGCCCATCATGATCACGCTGGGGTCGCGCGTCATTTCCTGGTCAATCGCTTCATTGACCGCTTGCTTCATACTGAGTTTTCTAGCCATGTTGTTCTCCTATGTGAATACTTTG
>PFUD01000105.1 GCA_002789915.1 Comamonadaceae bacterium CG_4_9_14_3_um_filter_60_33 | reverse complement strand
GCGGTGCTCGACAAACATGTCCCACTCTTCAAACGTGCCTTCATCAAGCAGCACATCAAGCCGCTCCCGGGCGGTGAGTTTGCCCTTTTTGTGCTGGGCATCAATGCGTTTTTGGCCCCCGCCCAAACGGGCGAGCTGGCGCTTTTTTTCCAATTGTTCAAGAATATCGTGCATGGCTTGGTCTCTTTCAGGTCAGGAAATCGTTGGGGAAAATTGATGAACAGGTGTCAGCTACTTGCGCTTATTGAGTCTGGGCCGCCAACATGCTTCTGGCTGCAGTCGAAGCCGCCACCCGACCTTCCAGCACGTCTTGTGTCAATTGCGGCAACAGCGTTTTGACGGCCGGGTGCTGGGCAAAGGCCTGCTTCAGGCCAGCGTCGATGCGCGCCCACATCCACGCCAGCGCCTGCTTCTGGCGGCGCTGCTCAAATTTACCGCTTGTAGTTTGAAGTGATTTGAATTCAAGCACTTTGTCCCAAAAGGTATCGACACCCTGGGCATGCAAGGCACTGAGCTGGATCACCTGCGGATGCCATATTTTTTCGTCATGGTGCATGGCTTGCGGATTGCCATGCAAACCCAGCAAGCGCAGGCTGGAGTTAATTTGAGCGCGCGCCCGCGTGGCGGCATCGGGGTCGATGTCGGCCTTGTTGATGACCACCAGGTCGGCCAGCTCCATCACGCCTTTCTTGATGGCCTGCAAGTCGTCGCCAGCATTGGGCAACTGCATCAGCACAAACATGTCAGTCATGTTGGCCACGGCCGTTTCACTTTGGCCCACACCCACGGTTTCGACGATCACCACGTCATAACCTGCCGCCTCGCAGACCAGCATGGCCTCGCGGGTTTTTTCGGCCACACCGCCGAGCGTGCCGCTGCTGGGGCTGGGGCGAATATAGGCTTTCTCATGGACGGACAACAATTCCATGCGGGTCTTGTCGCCCAAAATGGAGCCGCCAGAGACCGTGGAAGACGGGTCTATCGTCAGCACAGCAACGCGGTGGCCCAAGCCGATCAGGTACAGGCCCAGCGCCTCGATAAACGTGGATTTGCCCACGCCCGGCACGCCGCTGATGCCCAGCCGAAACGACTGGCCGGTGCGAGGCAGCAACTTTGTGAGCAATTCATCGGCCTGCAAACGATGATCAGCTCGGGTTGATTCAAGCAGCGTGATGGCCTTGGCCATGGCGCGGCGCTGCTGCAAGGGAGCGCCCTGAAAAATAGCAAGTTCAAGACTCCCCGTTGTGACCGGTAGCGTTTGCGCCGTCGAAAAAGACGGTGCGACTTGCAGTGGCTGGCCTAAGCTTGAAAACATGGCTTACAAAATCTCAAAAGAGCGCCCATCAGGCAGCCGGTAACGCGAAAAATCGCGCACATCAATGGTCATGACGCGGTTTACACCGGTTTCATGTGCCACCCAGTAAAGGGTGGCATCGGCCAGGTCCATCTCGGTCCGATCGTCGGTATAGCGCATCATCCAGTCGGTCATATCAGACAAGTCTTGGGTGTCGAATGGAAAAACCTGCACACCGCCCGCAGCAATCCAACGCAACAATCCAAAGCGCTGGCGCTGCCCCAACATATACGAAGCCTCGGTAATACAAGGCCAGGTGGTGTGCAACCGCATGGGAACATCAGACTTGGTCAACATGGCTCTAAAACGGTCGTGGTGCAGGTCATTTTGATCAAACAACGCAATCAATGGCCCAGCATCAACCAGGGCCACAATCATGCTGCGCCGCCTGCCGAGCGCGCCTGTAGCAATTGGGCGTAATCCGCTTGATCTTGGGCATGTTTGGCAGCCAACTTGTCGCGGAACGCCTGTTTGTGGGGCGTAAGCTCAAGCGCTTGGCTGGCCGTGTCCGGGCCAACTTTGTAGTCACCCATTTCCTGCATCACTTTGAGGTACAACTCACCCGGATTGTTTCGCCCTAAAGCACGCTCAACCGCTTCGATGATGAATTGCGATTTGCTGATGCCTCGACGCTTGGCCGCAAGGGCCAATTCCTTTTCAAGCAAAGGTTCCATACGCACCGATACAGCCATGACAAACTCCTAATGAAATACGGTATTACAGTATAACAAGATCAAGTACTCAAGGCCTTGCGAATCTGCGTCAACACGTCCTTGGCGCTCACGGGGATAGGCGTGCCGGGTCCATAAATGCCCTTGACACCAGCGGCATAGAGCATGTCGTAGTCTTGCCGCGGAATGACACCGCCAACAAACACGATGATGTCGTCAGCGCCCTGCTTTCTGAGCTCAGCAATGATCGCCGGTACAAGCGTCTTGTGGCCGGCGGCCAGCGTGCTCACACCCACGGCGTGCACGTCGTTCTCAATCGCCTGGCGCGCGCATTCTTCGGGGGTCTGGAACAGCGGGCCCATATCGACGTCAAAACCAAGGTCAGCAAAGGCCGTGGCCACCACTTTGGCACCGCGGTCATGGCCGTCCTGGCCGAGCTTGCTGATCATCACGCGCGGGCGGCGGCCCTGCTCGGTGGCAAAGTCGGCAATGTCGGCTTTGAGGGCGTTCCAGTAGTCCATGGTTTCTCCGGCAGTTGCATCGGTGTCGTACGCTGCGGCATAGACACCGGTCACTTTTTGTGTGTCAGCGCGGTGGCGGCCAAAGGACTTTTCCATGGCGTCGCTGATTTCACCCACCGTGGCGCGGGCCCGCACAGCCTTGATGCTCAGGTCCAGCAGGTTGCCGTTGCCGCTCGCTGCTGCCTCTTCAATGGCCTGGAGCGCTTGCTGCACCTGCGCAGCATCGCGCTTTTGCTTGATGGCATTGAGGCGGGCAATTTGCGAATCGCGCACTGCCACGTTGTCAATGTCACGCGCTTCAATCGCGTCTTCGGTTTTGAGTTTGTATTTATTGACACCCACGATCACGTCGCGGCCAGAGTCGATGCGGGCTTGCTTGTCTGCCGCAGCCGCCTCAATCTTGAGCTTGGCCCAACCCGAGTCCACGGCTTTGGTCATGCCACCCATGGCTTCGACTTCTTCGATGATGGTCCAGGCGGCGTCGGCCATGTCCTGGGTCAGTTTTTCCATCATGTAGCTGCCAGCCCAAGGGTCGATGACATTGGGAATGTGGGTTTCTTCCTGGATGATGAGTTGGGTGTTGCGCGCAATGCGTGAGCTGAACTCGGTCGGCAGCGCAATGGCCTCGTCGAACGAATTGGTGTGCAGGCTTTGCGTGCCACCAAACACCGCGGCCATGGCCTCGATGGTGGTGCGCACCACGTTGTTGTAGGGGTCCTGCTCGGTAAGTGACCAGCCCGACGTCTGGCAATGGGTGCGCAGCATGAGCGATTTGGGATTTTTGGCGTTGAAGCCTTTCATGATGCGGCACCACAGCAGGCGCGCGGCACGCATTTTGGCGACCTCTAAATAGAAGTTCATGCCAATGGCCCAGAAAAAACTCAGTCGCCCAGCAAAACCATCGACATCCATGCCCTTGGCAATGGCGGTCTTGACGTATTCCTTGCCGTCGGCCAGCGTGAACGCCAACTCCAGCGCCTGGTTGGCACCAGCCTCCTGCATGTGGTAGCCGCTGATGGAAATCGAGTTGAATTTCGGCATATTTTTAGCCGTGTACTCGATGATGTCGCCGATGATCTTCATCGATGGCTCGGGCGGGTAGATGTAGGTGTTACGCACCATGAACTCTTTCAGAATGTCGTTCTGAATCGTGCCGCTGAGCTTGTCTTGGCTGACGCCCTGCTCTTCGGCAGCCACCACATAACCCGCTAGCACCGGCAGCACCGCGCCGTTCATGGTCATCGACACGCTCACCTTGTCCAGCGGAATCTGGTCAAACAGAATCTTCATGTCCTCGACCGAGTCGATCGCGACCCCGGCCTTGCCCACGTCACCCGTCACGCGCGGATGGTCCGAGTCATAACCGCGGTGCGTGGCCAGATCGAACGCCACGCTCACACCCTGGCCGCCGGCGGCCAGCGCCTTGCGGTAAAACGCGTTGGATTCTTCGGCTGTAGAAAACCCGGCGTACTGACGAATGGTCCAGGGCCGCACCGCATACATGGTGGCCTGCGGGCCGCGCATGTAGGGCTCAAAACCCGGCAAGGTATTGGCGTAGGGCAGGTTTTGCGTGTCCTCGGCGGTGTACAGCGGCTTGACCGAAATGCCATCGGGCGTCAGCCAGTTGAGCGCATTCACATCACCACCCGGCGCAGATTTGGCGGCGGCTTTGGCCCAGGCGTCCAAATTGGCAGGCTGAAATTCAGGGTTATTTTGGGTCATGGTGGCAAGCAGTTAAGTGTTGGAAGATCGGCGCTATCCACTGTACAACGATGCGCATTTTTAACCGTTGAGTTTACGTTATTTATAATTATTGATGCAAAAAATTCCGCCCCGCTTACAATTTGTGCCATGACAGCACTCTCATTAGCCCCCCGTGCACTTTACGAAGAAGTGGCTGAACTCTTGCGTCAGCGCATTTTTAACCGCGAGCTCGAACCTGGCAGCTGGATCGACGAGCTCAAGATTGCGCAGGACTACGGCATCAGCCGCACGCCCATGCGCGAGGCGCTCAAGGTGCTCGCCACCGAAGGTTTGGTGACCATGAAAGTGCGCCGTGGGGCCTACGTCACCGAGGTCTCGGAGCGCGACCTGGCCGATGTTTATCACCTGCTGAGCCTGCTCGAATCCGATGCCGCAGGGGTTGTGGCGCAACGTGCCGACGAGGCTCAAATGAGCGAATTGAAAGTGCTGCACCAAGAGCTTGAAGACGCCGCCCGCCCGGAACAGGTCGATCGGGAACGGTTCTTTGAAATCAACGAGCGTTTTCACATGCGCCTGCTCGAAATTGCCGACAACCGCTGGCGCAACCAGATGGTGGCTGACCTGCGCAAGGTGATGAAGCTCAACCGGCACAACTCGCTGCTCAAATCCGGGCGCATTCAGGAATCGCTGGGCGAGCATAGGGCCATCATGGCCGCACTAGCCGCCCGCGACCCGCAGGCTTGCACACAACGCATGCAGGCGCATTTCGAAAGTGGCCTCGAAGCCGCCGTTTGAGCCCGTTTTGCAAAGAGCTCGTCTTCATCACGGGCCACATCCCAAGGCCTCATTTTTTTGACCATGCCTGCTAAAAATACTTTCATGCAGCAAGCGCTGGCTCTGGCCGCGCAAAGCCTGCTGCTGACCTCTCCCAACCCCCGCGTCGGCTGCGTGATTACCACCCACAGCGGCCAGTTGCTCGGCCAAGGCGCCACCCAGCGCGCTGGGGAGGCGCATGCTGAAATCATGGCGCTGCGCGACGCGCAAGCCCGCGGCCACAGCGTGGTCGGCGCCACCGCCTATGTCACGCTGGAACCCTGCTCGCACCAAGGCCGCACCGGGCCGTGCTGTGATGCCTTGATTGCCGCTGGCATCCGACAAGTGGTTGCCGCCATCGGCGACCCCAACCCCTTGGTCACCGGCCAGGGATTCGCACGGCTGCGCGCCGCCGGCATCGAGGTTAAAACCGGCCCGGGCGCTGCCGAATCACGCGAACTCAACATCGGTTTTTTCAGCCGCATGCTGCGTCAAACGCCTTGGGTCCGCATGAAAATGGCCGCCTCGCTCGACGGCAAAACGGCGCTGGACAACGGCGTCAGCCAATGGATCACTTCGCCCGCAGCCCGCGCCGACGGCCACGCCTGGCGCGCCCGCGCCTGCGCCGTGCTGACCGGCATCGGCACTGTGCTGGCCGACAACCCCAAGCTTGACGTGCGACTGGTGGAGACGCCGCGCCAACCGGCGCTGGTGCTGGTCGATAGCCACTTGCAAACTCAGCTGGATGCCGCGCTCTTCATCCCAGGCCGAACGCTGCTAATCTACGCTGCCGTGTCCGATGCAGCCAAACAGATGGCACTTGAGGCGCGCGGCGCCACCGTGGTGATGCTGCCCAACGTCAGCGGGAAGGTCGATCTGGCCGCCATGCTGCGGGACCTGGCGCACCGCGAGGTCAACGAGTTGCATGTGGAGGCCGGTGAAAAACTCAACGGCTCGCTGATTCGCGAAGGTCTGGTCGATGAATTTGTGGTGTATATAGCCCCCAAACTGATCGGACAAGGGCGTGGCATGGCACACTTTGGCCCCTTGCAGAACCTGGCGCAAGCCGTGCCGCTGGAATTCAAATCCACCGCCATGTTGGGGCCCGACCTGCGTGTGGTCGCCCGCGTTTGCGGCCGCGACGTTTTTTAATCGGATACATATGTTCACTGGCATCATTACCGGCCTCGGCCACATCAGCGCCGTGCAACCCCTGGGCGACAGCGCCGACCACGGCAAGCGCCTCACCATCACCTGCCCCAGCGGCTACCTTGACGACGTGGGCCTGGGTGACAGCATCGCGCTCAACGGCGCTTGCATGACCGTGACCACACTTGATGCTGCGCAGCAGCAGTTCACCATCGACATCTCGGCCGAGTCACTTGACAAAACTGCCGGGCTCGACCAACTGGGCGCCGTCAACCTCGAAAAAGCCCTGCGCGCCCATGACCGGCTGGGTGGCCACATTGTCTCGGGCCACGTCGATGGCATTGGCCTTGTCACTTTCTTTGCGCAGGTCGGCGAAAGCTGGCAACTGCAAGTCATGGCACCCGCCGCGCTGGCCAAGTACCTGGCTTACAAGGGCTCGATCACCATCAACGGCGTCAGCCTGACCGTGAACCATATCCAGGACAGCTCGGATGGCTGCGAAATGCGCATCAACCTGATCCCGCACACGGTGCAAAACACCGCGCTGGGTGCTTTGCAAGTGGGGTGCAGGGTGAATCTTGAAATTGATTTGATCGCGCGCTATGTGGAGCGAATGCTCAGTAAGTGAGCACTTAACTATTTCCAGGAGTCGCCATTTTTTGGCAACGCGTGTGCAGGATCGTAAACCTTCAAAATGTCATCAGACGTCAATGCGCCAGGGTAAAGCACGAGGTTGATTCCCGCAGGACGAACACTGGACCTGAAAAGAATTCCTTTGGCGGCAGCCGCGATGGCCATGTCACCTAATATCCACGAGGGAGGCTCAATCTTTTTGTCAAACCACAAGTTTCGCCAGTCGTTATTGAAATCATTCCACAAAGGATCCCATCCATTGGGGCTGTAGCCATCTGTGAAATCAATGATCGGGCCGACACTGATCTCAAAGCTGACCAAGGTTCCAGGCGGCATCAAAGGTGAAAGTTGCTGGTATTCCGCAAGGGCTGTTTGCGCGTCGAATGACACATAAACGGCATCAATTCCCTGGCGGTTAGCTCGGCCACCGTAAAGCGCAGCGCCTGCACCACTGGTCGGCGCGCAGGCCCATTTTGGTGTCAGCAGTCTGAAACCGACTGCACAAAAGCGTTGTAAAAACTTCACCCAACAAATCCGGCTTGCAAGGACATCAGGTAAGCAAGCAGATCATCAGTTCGGCCCGCACTGACCAATTCCTCTGCAGTTTCGAAGTTAAATGCTTCGATGCCATCATTGCGGTACCACAACAAAGCCTTGTCCAAATCACCGCTGAGGGCATAGGCAGCCTTGATGGCTTTCATGGATTCACGCAAATGGCGCTGCACACTGGCAGTGGTCGGGGCACGCCGCAAGGTGTTTCGATGCACATGCGCCTGGTCCGCCAGCGTCTGCATATCGATTTGCAAGGCGGCACCAAACAGTTTGGGTGACAGAGCCGGTGCCGGTACTTCCGGATCATGCAGCGAATAAAGAAAGTCCTCGTAGCTTGGATTGCTTGTCAATACGGTGTTGGTTTTCATCATGAGCCTATTAAAGCACTTATTATGCACCAAGTACGCACCACAAGAGGTGCGATGCTGCAAGCGGATTCAGGTCTTTTTCAATTACAAAACCGCAAAGGTCGCGCAAGAAAGGTACGAACCCAAACTTTGCAATCAAACCGGGCAAAATGCGCAAGGCCACGCGTCACCAACACCCCAAGGGAAACCCAGGCCATGTACAAAAAACAAACCATCACCAAAGACCAGGGTCGCGCTATGGTGGCGGCACTGGTCGATTGAACCCGATTGGATAAGCCATGCCATTGCATCAGACTACAAACGTGGTCTCGCACGGTGTGAGGACTGATACCCAGACGTAACGCTATTGTCTTGTTGCTCAGGCCGTGTGCCAGCAAGACCAGTACCTCAGACTCGCGTTGCGTGTATTGGATCAATGCAACCTCCCACCCAAATTATGTTTATGAACCGCCCAGAAATGATATCCACAAAAATCAATCGCGGATAGGAAAATCAACACTACAACGGTGAACCCTTGAAGCCAGAACCTGCTTGTCTTACCATCTGACTTACTTTTTAACCAAGGTCCGTTATGGAATCCATCACCCTCTCCAGCAAAGGCCAGCTCGTCATTCCCAAAGGGGTGTGCAATGACGCCCACCTGACGGCTGGCGCGCCCCTGCAAGTGCTGTATCTGGACGGCGAAATCAGGTTGCGTCCCTTGCCCGACCTGAGCCTGTCTTCACTGGATGCTGTCGCGGGCTGCCTGTTCAAGCCAGTGCGCAAACCCCTCACCGAGGCACAAACCCAGACTGCCATTCAGGCCAAGCTCAAAACCCTTGATGCACAGTGAGTGGCGCACAACGCTGGCTATCTGCATGAGTTCCCCAAGCTGCTTACAATCAAACTACTTTTGTAGCGAACTAATCCGGAGCACACCATGGGCATGCCAGTACGCATTGACGACACCCTGTACCACCAGGCGCGGGCGCAAGCCCAGGCTGAACGGCGCACCATTGCGGGTCAGATTGAGTTTTGGGCCATCGTGGGGCGCACCGCGCTAGACAACCCCGACCTGCCGATTGACTTTGTCCGCGACCTGATCGTGGCGCGGGCTGAGGAGCCATCGCTGTCGAGTGAGTTTGTTCCCGAAGGCAGTCGCAATTGATGACCGCCAGCATGCGGGTGATTCAAAGCGCCTCATTCAGGCGTGCTTACAAGCGATTGCATCCCAGTCAAAAAGCCGATGTCGATGATGCTGTGACGGCCATCGTGCAAGATCCCTCCCTGGGTGAAGCCAAAAAGGGAGATTTGGCAGGCGTTTTCGTTTACAAGTTTGCATGTAACGGGCAGTTGACTTTGCTGGCCTATGAATACGATCCCGACTCACGCAAGCTACTTTTGTTAGGCTCGCACGAAAACCTTTACCGCGACCTGAAAAAGGGCTAGAGACCTGATCGGTCGCCACGCAACCCGCAGTCGGCCTTGCGACACACAACTTCAGTGATCCAAATTCACTGATTCAACTCTCGCTTGAGCCGCATCAGCACATTACGGTCAATGCGGTCTTTGTCGCGGCAGTCAGTTTTGGTTTTGAGCTGACCTGCAGTCAACGCAGTTGATTAGATTGCACCTTCGCCTTGTGGGTTCAGTATTCGGGCCACCGCCAGCATGCGGGCGTCGTCCTGCGCGTTGCGCTGGGCATGCGTCATGCGGCTGACGCCACGCGGCACGGGCAAGGGGTTGGGCAGCACGGCGTCGAGCACACGCCCGCGCCGCCACGCCTCTTCAGGCGTGGCGGGCGGTTGGTTCAAACCCGAACTTTTGTGACCGAGGCGATGCGCATGGACCAGAGTCTCGCAAATCAGGCAAAGCTGAACTGCCCTGGCGCGCGGATGGTGTCCACATCGACGTGAATGATGTCTTTGGGCGCAAATTTGCCTTCCAGCAGCAGCTTGGACAGCGGATTTTCCAAGCGCTGCTGAATCGCACGTTTCAGCGGTCGGGCGCCAAACACCGGGTCGAAACCCACCTTGGCCAGCTCAGCCACGGCAGCCTCGCTCACCTCCAAACCCAGTTCCATGTGCTCCAGGCGCGCTTTGAGCACCGCCAACTGGATGCGGGCAATGTCGGCAATGTGGCTGGCGTCGAGCGAATGGAACACCACGGTCTCATCAATGCGGTTCAAAAACTCGGGTCTGAAATGGTTTTTGAGCTCGCCCGTCACCGCTTCCTTGACGTCCTCGTAGTCCTGACCCACCATGGCCTGGATCATCTGCGAGCCGATGTTGCTGGTCATCACGATCACGGTGTTTTTGAAGTCCACGGTGCGGCCCTGGCCATCGGTCAGGCGGCCGTCGTCGAGCACCTGTAGCAGCACGTTGAAGACATCCGGGTGGGCTTTTTCAACCTCGTCGAGCAACAGCACGCTATAGGGTTTGCGGCGCACGGCTTCGGTCAGGTAGCCGCCCTCCTCGTAGCCCACGTAGCCGGGCGGCGCGCCGATCAGGCGGGCCACGCTGTGCTTTTCCATGAACTCACTCATGTCGATGCGAACCAGATGGTCTTCACTGTCAAACATGAAACCGGCCAGCGCCTTGCACAGCTCGGTCTTGCCCACGCCCGTCGGGCCCAGGAACAGGAAAGAACCCGTGGGGCGATTCGGATCAGATAAGCCCGAACGTGAGCGCCGGATGGCGTTGGCCACCGCGGCGATGGCCTCGTCCTGACCCACCACGCGCTGGTGCAATTTGTCTTCCATCAGCAGCAATTTGTCGCGCTCACCCTGCATCATTTTGCTCACGGGAATGCCGGTGGCTCGGCTCACTACCTCGGCAATTTCCTCGGCCCCCACTTGCGTTCTCAGCAGGCGCGGAGCGGCACCTTCAGCGCGGTTGGTCTCTTTTTCCTGGGCTTCCCTGAGCTGTTTCTCCAGTTCGGGCAATTTGCCGTATTGCAGCTCGGCCACCTTGTTGAAATCGCCCTTGCGGGTGGATTCCTCGATCTGGAACTTGAGCTGGTCAATCTGTTCGCGCAGGTCGCCACTGCCCTGGGCGCTGGCTTTTTCCGCTTTCCAGATTTCGTCGAGGTTGGCAATTTCCTTTTGCAGGCTGGTGATTTCCTCGTTGATCAAATCCAGGCGTTTGCGCGAGGACTCGTCCTTTTCTTTTTTCACCGCTTCGCGTTCGATCTGCAACTGGATCAGGCGCCGGTCGAGCTTGTCCATGACCTCGGGCTTGGAGTCCATCTCGATCTTGACCTTGCTGGCCGCCTCGTCGATCAGGTCGATCGCCTTGTCGGGCAAAAAGCGGTCGGTGATGTAGCGGTGGCTCAGCTCGGCCGCAGCGACGATGGCCGGGTCGGTGATGTCGACATTGTGGTGTTTCTCGTAGCGCTCTTTCAGGCCGCGCAGGATGGCGATGGTGGCCTCCACCGTGGGTTCGCCCACCAAAATTTTCTGGAAACGGCGCTCCAGGGCGGCGTCTTTTTCGATGTATTTGCGGTACTCGTCCAGCGTGGTCGCGCCCACGCAGTGCAGCTCGCCACGCGCCAGCGCGGGTTTGAGCATGTTGCCGGCGTCCATCGCGCCTTCGGCCTTGCCGGCACCGACCATGGTGTGCAATTCATCAATAAAAACAATGGTTTGGCCTTCGTCTTTAGCTAGGTCTTTGAGTACATTTTTCAGGCGCTCCTCGAACTCGCCACGGAACTTGGCACCGGCCAGGAGACTGGCCATATCGAGCGACAGCACCCGTTTGCCCTTGAGCGACTCGGGCACCTCGCCGGCCACAATGCGCTGTGCCAAGCCCTCCACAATGGCCGTCTTGCCGACACCGGGCTCGCCAATCAGCACCGGGTTGTTCTTGGTGCGGCGTTGCAGCACCTGGATGGCACGGCGGATTTCGTCATCACGGCCAATCACCGGGTCGAGCTTGCCCTGGCGCGCGCGCTCGGTCAGGTCGAGGCAGTATTTTTTCAGCGATTCGCGCTGGTCTTCGGCGTCGGCGCTATCGACATTTTGGCCGCCGCGCACCGCCACGATGGCGGCTTCCAGGCTCTTGCGCGTCAGGCCGTTGGCGCGGGCCATGTCGCCCAGGGCGCCCTTGGCGTCCGTTACGGCCAGTAAAAACAGTTCGCTGGCAATGAACTGATCGCCGCGCTTGAGCGCTTCTTTCTCGGTGGCCTGCAGCAGTTTGGCCAGCTCGGGGTTGACCTGCACCTGATCGTGGCCACTCACTTGCGGCAGGCGTTTGACAGCAGCCTCGGCGGCCACCAACAAGCCCTGCACGTTAACGCCGGCGCGCTGTAACAGCGCCTTGGGGCCGTCGGTCTGCTTGAGCATGGCCACCAGCAGGTGCACCGGCTCGATGTAGGCGTGGTCCTGACCCAGCGCCAGGCTTTGCGCGTCGCCCAGGGCCTCCTGGAATTTGGTGGTCAATTTATCTTGTCGCATGAGAATTTCCTTCAAAATAGATTGTTGATGAGTTGAGGCCATTGCCCCGCGTTTCAAGACTGCGCCTGCTACAGTGGCGCTCATCGCCAGCTTTCACAACACCTTTAAATGCATGGATTGCCGCGCTTCGCTCGCAATGACGCGGTTTTTCACCTTCATTTCAGCCAATGGCGCTGACAGCCCACACAGATGAAAGCTCCTCAAGTCAGCCCTGCTACCTCAATTCAGCCCGTAAAGCACTACGAAAACTTTCCGGTGGCGTCCGTGCTGTGCCCACCGCACTTGCGTCCGGCCATTGCCGCCGTTTACCACTTTGCCCGCACGGCCGATGACTTGGCCGACGAAGGCGACGCCAGCGCCGCGCAAAGGCTGGACGTGCTGGCGCAGTTCCGCGCTGACCTGCTGGCCATTGCCGGTGACCAGGCGCACAGTGGCCAATGGCCGGCGGTATTCGACCCGCTGCGCGAGGTGTTGCGCGCCTTTAAGTTGCCGGTACCCCTGCTGACCGACCTGCTCGATGCGTTTGCGCAGGACGTGCGCTACACCGCCGAACAACGCCGCTACCGTGATGACCCCGAACTGCTCGACTACTGCACTCGCTCGGCTAACCCGATCGGCCGCCTGCTGCTGCATCTGTACGGCATCCATGACGCCTTGTCGCTCGCGCAAAGCGACCAGATTTGCAGCGCCCTGCAACTCATCAATTTCTGGCAGGACATCTCAAACGACGTGCCGCGCGGGCGCTGGTATCCGTCACAACAAGCGATGGCCGCGCACAGTGTGCGGGACGCCGACCTACAACCCACCAGCCAATCAGAAAATGCCACACAACTGATAACCGATTACGCCCAGTCAGCCCGCGCGCTGATGCAAGCCGGCGCACCACTGGCCTACCGGATTCCGGGCCGCGCCGGCTGGGAACTGCGCCTGGTGGTGCAAGGCGGCCTGCGCATTCTGGACAAGATCGAGGCTTTGCGTTTTGCCACTTGGCGCAAACGGCCAAAACTGACCGCTTGGGATGTACCCGTGATGCTTTGGCGGGCGCTGTGGATGCGGTGAGCTAATGATGAGATGACGCCTTCGAAACAGACTCACTAGAATCTGACCACACGATGGCAAACGACATGAAACACAATCAGACATCATCAGCGCTGACTTCACATGACACAGATGCCTCATTGATAGACGTGCTGTCGCAGTTTCCAAAACTGAAGTTGGCTCTGGTTTTTGGGTCGGTTGCAACCGGTCAGGCGCGTTCAGACAGCGATCTCGACATTGCCGTTGCATCTGGGCACACGCTGAGCGCGACTGAAAAAATAGCCATGATCTCAGCCTTGACTGACAGCACGGGCGTCCCAGTGACCTGATCGACCTGAGCACAGTGCCCGAACCCTTGCTCGGACAAATTGTCCGCCATGGCCGACGCCTGCTGGGCAGTGACAACGCCCACGGATAGTTGCTCAGCCGTCATTTGTTTGAACAAGCTGACTTCATGCCGTACCGCAACAGAATCCCGGCAGAAAGGCGCTTGGCATGGATCGGGAAGTAATCGAACAAAAACTGGAGTCGCTGTGCCGCTGCCTGAAGCGCATCGAAGCCAAGTGCCCGGCCAATGCCGAAATCCTTGCAGCTGACTTTGATCTGCAAGACATCCTCGCACTTAACCTCAGGGCTTGTTCATGAATAAGCTGCGCATTTGGCCGCCGGATTTGGGATGCAATGCGAGGCGCAAAGCGTGCCGTGCAGCCCTGCTGCACAATCGATTTGCAACGACGCAGTGCGCCCAAAGCTGGTGAGCCAAATGTGCATGTTATTTGTAAACAAGCCCTTAGCCGTGCCATACAGTTATGCGTTGACATTGGCGCGCACATGGTCGCGGGTATGGAAGTGCCACCGCCATGCAGCATGGGCCAGACGTTTGACATCCTGGAACAAGCTGGGGTGCTCAGTACGCCGCTGGCAAGTCGCCTGAGAAAAGCCGTGGGCTTTCGCACCCTGGCTGTTCACAATGACGATGCCATCAACTGGCATATTGTTTTCAACATCGCGCACCACCATTTGGCAGACTTTACAAGCTTTGCAAAAGTCGTCATAACGCGTTTGGATGCGTCATAGCTTGGCATCTACCCAACTTGGGCAGCGGCAGCTTTTCGACTTCGCGTCGTGTCACGCAGAAGGAATCGCCCGACCTGTTTAAACTCGGCTGAAACATCCAAACCGCCCATGACCCCTCAAGACTACGTCCAACAAAAAGCTGCTGCCTCGGGCAGCAGTTTTTATTACGCTTTTTTGTTTTTGCCGCCACCCAAGCGCGCCGCCATCACCGCCTTTTATGCCTTTTGTCGCGAGGTTGACGATGTGGTCGATGACATGGTGGACCCCGGCGTGGCGGCGACCAAGCTGCAATGGTGGCGCGCCGAAGTGGCCAAGGCGTTTGCCGGCACGCCCAGCCACCCGGTGCTGCACGCGCTGATGCCGCTGGTAGCGAATTACCAAATTGAGGAGCGCCACCTTCAGTCCGTCATTGAAGGCTGCCAGATGGACCTCAACCAAACCCGCTACCTGGACTACCCCGGCCTGCAAAATTACTGCCATTTGGTGGCTGGTGTGGTCGGCGAGGTAGCGGCGCAGATTTTTGGTCAGACTGATCCCAAAACGACCGAATACGCCCACACGCTAGGGCAGGCGCTGCAGCTCACCAACATCATTCGCGACGTCGGCGAAGACGCGCGGCGCGGTCGCATTTACCTGCCAGTGAATGACCTCAAGCGGTTCAGTGTCACAGCGCAAGAGATTTTGAACGGCACCTACTCCGACCGTTTTACCTCGTTGATGCGCTTTCAGGCCGAGCGTGCGCAAGGGTTGTACGACCAGGCGCTGGCGCTGCTGCCCGCCACTGACTGCCGTGCGCAAAAACCCGGCCTGATGATGGCCAGCATTTACCGCGCCTTGTTGGCCGAGATCGAGCGCGAAAACTTTGCCGTGCTGCACCAGCGCATTAGCCTGACGCCGCTGCGCAAGCTTTGGCTGGCCTGGAAAGTGCAGGCGCTGGGGCGTCTTTGAAAGTCGCCATCATCGGTGCTGGCTGGGCTGGCCTGGCGGCGGCCGTCAAGGCCACGCAAGCGGGTCATCAGGTCACGGTTTTTGAAGCCACCCAAACGCTTGGCGGCCGCGCCAGGGTCGTCACCAGCAGCACCACGCAGACCCTGCCCGATGGCACGCCGGTGCGGATCGACAACGGCCAGCACATCCTGATTGGCGCCTACACCGAAACGCTGGCCCTGATGCGCCTGGTAGGCGTTTCGCCAGAAGCCGCCCTGCTCGACCTCCCCATGACGCTGCAGTTCCCCGACGGTCTGGGCCTGAAATTTGGTAACCTGCCGACACCACTGGACGCGCTGGCGGGAATTGTGCGAGCCCGTGGCTGGTCGCTGGGCGACAAATGGTCGTTGCTGCGCGCGGCCATGGGTTGGAAACTTCGAGGATTCCGATGCACGAACACGCTGTCTGTGGCCGACCTGTGCCGTGGCCTCACACCCAAAATCAATGCCGAACTGATCGAGCCGCTGTGCATCTCGGCCCTCAACACAGCGCCCGAGAAAGCCAGCGCCCAGGTGTTTTTGCGCATCATGCGCGACGCCCTGTTTAGCGTGCCAAGTGGCTCACGCCTGCTGCTGCCCCGGGTGGATCTGAGCGCGCTGTTTCCTGACGCCGCAGCACGCTGGCTTCAACAGCACGGCAGCCAAATCAAGCTGGGGCAGCGCGTTGGGTCAATCCAGACGCACGGTGAGCGATGGCTTGTCCGAGACGAACCGTTCGACACGGTAGCACTTGCCACTTCGGCACCCCATGCTGCGCAGCTTATCGACGACTGCGCCAAAGATGTGCCCCAGTCCATCGCAAAAAAAATGCTGCACTGGGCGCAAATCACCGCTGCGCTACAGCACGAAGCCATTGCCACGGTCTATGCCTGGGCCCCGCAAGCCAGCCTGCCGCAAGCCATGCTGGCCTTGCGAAGCAGCGCGCTACAGCCGGCCCAGTTTGTCTTTGACCGCGGCCAGTTGGGTGGTCCGGCAGGCCTGCTGGCTTTTGTGGTCAGCGCGGCCCAAGGCGAACGCGCCACGCTGCAAGCTCAAGTGCTGGCGCAGGCCCACGCGCAGCTTGGTCTGGCATTGCAGCCGGTGAAAACGGTAGTAGAAAAACGCGCCACGTTTGCCTGCACCCCGGGCCTGCAACGCCCACCGATTGCCATTGCGCCGTGCCTGCTGGCCTGCGGCGACTATGTTGCGGGCCCCTACCCCGCCACACTCGAAGGCGCCGTGCGCAGCGCCAGCGCTGCGGTGGCTTTGCTACCCAAAGACCCTACAAGATCGTAAAAAGCAATTCAACGAAAATAGCCAAATGAATCTACTCACCACCCCCTTCGCCAAAGAGCCGCCTTTCAGCCACGGCCAAACGCCACGCACTGCTGTGCTGTATTGCAACCTGGGCACGCCCGATTCGCCCAGCACACCCGATGTGCGGCGTTTTTTGAGCGAATTTTTAGGCGACCCACGCGTGGTCGAAATACCGCGGCTGCTTTGGCTGATGATTTTGCATGGCGTCATCCTGCGCATTCGGCCTGCCAAATCAGGCGCCAAATACGCCAGCGTCTGGCTGCCCGAGGGCTCGCCGCTGAAAATCTGGACTGAAAAACAGGCCAAACTGCTGCATGGCTGGCTCGGTCAACGCGGCCACCAGGTGCAGGTGCGCTACGCCATGCGCTACGGCAGCACGTCGATCGCTTCGCAACTCGACCAGCTCAAGGCCGAGGGCACTACGCGCGTGCTGATCGTGCCGGCTTATCCGCAGTACTCGGCCACTACCACCGCAAGCCTGTTCGATGCGGTGTACGACTGGGCTGGCAAGACGCGCACCATTCCGGAGCTGCGTTTCATCAACCACTACCACGACGACGCCCGCTACATTGCCGCCCTGGCCGGTCGGGTCCAGCAACATTGGCAGGCCAACGGCCGCCCCGATGTGCTGCTGATGAGTTTCCATGGTGTGCCCGAGCGCACGCTGCACCTGGGCGACCCCTACCACTGCGAATGCTTTAAAACCGCGCGCCTGCTGGCCGAGCACCTGGGCCTGGCCAAAGACCAATACAAGGTGAGCTTTCAGTCGCGCCTGGGCCGCGCCAAATGGTTGGAGCCCTACACCGAACCGACACTGATCGAGATGGGCAAAGCCGGTGTCAAGCGCGTCGACGTGCTGTGCCCGGCGTTTACCAGCGACTGCCTGGAAACCCTGGAAGAAATCAACATGGAAGCGCGCGAGGCTTTTCTGCACGCCGGTGGCAAGGAATTTCATTACATTACCTGCCTCAACGACGACCCCGCCTGGATCACCGCCTTGAGCGAAATCACCCAGCAGCACCTGCAAGGCTGGCCGACCCTGTCGTCACCCGATGCCGTCGCGCTGGCCGCCTCCCGAGCCGCAGCACTGGCGCTGGGCGCCAAAGAATAAGCCAAACCCTTATGGTTTGAGGCAACCACGCGTTAGGCGCTTGATGTCTAATGCGGTCTTTCGTCGTGTTCTCATACTTACCGCAGAAACACATGAATGACCCCAGCCGACCGACCCTGTTGATCGTTGACGATGCACCGGAAAACCTCTTCGTCCTGAGCGAATTGCTGCAACCGCTGTACCGGGTGCTGGCTGCCAATAATGGTGAACGTGGCCTGCAAATTGCCACGGCAGAGCCGCGTCCAGACCTGATTTTGCTCGACGTGATGATGCCCGGCATGAACGGCTACCAGGTGTTGCAGGCGCTGCAGGCCGATGCGCTCAGCGCCAATACTCCGGTGATTTTCTTGACCGCGCTATCGAGCCCGCGCGAAGAAGAACGCGGCCTGGGCATGGGTGCCGCGGACTACATCACCAAACCCATCACGCCAGCCACGGTGCTGGCACGCGTGCGCACGCAGTTGCAGGCCAAGCAGGCGCGTGACGGGTTGCAGAACCAAAACGCCACGCTCGAAGCCGAAGTGGCGCGGCGCATGGCCGAGAACGACCTGACGCAACAGGTCAGCATCCGCGCGCTGGCACATCTGGCTGAAATACGCGACCCCGACACCGGCAAACATCTGGCCCGCACCCAAGGCTACATGGCGCTGCTAGCTGACTTGCTGAAGAACCACCCGCGCTTTCAGGCCACGCTCACACCCCTTTGTATCAGCCTGTTGGCGCGCTCGGCTCCCATGCACGACATCGGTAAGGTGGGAATTCCTGACCACATCCTGAACAAACCCGGCAAGCTCACCGCGCCAGAGTGGGCCGTGATGCAAACCCACGCCAAACTCGGCAGCGATGCCATGGAACTGGCTGAACAAGACATCGAGCGGCCGCTGGAGTTTTTCACCCTGGCCAAGGAAATTGCCCATTGGCATCATGAAAAGTGGGACGGTTCAGGCTACCCCGACCACTTGGCAGGCGATGCCATTCCCCTTTCGGCCCGCCTGATGGCCATTGCCGACGTGTTTGACGCGCTGATCTCGGTACGGGTATACAAGCCGGCTTTCCCCTTTGGTATTGCCCGGGACATCATGGCTGAGCAGCGGGGCAAGCATTTTGACCCGGACATTCTTGATGCTTTTCTGGCGAACTTCGAGGCATTCGTTGCCATTGCCGAGCAGTATTGTGATGACTTGGTCAGCGCCTGAGCAGCCGTAACCGGCCCTTTTCATGCCGCCATGAATCCTGCAATGCCACAAAAATCTGCGAGCCCGGCCGGCATTGAAATGACACCGGACCGGGTGGCATTCAAACTCGCCTTGAGTTATGCCGTCTTTGCAGCCGTGTGGATCATTTTTTCTGACCAGGTGCTGGGCTGGGTAGTCCGCGACCCGGACGACCTTGTCAGGTTCAGCACCTACAAGGGTGGCTTGTTTGTGCTGGTCACCACCGCCTGGCTGTATGTATTGGGCCGGCACTGGCTGCGGCAGTCCTCATTGGCGCTGCTGCACGAGAAAAGCACCATCATGCAATTGACGCGCCGCGCTCAGGCGCTGCTCGATTTGCCCGCAGCCGCTGAAACCATGGACGAGCGCAGCTTCATGCGGCATGGCTTGGGCGTGGCCGAACACCTCACTGCCAGCCAGATCGGCTTCATCCACTTTGTCAACGAAGACCAGGAAACCATCGAACTGGTGACCTGGTCGAGCGCCACATTAGCTCAATACTGCACCTCCACCTTTGACAGCCATTACCCCATCAGCCAGGCCGGCATCTGGGCCGACGCGCTGCGCCAACGGGTACCGGTGGTGTTTAACGACTACGCCAGCGCCGACGGCAAACATGGCCTGCCCGAAGGCCACGCCCACCTGAATCGGCTGATCAGCGTGCCCGTTTTACAGGGTGGCCTGGTGCGTTTGATGGCCGGAGTCGGCAACAAGCTGACGCGCTACACCGACACAGACACCGAATCAGTGCGTCTGGTCGCTGAGGCCGTCTGGCGCATCGTGCGCCAGCGCCGATCCGATGCCGCCCTGCTTCACGATTTGGCCGCGCGCGAAAAAACCCAGGAGCAGTTGCGCAAACTCTCGCAAGCCGTGACACAAAGCCCCGAAAGCATTGTCATTACCAATCTGAACGCCGAAATTGAATACGTCAACGCGTCTTTTGAGCGCACCACCGGCTACCAGGCAGCCGAGGTGCTGGGCCGCAACCCGCGCATCCTGCATACCGGCAAAACACCCAAGCGCACTTATGAAGACCTGTGGGCGGCCATGAAGCAGGGCAACATGTGGAAGGGCGAGTTTTACAACAAGCGCAAGGACGGCAGCGAATACGTTGAATTCGCCATCATCACCCCGCTGCGCCAGCCGGATGGCAGCATCACCCATTACGTCGCGGTCAAGGAAGACATCACCGAGAAGAAGAACATCGGTATCGAACTCGACGGCTACCGCCACCACCTTGAAGAGCTGGTGGCCCAGCGCACGCAGGAGCTGACCCTGGCGCGCGCTGAAGCCGAAGCAGCCAACCAAGCCAAAAGCGCTTTTCTAGCCAATATGAGCCATGAAATCCGCACCCCCATGAACGCCATCATGGGCCTGAGCCACTTGCTGCGCAGCAGCGGCAGCGACAGCCCGGCGCAACTCGACAAACTCAACAAGATCGACAGCGCCAGCCGCCACCTGTTGAGCATCATCAACGACGTGCTCGACATCTCCAAAATCGAAGCCGGAAAAGTCACGCTGGAGAGTCACCAGTTCCAGATCACCGAGGTGGTCGGCAATGTGCAAACCCTGATCGAGCCCGATGCGCTGGACAAAGGGCTGGTGCTGCAAATCGGGGGCGACGCGCTGGCGCTGTGGGTGCTGGCTGACGCCACCCGGCTGCGCCAGGCGCTGCTCAACCTGGCCAGCAATGCCATCAAATTCACCCCAAAAGGCAGCGTCAGCATCGACGTCAGCCAGGTCAGTCGTGAGGGCGAGCAGGCCACGCTGCGCTTTGAAGTGACCGACACCGGCATTGGCATGGACGCAGCCACCGTGAGCCGCCTGTTCCAGAACTTCGAGCAAGGCGATGCCTCCACCACCCGGCAATATGGTGGCACCGGGTTGGGCCTGGCCATTACCCGCAGCCTGGCGCAACTCATGGGCGGCGATGCCGGGGTGCGCAGTCTGCCGGGCCAGGGCAGCACGTTCTGGTTCACCGTCAAGGCCAAACTAAGCCAAAGCCCGCAGCTCTGGCTTGCCCTGCCACCGGGTGCCGATGCGCGGCAACAACTGCTGGCGCGGCACTGCGGCCAACGGGTCTTGCTGGCCGACGACGACCCCCTGAGTCTTGAAGTGGCGCAAGAAATGCTCATGCGGGTCGGCCTGCACGTCACCACCGCCGGCAATGGCCAGCAGGTGCTGGATTTGGTGCGCGAACAGCCCAATGGGGTTGACCTGATCCTGATGGACCTGCAAATGCCGTTGCTCGACGGCTTGCAGGCCACCCGCGCGCTGCGCGACCTGCCCGCAGGGCAAGCGCTGCCGATCATTGCGCTCTCGGGCAACACCTTCGCCCCCGACCGCGCCTTGGCTCGCGACGCGGGCATGAACGACTTTGTCGCCAAACCGATTGAGCCCCAGGCCCTTTACGCCAGCCTGCTGACCTGGTTGCCGCAAGCCAGCGCCAGCACCCTCCCGCTCGACGCGCCAGGAGCTCCGGATGCGGCCTCGTCAGAACCCATCGTCATGCCGGAGGCGAGCCTGATGAAAACCGTACTGGCACAGCTGGAAGCGTTGTTATCCCACAGCGACGCAGCGGCTTTGTCGCTGTTTCAGCAACATGCAGCGGCACTGACATTGGTGCTGGGCGAAGACTTCAAGCCACTGGCCAATCAGCTGCAAAACTTTGCCCTCGACGAGGCCTGTCAAACCCTGCGACGCAGCGCTGCCTTTGCTCTTAAATCAAGCCCAAATTGACCAGAGTGACGCGCAGTGCGGCCAGGTCATCACTGACAAATGTGGCAAAGGCGTCGTCACTGAGCAACGCTGGTGTCCAGCGGTTTTTCACCAGCGCCTGCGCCCCGGCCTCAATGTAGGGCGCAAATTCGCTTTAGCCGCTGTAGCCGCTGCCGCCCAGCGTCACATACCCGCCCAGAATGGCCGCCGCCGCCTCACCGCCGTCGCGAAATGCCACGTAGTTGATGCGCGCCGGATTCACCCCCACGGCGCGCGCCATCAGGGCTGCGGCAATGTGCTCAGTGGCGCCGCGTGAACCGCCGCCCCACTTGACGCTGGCCGGGTCTTTTTTAAGCTGGGCCAGCACCTCGGTCAGACTCTTGAACGGTGAATTGGCGGGCAGCACGAACACGTTGTATTCGCTGGTGAGCCGGGCGATCGGCGTGGCCGCGGTGATGGAAACCGGCGGTTTGCCGGTGATGATGCCACCCAGCATCACCGCGCCCATCACCAGCAGCGCATCCGGGTCGCCCCGGCTGGCGCTGACAAACTGCGCCAGACCCAGCGTGCCGGCAGCGCCGCCCTTGTTTTCAAAAGCCACCTTGTCAAAGGCACCCGCCGCCAGCAACGCCCGGCCCAAGGCGCGCCCGGTCGAGTCCCAGCCGCCGCCCGGATTGGCCGGAATCATGATACGGCCGGTCTCACCCGCCCAAACCCGTCCCGGCAGGGCACCCCCCGCAGACAGCGCCAGCAGCGCTTGCAAAAAAGCGGCACGGCGCATCAGCGACTAAAAAGATGGGTTGACATGGGCGCTATCATGCCCGACCAGGCTGTCAGGCGGCTGTCTGTCGGCCTCAGGGAAAATACCAAGGCGGCAACGAATAGCTTCACGGGTGCGATTCAAAGTATGGTGCGAGAGATAACAGGCCCAAGCAGACGCCACGGATGCTGACGAAACAGCCGGGCGATGCGCTTTGCTACGTGTCCCCCGGCCTGCGGCCTCCTCCTTTACCTTCGCAAAGCGCATCACCCGACTGTTTTGATGCGCCTGTCGGTTTGCTTGCAGGGGAGATTTGAAGCCATGGATCGACCCCAGGCGCTCAGGCGCGGTGATTGGGTCA
>PFUD01000071.1 GCA_002789915.1 Comamonadaceae bacterium CG_4_9_14_3_um_filter_60_33 | reverse complement strand
TATTTTGTAGTAACGATGGATGTCGCCAGCAACCCAACTCGCGCCATGCAAACAAGCTCCACCCACAAACCCGCCTCATACAAACCATGAACACACCACTGCACCACATCCCCAACCGCACCAAGCTCCTGCCGCCCTTGCGCGTGGGCATTGGCGGGCCGGTCGGCTCTGGCAAAACCACGTTGCTGGAAATGCTGTGCAAAGCCATGCGCGCGCAGTACGACCTGGTGGCCATCACCAACGACATCTACACCAAGGAAGACCAGCGCCTGCTCACTGTCAACGGCGCGCTGCCGCCCGAGCGCATCATGGGTGTAGAGACCGGCGGCTGCCCGCACACCGCCATTCGTGAGGATTGCTCGATCAACCTGGAAGCCATCGACCGCATGCTGGCGGACTTTCCCGATGCCGACATCGTCTTTCTGGAGAGTGGCGGCGACAACCTGGCCGCCACCTTCAGCCCCGAGCTCTCAGACCTGACGATTTACGTGATCGACGTGGCCGCCGGTGAAAAAATCCCGCGCAAAGGCGGCCCCGGCATCACCAAGAGCGACCTGTTTGTCATCAACAAGACCGACCTGGCGCCGCACGTGGGGGCCAACCTGGACGTGATGCGTGCGGACACTGAGCGCATGCGCACCACGCCCAAAGGGCTCAAGCCGTTTGTCATGACCAATCTCAAAACGCTGGATGGACTGGCGCAGGTGGTGGCTTTCATTGAGCAAAAAGGCATGCTTAAAACCTCTATTTCAACTGCACCGATCCCGATACATTGACGCTCACATTGCTTAAACCGGCTTCCAGCGGCACCGGCGCGTCTTCTGCCATCGACTTGGCGCTGGCCGCCATCATGTAAGGCCGCACCGGGCCGATCTGGTTGGCGTTGACATTGATTTCACCCAGCGTGTAGCCGCCAAAGCCGAAGCTTTTGGCGATCTCCGAGGCGCTTTTCTGAAACTGCTCAATCGCCTGGCTTTGCGCCTGCGTCTGCGCCTCCTGACGCAGCTGTTCGCTCAAGCCAAAGCTGACACTGGCCACGCTCAGGGTTTGCAACTGCCCCGCCGTCTGGCTGATGCGCACAAAATCACGCCCTTGCAGCACCAGTTCGGCCGAACCCTGCCAGCCAACCAGCTTGCCATTGCGGTCGTGCCGTGGCGACAGTCCGAAACGCCCGGTGCTGACGCGCATCAACGGGCTTTGTGCCTTTTTTTTGGCCAGCGTCAGCGCCGCATCAAGTGCTGACTTGAGCTGGCTTTGCACCTCTGGCGCATTCACGCCCTCACGCTGAGTGCTCATGGTCAGGGTCAACTCGTCTTGCGGCACTTGCACCGTGGCGCTGGCCGCCAGGCTTACCCTTTGCGTCGGCAGCGCAGGCGCCGTGGTTTGAGAAAAAGCGGCGCTGGCGCTCACGATGACAGCGCTGAAAGCGATCAGCTTCATCTTATTTTTCATCTCTGATTCCTTCACGATTGATTCCGGCAAATAACAAAATAATTTGTAACAGCTTGTCAATGCAGTCAAAATTTCTGTAAATCGCAAATCAAAACACGCAAAATCGCGTTTGTTACAAATTGCCCTGGAACGTAGTATGTCCGTAAAACCTGATCGTGTAGACAAAATATTAGTGGTCGATGACGATGCACGCATTCGCGACCTGTTGCGCCGTTACCTGACGCAAGAAGGTTTCGAAGTGCTACAGGCCGAGGACGGCAAGGGTCTGACCCGCGTGCTGCAGCGCGAACCCGTCGATTTGATCGTCCTTGACCTGATGATGCCGGGCGAAGACGGCTTGTCGGTGTGCCGACGCCTGCGCGGCGCCAACGACCGCACGCCCATCATCATGCTCACGGCCAAGGGCGAGGACATCGACCGCATTGTGGGGCTCGAAGTGGGTGCCGACGACTACCTGGGCAAGCCCTTCAACCCGCGTGAGTTGCTGGCCCGCATTCATGCCGTGCTGCGCCGCAGACCCCGCGTCGAAGCGCCTGGCGCACCGTCGAGCGACAACGAAAACATCACTTTCGGCCCTTTCAGCTTTGATATGGGTGCACGCATCTTGCGCAAGGGTCAGGAAGAACTGAGCCTGACGACTGGTGAATTTGCCATGCTCAAGGCGTTGGTGCGGCACCCGCGCCAGCCCCTGTCGCGCGAAAAACTGGCACAACTGGCCCGCGGCCGCGACTTTGAGCCTTTCGACCGCAGCCTGGACGTGCAGGTGTCGCGCTTGCGCAAACTCATCGAGGAAGATGCCGCGGCGCCACGTTACATCCAGACCGTGTGGGGTGTTGGCTACGTGTTTGTTCCTGATGACAGCCAATAGACCCCGCCTGAGTCTGTTCTGGCGCACTTTTGTGCTGCTCGCGCTGATGCTGCTGGGCAGTGTGCTGGCCTGGACGGAGACCATGCACGAGCTTGAAGCCGAGCCGCGTGCCACCCAGACCGGTCGGCAAATTGCGTCGATGGTCAACCTGAGCCGTGCCGCTGTCATGCACACCGACAGCATCACCCAGGTCTCGCTGTTCAAGACCATGAAAGACCAGGAGCATGTGGTGATCGTGCCGCGCGAGCCCAATGACGTGATACAGCCCTTGAGCAAAGACGACCTCAGCCGCTACATGGCCAGGGAGCTGAAAAATCGTCTGGGGCCCAACACGCTGGTGGCTGAACAGGTCAATGGCGTGGCTGGGCTGTGGATTGGCTTTGACATCAACAAGGACCATTTCTGGCTACAGACGGATCGCTCCCGCTTTGACCAGCCCGAGGCCAAGGCCTGGCTGATCTGGTTGTCCGCCGCCGCGGTTTTGTCGCTGCTGGGTGCAGCCTGGATGGCACGGCTCATCAATCAGCCCCTGAAAGACCTGTCGTTTGCCGCCAAGCGCGTGCGCGAGGGCGACTTCGAGGCGAGCCGACTCGATGAAACGGTGAGCACCAACGAGATCAGGGCGGTCAATATCGGCTTTAACCGAATGACACAAAAGCTCGCCAGAATTGAAGAAGAGCGGGCGGTCATGCTAGCCGGAATTTCACACGATTTGCGCACGCCACTGGCGCGGTTGCGTCTGGAAACCGAACTCAGTGTCAGTGATGCTACGGCGCGTGAGCACATGGCCAACGACATCGCGCAACTTGATGCCATCATCAACAAGTTTCTTGATTACGCCCGGCCCGGCCACATCATGCTGAGTCCGGTCGCACTCAATCCATTCATGGATGAGTACCTGGGCACGCTGCGTAACCGCCCCGAGCTTGAGATCAAGCTGAACATTGAACCCGATCTGGTGGTTCAGGCCGACGCAGTGGAACTACAGCGCGTGCTGATCAACCTGATAGAAAACGCTGCACGCTATGGCAAGTCGGCCGATAGCGATCAGGCGCGGGTGGAAGTGACTGCGCGCAAGATGGACAGCACGGTGCTGCTGCGGGTGTGCGACCATGGCCCGGGCGTGCCAGCTGATCAGCTCAAGCTGTTGACGACACCATTTTTTCGCGGTGAAACCGCCCGCACCGCTGCCAACGGCACTGGCCTGGGGCTGGCCATTGTGCAAAAAATCGTCTCGCGCATGAGGGGTACGCTTGAGCTCAGCAACGCCAGCGGCGGCGGCTTGTGCGCCAACATCCGATTGCAGCTCGCCCAGGCGGGTTAGCGACGTGGCAATCCACTGGTTTTTGGAGTCATGGATTGCCGCGCATCGCTCGCAATGACGACGAAGCCGTTTTGCCGGTAACGCGCGGTGGCAGGCCCGTGTGCTGAGTCAATAGTTGACCTGGCTTGGGTGTTTTGACTGCCGAAGTGCTTGAGTTCTTGCGACGCGCGCTGGTGTAGCTGCCGTCCGTCATGGGCTGAAACGTCGGAATCAGGTGGTGTTTGCCGTTGCCAATCAGGTCGGCGCGGCCCATGGCCTTGAGCGCGTCGCGCAGCAGCGGCCAGTTGTTGGGGTCGTGGTAGCGCAAAAAAGCCTTGTGCAAACGGCGGCGGCGTTCGCCGCGCACCACGTCAACCTTTTCACCACGGTCGTCGCGGTGAATGCCCTTGAGCGGGTTCAGGTCGGTGTGGTACATGGCCGTGGCGGTGGCCATCGGGCTGGGGTAGAAGGTTTGCACCTGGTCGGCGCGGAAGCCGTTTTTCTTGAGCCATAGCGCCAGGTTCATCATGTCGGAGTCGCTGGTGCCGGGGTGGGCGGCGATGAAGTAAGGGATCAAAAACTGCTTTTTGCCAGCCTCAGCGGTGTACTTGTCAAACAACGTCTTGAACTTGTCATAGCTGCCCATGCCGGGCTTCATCATCTTGCTCAACGGCCCTTGTTCGGTGTGCTCGGGCGCAATCTTGAGGTAACCGCCCACATGGTGCTGCACCAGTTCCTTGACGTATTCCGGGCTTTGCACCGCCAGGTCATAACGCACACCCGAGCCGATCAAAATCTTCTTGACGCCCTTCAGGGCACGGCCGCGGCGGTAGATGTTGATGAGCGGCTGGTGGTCGGTGCCCAGGTTGGAGCAGATGCCGGGGAAGACGCAACTGGGCTTGCGGCAGGCGGCTTCGATCTCGGGGCTTTTGCAGCCCAACCGGTACATGTTGGCAGTCGGCCCGCCGAGGTCTGAAATGGTGCCGGTGAATCCCTTGACCTTGTCGCGAATGTCCTCGATCTCCTTGATGACCGATTCCTCGGATCGGCTCTGGATGATGCGTCCCTCGTGCTCGGTGATTGAGCAAAAAGTGCAGCCGCCAAAGCAGCCGCGCATGATGTTGACGCTGAAGCGAATCATCTCCCAGGCCGGTATCTTGGTGGCGTGGTCATGGCTGCCGTTGGCGTCGGCATAACTGGGGTGCGGGCTGCGCGCGTAGGGCAGGCCGAAAACCTGGTCCATTTCTGCGGTGGTGAGCGGGATCGGCGGTGGCGTGATCCAGACATCGCGAGCTACTGAGCCCTCCCCGTGCGCCTGCACCAGGGCGCGGGCGTTGCCGGGGTTGGTTTCAAGGTGCAGCACGCGGTTGGCATGGGCATAGAGCACCGGGTCGGATTTGACCTGCTCGTAGCTTGGCAGCCGGATGACGGTGCGGTCGCGGGGTGGCAGGGTTTGTTTGCCAGCACGCCGTGGCAGCGCGGGGTTGGGCATGAAGGTGAGGGGCTGAACGTTGTCCCCTTGGGGCTGTAATGTGGGGTCGCCTTCAGTCGACCTTGGCAGACTAAAGTCTGCCCCACAAAACTCATCCGCTTGTGCATCTTCCTTGCTGCAGGTTGTACCCTGCCCCGCCGCCTGTTCGCTGGTGGTCTGGTAGGGGTTGATGTGCGACTCGACCAGGCCCGGCACGTCAACATTGGTGGAGTCGATCTCGAACCAGCCCAAGCGGGTGTCGTCGTCGGTGCGGCGCACAAAGGCGGTGCCGCGCACGTCGGTGATGTGCTCAACGGCCTCGCGCCGGCTCAGGCGGTGGGCAATTTCAACAATGGCGCGCTCGGCGTTGCCGTACAGCAGCAGGTCGCACTTGGCATCCACAACAATGCTGCGGCGCACCTTGTCGCTCCAGTAGTCGTAGTGGGCAATTCGGCGCAGACTGCCCTCGATACCGCCCAGAATGATGGGCACATCCTTGTAGGCCTCGCGGCAGCGCTGGCTGTAGACAATGGCCGCGCGGTCAGGTCGCTTGCCGCCAACGTCGCCTGGGGTGTAGGCGTCGTCAGTGCGAATTTTGCGGTCGGCGGTGTAGCGGTTGATCATGCTGTCCATGTTGCCCGCCGTCACGCCCCAAAACAAATTGGGTTTGCCTAAAGCGCGGAACGGCTCGGCGCTCTGCCAGTCGGGTTGCGCAATGATGCCCACGCGAAAACCTTGGTCTTCAAGCATGCGACCAATCACCGCCATGCCAAAGCTGGGGTGATCCACGTAAGCGTCGCCCGTGACCAGCACCACGTCGCAGCTGTCCCAGCCAAGTTGCTCCATCTCGGCACGGCTCATCGGTAAAAACGGCGCCGTGCCAAAGCGCGCTGCCCAGAACTTGCGGTAGCTGGAAAGTGGCTTGGCGGCGCGCGGGAAAAAGGAGACGTCGACAGGGGCGTTCATGGGCATTCACAGGCAGAAACAAGGCGCCGAGTGTAAGGTTTTGAGGCGTTGAGCGTTGCCATCAAGGACATTGCCAACACCACCTGCCCGCGCTGCGCTATAGAATCCGCGCTGCGTTTATTGACGCTTTCGCTAGGGGTGTTGTGCGGCCGGCTTTGCTGGCAGTGCGACTGAGAAAGTCCCTTTGAACCTGATTGAGGTAATCCTCGCGCAGGGAAGCAGGTTAAAAACCGGTGCTCGCCGCCTTCTCTGGCGAGGTTTGCCACCCCTTTCGACCGCCGACCTGCCAACTTTTTGCATGGAGCAAACGGATGGCAAATACATATTTATCTGGCGCATTTCCAGCCCGGCGGACGCACACGCCGTCGTCGCTTCTGGTCAGGAGCAATGCATGAATATCGTCATATTGGGAGCGGGTCTGATGGGCAGGTTGTTGGCTGTCACGCTGGCCCGCACTGGCCATCAGCTGCAAGTGTTTGATGCCGGTGGTCCGCAAGCGCTCAACTCGGCAGCGCGTGCGGCAGCGGCCATGCTGGCACCGCTGGCCGAATCTGCGGTGGCAGAAGACGCCGTGGTCAAGATGGGGCTGTATGGCCTGACACGCTGGCCCGAATTGCTGGCACCGCTGCCCACGCCAGTGTTTTTTCAGCAGCAGGGCACGATGGTGGTGTGGCACCGGCAAGATGCGGCGGAAGCTGCGCGCTTCACACACCAATTGGCTGCAACCAACCAGCGCCTGCCGCAATTGCCCGCCATGCAAACGCTTGACCGCGCTGGGCTTGCGCAACTGGAGCCCGGCCTGGCCGAACGCTTTGCCCAGGGCTTGTATTTGCCGGGCGAGGGCCAATTGGACAACCACCAACTGCTCGACGCCCTGCTGCTGGAGTTGCAACAGCGCCAGGTTGACCTGCACTGGAACAGCCCGCGTCAGCCTGGCGACTTTGCGCCCGACAACGCTGGCCAACCCGACTGGGTGCTGGACTGCCGTGGCCTGGGTGCCCGACCGCAATGGTCGCAGGTGCGCGGTGTGCGCGGCGAGGTGGCGCTACTGCATGCCCCCAACGTGCGCCTGTCACGCCCGACGCGGCTGATCCACCCGCGTTATCCGATCTACATCGCACCCAAGGAAAACGGCATTTTCAAGATTGGCGCCACAGAAATTGAATCGGACGACCTGTCGCCGGTGAGCGTGCGCTCAGCGCTGGAACTGCTCAGCGCCGCCTACACCGTGGACCCCGGCTTTGGCGAGGCCCGCATTGTGGAGCTGGTCGCCCAATGCCGCCCCACCCTGCCCAACAACTTGCCCGAGGTGCGTTACTTGGGTGCGCGCTGCCTGCAGGTCAACGGCCTGTACCGCCACGGCTACCTGATGGCCCCGGCCGTGCTGGATGTGGTGCTGCAACTCATGCATGGCGGACGTTCGGCACTGGCAGAAGCCATGGATTGCCGCGTCGCTGACGCTCCTCGCAATGACGGTGCTGAGGCTGGCGTGGTTTGCCGTGTCTCTGGCGGTGCCAGCACCGTCATTGCGAGCGAAGCGCAGCAATCCATGAACCCGGATGTTCGGGAGCCTGCCTGATGTCAGCCAACCTCACCGTGCTGATCAACGGCCAAACCACCACCCTGCCCGCCCCCGCCACCCTGGCAGATGCCGTCGCGCTTTTGCAATTGAAGCCGCCTTTTGCCGCAGCCATCAACCTGCAGTTCGTCCCCAATACCCAGTACCACCACACCCTGTTGCAAAACGCCGATCAAATTGACTTGATTGCGCCGGTCACCGGGGGCTAAGAATCACTCACCATGAACATGAATTCAACCCCGCCCATTGACGCGCTGGTGCTCTACGGCCAGACCTTTGCCAGCCGCCTGCTGCTGGGCACCTCGCGCTACCCGTCGCCCGGCGTGTTGCAAGCCGCGGTCAAGCTGGCGCAACCGGCCATGCTGACCGCGTCACTGCGCCGGCAAAACCTGCACGCCGGTGATGCCGCGCCCAACAGCTTCTGGGCCATGCTGGCCGCGCTCAAGGTGCCGGTGCTGCCCAACACCGCAGGCTGCCACAGCGTGCAGGAAGTCATCACCACGGCGCAGATGGCGCGTGAAGTGTTTGGCACGCCCTGGCTCAAGCTGGAGCTGATCGGTGACGACTACACGCTGCAGCCTGACACGCTCAACCTGGTTGATGCCGCCAGCCGCCTTATCCAAGACGGCTTTTGGGTGCTGCCCTATTGCACCGAAGACCTGGTGCTGTGCCAGCGCCTGGTCGATGTGGGATGCCAGGCCATCATGCCGTGGGCCGCGCCCATTGGCACTGGCAAGGGCCCCATCAACCCTTACGCGCTGCGCACCCTGCGCGAGCGCCTGGACGTGCCGATGCTCGTCGATGCGGGTTTGGGCCTGCCGTCACACGCGTGCCAGGTGATGGAGTGGGGCTTTGACGGCGTGCTGCTCAACACGGCAGTGGCCCTGGCACAAGACCCGGTGCGCATGGCGGGTGCTTTTGCGCACGCCGTGCAAGCCGGACGCGCGGCATATTTGTCAGGCGTGATGCCCGAGCACGACAGCGCTCAGCCCAGCACCCCGGTGCTGGGCACGCCATTCTGGCACCAGGCCTGACGCAAAGGAAACCCATGGCACACAACATCGAAGTCAACATTCTGGCCCGAGAAATCGTGCGCCAGCACAGCCACTTGGCATTGCAGGCTGACCCGCTGCAACGGCTGCCTAACAACTTGAGCGCACTCCCCTCGGTACTGACCGACCCAGAAGCACAAGCGGTGTATGCGGCCTGCCGCGCCCTTGACTTCATCGACGCTGATGCGCAATGTGTGGCCAGCGCCTGGCAGCGCCAAAGCGCGCGTAGCGGCCAATTCGACACCAGCGCCTGGCCCACCCAGGCGCAAGACTTTGGTCGACTGAACTCGACCCCACACCCATTCACAGACAACCGCAACTCTGGGGGCTTTGCCCCCTGCCCGCAACAGTTGGGCCTTTACGCGGTGCTGCCCGATGCCGCCTGGGTGGCGCGCATGGCGCGTGCCGGGGTGCCTACGCTGCAATTGCGCTTCAAGTCAGACGACCCGGCTGTTATTCAACGCGAAGTAGCTGCCGCAGTCAAAGCCGTGCAGGGCACCGCCGCGCTGCTGTTCATCAATGACCACTGGCAAGCGGCCATTGATGCTGGCGCCTACGGCGTGCATTTGGGGCAGGAAGACCTTGAAGGGCTGAGTGGCGCAGACCTGAACGCCATCCGCACGGCCGGGCTGCGCTTGGGGCTCAGCAGCCACGGCTATGCCGAGATGATGCGCGCAGCCGCAGTACAGCCCAGCTATATCGCCATGGGGGCTGTCTACGCCACCACGCTCAAGCGTATGGCCACGCCGCCGCAAGGCCCGGCGCGCCTCAAAATGTATGCGGCACTGTTGCGCGACTTGCCCACGGTGGCCATTGGCGGCATCGACCCCGCGCGGCTGCCCGAGGTGCTGGCCACTGGCGTGGGCTCGGTAGCTGTGGTGCGGGCGCTGGTGGCGGCCGATCAGCCCGAAGCGCAGGTGCTTGCGTTGCAGGCCATGTTTGCCAGTTGAAGGTCGGTTAAAACCAAACACGATGATTGGCGTGGCTTTGTAGGATAGGAGCGGCGCCCCCGCCGCGAATGCGACTTGGGTTACAGCGTGCGCAACGCCATCGGCAGCGGCGCAAAACCGTGATTCAGCGGACCTTCGCCCTGGCCGGTTTTGACCGAGGCACCAGCTTGCAAAGCCTGGCGTACGAAGGCGCGGGCCTGTTGCACCGCATCAATTAACGGAGCGCCCAGCGCCAAATGCGCGGCAATGGCGCTCGACAGCGTGCAACCGGTGCCATGGGTGTTGGCAGTGGCGATGCGCGGGGCCTGCATCCAAAGCGGCTCGCCTTCTGCCGGTAGCAATAAATCCATCACCACGTCACCGGCCAAGTGCCCGCCCTTGAGCAGCACGGCACGCGCCCCATTTGCCAATAGTTCAGCGGCTGCCTGGGCCATGTCCTGCGCACAGACAAGCGGCCGGCCCACCAGCAGCGCGGCTTCGTCTAAATTAGGCGTGATCAGCGTCGCACGCGGAAAAAGCTCGGCCACCAGCACGGCAATGGCGGGGTCGTCAATCAGCTTGGCGCCGCTGGTGGCGACCATCACCGGGTCGAACACCACGCGGCTCAAGTGATGCCGGTCAATGGCTTGCGCCACGGTGCGCACGATCTCGGGCGAATGCAGCATGCCCACCTT
>PFUD01000029.1 GCA_002789915.1 Comamonadaceae bacterium CG_4_9_14_3_um_filter_60_33 | reverse complement strand
GCTGATGGGTTTGGGGCGCAACGTGGCCATGAAAGTGCTCGGCGAGGGCTTGCTGGACATGCCCTGGCTGTACCGCGGCGTCTAAGGACTTTATGAGCAAGCCTTAAGCGCCCGCTAAAATTCGACATCTTTTTGCGTGGCAGCTGCCGGTTTTCACGCTTTTATTCCCTGTCGTTAAGGCTCTCCAATTGACTCTGCACATCACCCCCATCGAGGGCGGTAGCGCCCTTGGCGATTTCCGTGTTCAACAACTGCTGCCGGGCCTGCAAGCCGTGCACGACAAGATCAATGGCATCGCAGCGCGCTACGTGCATTTGGTTGCATCAGACCAAGCGCCGTCGGCAGCGCTCAAGGACCAGTTAGCCGCGCTGCTGAACTACGGTGAACCCTACGCCGGCCCGGCGGATGGCGCGCTGATTGTGGTCACGCCGCGCTTTGGCACGGTGTCGCCCTGGGCCTCCAAGGCCACAGATATTGCGCACAACTGCGGCCTGACAGTGCACCGCGTGGAGCGCATCACCGAATACCGCGTCAGCCTCAAAGGTGGTTTGCTCAGCAAGAAGCCTACGCTGACTGAGGTGCAACTGGCGCAGGTAGCAGATTTGCTGCACGACCGCATGACCGAAAGCGCAATGTTCGACCGCGCCAGCGCCGCCAAGCTGTTTGCCAGCCTGCCCGCCGCACCGATGGCGCATGTCGATGTGCTGGCCGGTGGCAAACCCGCGCTCCTGGCCGCCAACGCCGAGTTCGGCCTGGCGCTGGCCGACGACGAGATGGACTACCTGGTGCAGGCCTTCACCCAGTTGCAGCGCAACCCGACCGACGTCGAACTGATGATGTTCGCCCAGGCCAACAGCGAGCACTGCCGCCACAAGATTTTCAACGCCGAGTTCACCATCGACGGCGTGGCCCAGCCGCACACCCTGTTCGGCATGATTCGCCACACCCACCAAGTCAACCCGCAGCACATGTTGGTGGCCTATTCCGACAACGCCTCGGTGATGGAAGGCGGCGTGGTCGAGCGCTTCAGCGCGCCGTCCGCCGCTGTGGCCAGCTTGGTGAGCTATGGCAAACAAAGCGCCATTCAGCACATTTTGATGAAGGTGGAAACCCACAACCACCCCACCGCCATCTCGCCATTCCCCGGCGCCGCCACCGGCGCTGGCGGCGAAATCCGTGACGAAGGCGCCACCGGCCGTGGCTCCAAACCCAAAGCCGGCCTGACCGGCTTCACCGTCTCGAAAATTAATTGGGGTCAGATTCCAATTAATTCGTCAAAACCAAAAGATGAAAATAATTGGAATCTGACCCCCATTATTTACGGCCGTCCGGCGCATATTGCCAGCCCGCTGCAGATCATGGTCGAGGGGCCGCTGGGCGGGGCGGCGTTCAACAACGAGTTTGGTCGGCCCAATTTGCTGGGCTACTTTCGCGAGTATGAGCAAAGCCTGAGCTACACGCTCAAGGATGCGGCAGGCAATGACCGGCCGCAAAGCGAGCAGCGCGGCTACCACAAGCCGATCATGCTGGCCGGCGGTTTGGGCGTGATCGATGCCACGCAAACGCACAAGATTCAGTTCCCTGCCGGCACGTTGTTGATTCAACTCGGCGGCCCGGGCATGCGCATCGGCATGGGCGGCGGCGCAGCCAGCTCCATGACCACTGGCGACAACGCAGCGCACCTCGACTTTGATTCGGTGCAGCGCGGCAACCCCGAGATCGAGCGGCGCGCCCAGGAAGTCATCAACCAGTGCTGGCTGATGACCGAGGCCAACCCGATTTTGGCGATTCACGACGTTGGCGCCGGTGGCCTGTCCAACGCGTTCCCTGAGCTGACCAACGACGCCGGGCGCGGCGCCTTGTTCGACCTGCGCGCGGTGCCGCTCGAAGAATCGGGCCTGGCACCCAAGGAAATCTGGTCCAACGAAAGCCAGGAACGCTATGTGCTGGCCATCGCGCCAGAATCCCTGGGGCTGTTCCAGGCCCTGTGCGAGCGCGAGCGCTGCCCTTTTGCCGTGGTCGGCGTGGCTACTGAAGCGCGTCAACTTGTGGTGGGCGATGTGGACCTGTCCCAAGCAGGCGCAGCCCTTTCGGGCGGCAGCGTGGTACCTGCAGAAACATCTCCCGCTGATTCCGGGGCAGTGCCAAGCGTGGGGGTCGCTGTCAACATGCCCATGAACGTGTTGCTCGGCAAACCGCCAAAAATGCAGCGCGACGTCAAAACGGTGACCCGTAAGTTCGCCGCCGTCAACCTGACAGGCGTGCCCCTGCAGCAGGCCGCCATTGACGTGCTGGCCCACCCCACGGTGGCGTCCAAACGCTTTCTGGTCACCATTGGCGACCGCACCGTGGGCGGCCTCACGCACCGCGACCAGATGGTCGGTCCGTGGCAAGTGCCAGTGGCGGACTGCGCTGTGACCCTGGCCGATTTCAAGGGTTTTGCTGGCGAGGTCATGGCCATTGGCGAGCGCACGCCGCTGGCCAGCGTGAACGCGCCCGCCAGTGGCCGCATGGCGGTGGCTGAAGCCATCACCAACCTGCTGGCCGCGCCCGTGCAACTCGACCGCGTCAAGCTGTCGGCCAACTGGATGGCGGCTTGCGGCGAACCGGGTGAAGATGCTGCGCTGTATGAAACCGTGAAGGCTGTGGGGCTGGCGCTGTGCCCGGCGCTGGGCATTTCCATCCCCGTGGGCAAAGACTCATTGTCCATGCGCACACAGTGGAAGGACGAAGCCGGCAATGCCAAGAAAGTCAGCTCGCCAGTGTCTTTGATCGTGACCGCGTTTGCCACCCTGGCCGACGTGCGCGGCACGTTGACGCCGCAGCTCAACGCGCAAGATGACACCTCGCTGATTCTGGTGGACCTGGGGCACGGCCAGAACCGCATGGGCGGCAGCATTTTGGTGCAAACGCTGGGCCAGATGGGCGACGAAGTGCCTGACCTGGACGACCCGCAAGACCTGGTGAACCTGGTCAACGCTGTCAACACTTTGCGCGCGCAGGGCCAAATTCTGGCCTACCACGACCGCAGCGACGGTGGCCTGTTCGCCAGCGCCTGCGAGATGGCTTTTGCCGGCCATGTGGGTGTGGCGCTCAATGTGGACATGCTGGTGACCGAGGGCGACGGTATTTCCGACAGCCGCATGGACTGGGGCGACGCCAAGAACTGGGCCAACCAGGTCAGCGGCCGCCGCGATGAGCTCACGCTCAAGGCGCTGTTCAGCGAAGAACTGGGTGTGCTGCTGCAGGTGCGCACGGCGGACAGGAACGCGGTCATGCAAGTGCTGCGCGACCATCACTTGAGCGCGCACAGCCATGTGGTGGGCAAGACTCGCCCGGTTGGCGACACCATCACGATGGGGGTTGGCGAGGTGCAGGTGTGGCGCGATGCCAAGTCCATTTTCAAGGCCGCACTGGCCGACCTGCACCAGGTGTGGGATGCCACCAGCTGGAAGATTTGCAAAGTGCGCGACAACCCGGCCTGCGCTGATGCCGAGCACGCTGCGGCAGGTGATCCGACTGATCGAGGCCTGCATGTTCACCTGCCATGGCGTGATGCCACAAAACCCCCACAGGGTTCGGCGGCGCTGATGCTGTCGCGCCCCAAGGTGGCGGTGCTGCGCGAGCAGGGCGTCAATTCGCACATTGAAATGGCCTACGCCTTTACCGAGGCGGGTTTTGAGGCGTTTGACGTCCACATGACCGACCTGCAAACGGGCCGTGCCAATCTGGCTGACTTCAAGGGCGTGGTGGCCTGCGGTGGTTTCAGTTATGGCGACACGCTCGGTGCCGGCATTGGCTGGGCGCGCTCGATCACCTTCAACCCCGTGCTGGTCGACCAGTTCAAGGCCTTTTTTGGCCGCCTGGACACTTTCGGGCTGGGCGTGTGCAACGGCTGCCAGATGTTTGCCGAGCTGGCCGACATCATTCCCGGTGCCCAAGACTGGCCGCGTTTCACCACCAACCAGAGCGAGCGTTTTGAGGCGCGCCTGAGCATGGTCGAAGTGCTGGAATCGCCGTCATTGTTCTTTGCAGGCATGGCTGGAAGCCGCTTGCCGATTGCTGTAGCGCACGGCGAGGGCTATGCCAATTTCAAGCACCGTGGCAACGCCGCCCAGGCCATCGCTGCCATGCGCTTCACCGACAACCATGGCGCCGCCACCGAAGCCTACCCGTTCAACCCCAACGGCAGCCCGGGCGGCCTGACGGCGGTGACCACGGCCGACGGCCGCTTTACCGCCATGATGCCGCACCCCGAGCGCGTGTTCCGCAACATCCAGCTGAGCTGGACTGACCAGGACCGTGATGCGTTGAGCCCGTGGATGCAGCTTTGGCATAACGCCCGCCGTTGGGTGGGCTGAGGGTCGCCCAGCGCCTTCGGCAAAAAGAGATTGATGGCGGCGGCCTAACACTGTATAAGCCAAGACATTGCAAACAAAGTCGATCGGATGTACCAAGGTTTGTCTCTCATCAATCTGGAATGGTGTCATGAAAAAATCAATGGCTTCAGAGCGCGGTAGCGCGCGGGCTGCCACAGGGTCGCTTGAAGCACCGCAGTTTGCGGATTGCCTCAAGGACATCGTGGCGCGCTTTGACCCTGAGTTTCGGCACACTTATGTCAACAAGGCCGTTGAGTTGGCCACTGGCCGACCGGCAGGTGATTTTCTCGGCAAGACAAACCAGGAGTTGGGCATGCCCGCTGCGCTTGTCAAGCAGTGGGATGGTCAGTTAAGTCAGGTTTTCAGCTCAGGCGTTGCAAGCGAGTCGCAATTTTCGTTCCCAAGCCCGACAGGCGTACGTCATTTCAGTTCCCGATGTGTGCCAGAGTTTGGCGTTGCGGGTCAGGTCACGTCAGTGGTCGGTGTGACCCGGGATGTGACCGAGATGGTTGCTGACCAAGAAAAAATTCTGTCGCTGGAATCTCTTGTCGCGCAAACGGTAAAGAGCGAGCGCGCACCCGACATGCAGATGGCCATCGCCGATGCGTTGGCAGCAGAGTATTACCGAGCCATCGTGGAGTCTTCGGACGACGCCATCGTCGGCAAGACAATCACCGGCCTGGTGACCAGCTGGAACCCGGCGGCGCAGGCTATTTTTGGCTATTCGCGCGAGGAAATGCTGGGTCGGCCGATGTCGATGCTTCTTCCCCCCGAAAAAAACAATGAAGAAGGCTTTATTCTTGAGCGCATTCTGGCGGGTGAAACGGTGGAACACTTTGAGACTGTACGCATTCACAAGGATGGGCGACGCATCGAGGTGTCTGTCACCACGTCGCCCATTCGGGACAAAAGTGGACAGATCATTGGTGCATCAAAGATTGCCCGCGACATCACTGCACAAAAATTGGCTGAGCGGCAATTGAAACTGACCGCGAGTGTTTTCACCAGCACCAGCGAGGGCATTTTGATCACTGACCGAAAAGGCTCGATTGTTGACAGCAATGAGGCATTCTCCCGAATCGCCGGGTACAGCAAGGCAGAGCTTGTGGGGCGGGATGCCCGCATGTTTCGCTCGTCCCGCCAGGGGCCCGAAGTCTTGCGCAACATGAGGGCCGCGTTGCGCCACTTTGGGGAATGGCGCGGTGAGATGTGGAGCCGCCGAAAAGATGGCCAGTCGTACTCGGTGATTCTGACTGTCAGCGCGGTCAGAGACGCCGATGACTGCGTTCAAAACTACGTGGCGCTGTTTTCTGACATCACAACACTGAAGCTGCAGCAGGAAAAATTCGAACACAGCGCCCAATACGACGCACTGACCAATTTGCCAAACCGGTTGTTGTTATCCGACAGGTTGCGCCAGACCATGGCGATGTGCCAGCGTCAAAACCACAGTGTGGCCGTGCTTTATCTTGATCTGGATGGGTTCAAGCACATCAACGACCACTATGGTCATGATGTGGGTGATGCTTTTTTGATCTCGGTTTCAAACCGAATGAAGCTGGAGCTGCGCGACGTGGACACCCTAGCGCGCATTGGTGGCGATGAGTTTGTGGCAGTTTTGGCGAACATCAATAGCACGCAGGAATGTGTTGCACTGGTCAATCGGGTGTTGAATGCTTGCGCTGAACCGGTGTTTGTCTTGGGGCTGGGTTTGAAAGTGACCGCCAGTATCGGGGTCACCATTTACCCACAGGACAACGCCGATGCTGACCAATTGATGCGCCACGCAGATCAGGCCATGTTTGAGGCCAAGCAAGGCGGTAAAAACCGCATTTACATCTTCGACTCAGCGCTGGATGCCGAGGTCAGGACGCGCAGCTTGCAGCAAGAGTGCATTGCCCAGGCGATGGTTAATCAAGAGTTTGTGGTGTACTACCAGCCCAAGGTCAACATGCGCACCGGTGTCGTGATAGGGGTGGAGGCACTGATTCGCTGGCAGCACCCAGAGAAAGGTCTGCTGTTGCCAGGTGCTTTTTTACCGGTGATTGAAAAACACCCGTTAAACGAAACCTTGGGGACCTGGGTGATTGACGCCGTGCTCCAGCAAATGAGCGACTGGCAGCGACTGGGGTTGACGATTGCGGTCAGTGTCAACGTGTCAGCCAGGCAGTTTCAACAGGCAGACTTTGCAAGTCATTTGTCCGGGCTGCTGGCGAACCACCCGGGCGTTGATGCCAGGTTTTTGGAACTGGAAGTGCTGGAGACCAGCGCCCTTGAGGACATTGATTCGGCGATAAAAATCATGCAGGATTGCCATCGGCTGGGGGTGTTTTTTGCCATTGATGATTTCGGTACCGGCTACTCCTCGCTGACTTACCTCAGGCGGCTGCCCGTTGAAACCTTGAAAATTGACCAGAGTTTTGTGCGTGACATGCTCGATGACCCTGACGATTTGGCCATCGTCAAGGGCGTCATCGGGCTGGCCAGCGCCTTTCATAAACACGTGATTGCCGAAGGCGTTGAAAGTGTGGCTGGCGGCAAGAAGCTGCTTGAGCTGGGGTGTGATTTGGCGCAGGGCTTTGCAGTGGCTCGTGCCATGCCGGGGAGTCAAATACCCGTGTGGTTTGCCACTTGGCAGCCTCCCGCGCCATGGGCGCAGACACTGTGAAGTTCAAGATAGTCAGAGTGACATGAAGACACCCAGCCCCAACAAAGCTTTCTCGATGATCCGGGAGTTCACCCTGGCCGACTGGTTCACGCTGGGCAACGCGGTTTGCGGCATGGGCGCCATGTTTTCCATCATGACCTACCTGCAAACCCGAGATGTCGTCCACGTTTACTTTGCCTGCGCCTTGGTGCTGGCGGCCTTTATTTTTGACGTGCTGGATGGACGCATTGCCCGCTGGCGTCAAAAATCGTCGCTGCTGGGGCGTGAGCTCGATTCGCTCGCTGACGTCATCTCATTTGGTGTTGCGCCCGCCCTGATCGCCTACGGCTGCGGCATGCAGGGGCTGTATGACCGCATTCTTCTGACTGCTTTCGTGGCCTGCGGCGTGTCGCGGCTGGCCCGTTTCAACATCACCGCCGAGGCATTGTCCCAGGGGCAAGACAAGGTGAAATACTTCGAAGGCACGCCCATTCCAACGTCATTGGTGCTTGTGTTGGTGCTGTTTGTCGCGGCCATGCAAGGCGCTTTGCATGCGTCACTGTGGTGGGGTCAAGTGGAAATTGCCGGCTTCATCTTGCACCCATTGGTGTTGCTGTTTGCGCTTTCTGGCGCATTGATGGTCAGCCGCATCAAAATCCCCAAATTTTGACGTCACGCTGTGGCAAGGGAGACGACCTCAGTGTCCGAAGCCGTTGTCAACCGTGGGCGGACGGATTTTAAAAAATGTCATCGGCGTGCCGGTGCGCGCTTGCGCCAGCTCTTGCCTTGACTGCTTGGCGATGGCCGGCTTCATTTTGCCCATCACATGCATCTCGCAGGGTTTGCAGTCAAAGCGCAGCGTGAGTTTTTCGCGTCCGTTGATCAGTTGCAGCGGCTCGGCGCGGACAAAACCCTGCACACCGGTCACGCCCTTGGCCTGCTTGGGGCACAGGCTCAAGGAAAAGCGCACGCAGTGTTTGGTGATCATCAGGCTGACCTCACCCGGCTCTTCAATGGCCTCGTAAGCCGCAGCAATGACTTTGACACCGTGGCGCGCATAAAAACTGCGCGCGGCCCGGTTGAAGACATTGGCCAGGTAGCTCAAAGTGTCTTCAGGGTAGGTTGCAGGTGGCGCCACCGCCTGCCCGGGCAGCCAGCGCACAAACCCGGCGGCACGGGCAGCTTCGAGCGCTTGCACGGCTTCGCGGCGCAGCGGGTTAAGCGCTGAGGCTGGCACAAACCAGGGCTGCGCAAAAGCCACCTGAACGTCGCTGGCCGTAAAAATTGTGTTGCCCAGTTTGGAGACGTTGTCCACCAAAGTTTCCAGCGCGCCGGCCATGTCTTTGGCGGGCGTGAGCGCCAGCTTGGCGTGCGCGCTGGCACTAAAACCGTCTTCGTCGGTCAGCGTCAGCGTGATGCCCGTGGCGCTGTCGGCCAGGTGCGCCCAGAGCTGGATGCGTCGCTCACTGGACTTTTTGTTAAGCCCATGGAACCAATCCACGTCGCGGTTGCGGTTGACCTCAACACCCTTGCGCAGGTCTTTCAGGCCCGCCAGCGCGTCCTTGGGAAAGATGCGCCAACGGCTATTTTTGGTGCTGATGAGCTCGGCGCGGTTGATGGCCAGGCCGACCAGTTCTTTTTGCAGGTCGTAGTAGCACAGGCCGTCGCCGTTGTGCAGCACGGTGGCGTGGTCGTTCAACTCCAGGTCAACCCAGTTGGGGCCGAGCTGGGTGACGTAGCCGATGGGTTGGCCCGGATTTTTGGGGGTGTCGAAGGCACCAATCGTGTCCTGGCGGCCGTTGACAAAGTAGTCGGTGAATTCGCGGTTGAAGTTCTGGTTGGGGTCTGGCGTGAAGCTGAACGTGGTGCGCCCGCTGCTGGCGCGGCTCAAGGGATCGCCTGAGTGCTGGCGGGCTTCTACAACGTCGTCGAGCAGCCGGCGGTAGTGCGCCGTGATATTTTTGACATAGGCCATGTCCTTGTAGCGGCCTTCGATCTTGAAGCTGCGCACGCCCGTATCGACCAGCGCGGCGATGTTGTCGCTCTGGTTGTTGTCTTTCATGCTCAGCACATGCTTGTCGTGCGCCACAAAGCGGCCCTTGGCGTCGACCACCTGGTAGGGCAGGCGGCAGGCCTGGCTGCATTCGCCGCGGTTGGCGCTGCGCCCGGTGTGCGCCGCACTGATGTAGCACTGGCCGCTGTAGGCCACGCACAGCGCGCCATGCACAAAAAACTCAAGGGTACTGCGAGTGGGGTCGGTGGCGGCGCGAATGGCGGCAATTTGCGGCAGCGTGAGCTCGCGCGCCAACACCAGTTGCGTCAGGCCAACGTCCTGCAAAAAGCGCGCTTTTTCGGGCGTGCGGATGTCGCACTGGGTGCTGGCGTGCAACTGCAGCGGCGGCAGGTCAAGGTCAAGCAAGCCCATATCCTGCACGATCAGCGCGTCCACACCTGCCTCATACAGTTGCCAGGCCAGCGTGCGTGCGCCCTCCAACTCGTCGTCGCGCAGGATGGTGTTCATCGTGACAAAAATGCGGCTGTTGAAGCGGTGCGCGTGCGCCACCAGCCGGGCAATGTCAGCCACCGTGTTGTCGGCGCTGGCGCGTGCACCAAAGCCTGGCCCGCCAATATAGACAGCGTCAGCGCCGTGGTTGACGGCTTCAATGCCAATGGCGGCATCGCGCGCCGGGGCTAACAGTTCGAGTTGGTGAGGAAGCAGGGACAT
>PFUD01000075.1 GCA_002789915.1 Comamonadaceae bacterium CG_4_9_14_3_um_filter_60_33 | reverse complement strand
TGGTTTGCGGCACGTTCTTGAGCTTGGCCTGCAGGTGCGAAATCTGTGCGTTGAACATCTCGTACAGGCTGACCCCGGTGGCGCCTCCCACAGCCAACAGAACCACGCAGATGATGGTCGCCAGGCGCCAGCCGGTGGTGTACGGGGGAATGACTTCGGGCGGGGTGGGAGAGGTGTCGTTCATGCAGCGGAGGGTGAAGGTTTATCGGTCGGGGCGGTTGTAGGGGGCGGTTGTCGCAACACGCCACCCCATTTGAGTTTAGCCGTGAAATCCCTCAATCCGGAATCAGGAACGCTTTGTCACGGAACAGCGTCAGGCAGGCGTCGGCCACCGGGTCATATGGTCACAGACCCACATCGGCAACGGGTTGTCCTCGAACAGCTGGCGGTAATTGCGCTCGCTCTGGCCCAGCTTGAGGTTGGCCTCGGCCAGTTGCGCCATCTTGTGGTCGAGCTTGCACGCCAGCGCCATGTCGTGCCGTGCCTTGAAGTCCGGCTCGGCCAGCGGTGCAGCCTGATTCGGCGCCGGGTGCGCCGCCCATTCCATCAGCACGGTCTGCAAGGTGGCCAGAAACTGCTGCGGTTCCACCGGCTTGATCAGATAACGCACGGCGCCCAGCGAGAGCGCCAACTGCGCGTCCTCGGGGCTGGTGTAGGTGGCGGAATAAAAAACAAAGGGAATCACCCTGAGCTTCTCGTCCTGCATCCAGGCGCGGCACAAGTCAAAGCCGTCCATCTGGGGCATCAGCGCGTCCGAGACGACGATGTCGGGCGGCTCCAACCGCGCCGCCGCCAGGGCCTCGATGCCGTTGGCCGCCTGTGTCACGCGGTAGCCGCTGCCTTCAAGCAGCGCCTTGAGCAGGTAGCGGCTGGGCTCGTTGTCTTCAACGATCAGGACATGGATCATGCGCCTGCCTTCTCCTGGTTGCGGCCGTTCAAACCTGCGGCCTCGACCAGGGTGACAAAGGTGTCGGGGTTGATCGGTTTTTCAATGTAATCATCGCAACCCTCCACCATCGCCTTGGCCCGGTCGCCGCTCATGGCATACGAGGTCACCACCACAATCGGCACGGCGTCGAGCTGCGGGATGGCGCGCAACGCGCGTGCGACCGCATAGCCGTCCATGCCCGGCAACTGGATGTCAAGCAGCACCAGATCAGGCACGGCAGCACGGGCGGCAGCGATGCCTGCGGGCCCGTCGATGGCCTCACTGACGTGGTGGCCGCGGGCTTCGAGCAAATAACGCTCAAGGTAAATGTTTTGCGCGTTGTCTTCAATGACCAATACGTTCATCCTGGGACTCCCTGGTTTGCCTGGTCTGCGATGGGCAGTGTAAAACTGAAGCGGCTGCCCTGGCCCCAGGTGCTCTCGGCCCTGACTTCGCCGCCCATGGCTTCGACCAGGTGTTTGCTGATGGCCAGGCCCAGGCCGGTGCCCTCGCGCAGGCCGGACAAGCCGGTCTCGATCTGGCTGAAAGCGCGAAACAGCTTGTTCATGTCTTCGGGTTTGATGCCGACGCCGGTGTCGCTGACGTTGACAACCAGGCCATGGTCCTCGCCCGCGCAGGCCAGCGTGATGGTTCCTGAAGGTGTGAATTTGAGCGCGTTGCTGAGCAGGTTGTTGAGCACTTGCTCGATCCGGCGGGCATCGCCTCTGAGCAGCACTGGTTGCGGGCAGGGCAGCAGTTTGAACGCCAGTCCGCGGCGCCCGGCTTCTAGCGCAAAAGCGGCGCCCACCCTGTCGAGCAGCGCGCTGAAGTCGAAAGGCTCGCGGGCCAGGTGCAGCTCGCCGGCCTCCACCTTGGAGATGTCGAGCACGTCGCTGATCAGCGCCAGCAGGTGGCGGCCAGCGTTGAGCACAAAGTTGAGTTGTTTCTCCTGCTCGGCATTGAGTGGTCCCGGGATCTTTTGCAACAGCACGCCGGTAAAACCGATGACCGAATTGAGCGGCGTGCGCAGCTCGTGCGACATGGTGGCCAGAAAAGACGATTTGATGCGGTCGGCGGCTTCGGCGCGATCCCTGGCAACCACCAGCTCGGCGGTGCGCTCGGCCACGCGTTGCTCCAGCTCGGTGGCGTGGCGCTGAAGTTCTTCATGCAAACGCTCGATTTCGATTTCACTTTGTTTGCGCGCGGAGATATCAAGCAGCACCCCACGAACCAACAACCCCCGACCGGTTGGGTCTCTTTTGAGGACCCCACCTTTCACCCAGAGCCAGTGCAGGCTGCCGTCCGGCCAGACCACACGGAAATCGAATGCGTAGTGATCCGACCCGCCTGGCGCAACCGCTGCCTGAATAATCGCGTTGGATCGCTCACGGTCGTCGGGATGGGTTGCCTCGGTAAATGTGCCAATGTTCCAGCGCTCCTGCCACGCCAGGCCATACAGTTGGTCATGGTTGGCGGAACGTGACATTTGATCGGATTGGAAGTCATATTCCCAAGTCGCGATTTCCGCCATCTCGGTGGCCAAGCGCAGACGCTCTTCACTTTCGCTCAGCGCCAGCTCCACACGTTTTTGCTCGGTGATGTCCTGGAAGAAACCATGGACGCGGCGCCGCGCCTGATCGACCTTGCCGATGGCGTGAACGTTGCGCAGATTGCCTTTGGCGGTGGTGATCTCCAGCTCCAGATCAAACGGTTCGCCTTGCGCCACCGCGCGCTGCACGGCGCGCTCGATGATCGGGCGGGAAGCGGGCGTGTAAAAGTTGATGCCGACCTCTACCGTCGGATCAAAGCTCGCGTCCACCTCATGAATGGCGTAAACCTCTGGCGTCCAGTGCTGTTTGCCTGTGGCAATGTCAAATTCCCAGCCGCCGACCTTGCCAATTTTTTCCGTTTCTGCCAGTAAGCGCTGGTTTTCTTGCAGCGCGGCCTCGGCCTGTTTTTGATCCTGCAGCACATTGAGCAGCGCGCGGCGCGACTGGTCCGCCAGCGCCAGCAGCCGTTTGTCTTCGGCCTCGCTGTGCCTGAGTTGTTCGAGTTGCGCCAGGTTGCGCTGTTCCAGCTGCTTGCGCTCGGTGATGTCGAACGTGACGCCGGCCATGTAAGTGGCGCGGCCGTTGTCGTCCCACTGCGCTTGGCCCCGGGTGTTGAACCAGCGGTACTCGCCCGATGGGGTGCGGGCGCGAAAGTCCAGGTCGTAGGGCAGATGCCGCTTGAGATGGTCCCTGAGCGCCTGACGCCAGCGGGCGCGATCCTCGGGGTGCAGCAGCGACTCGAGCATGGCGACCGGACTGTCGGCAACGGGCGCCTCGTAGCCCAGCGCGCGCCAGGACTCCTCGGGGAAAGCCACCTGATGCGTCACGATGTTCCAGTCCCAGACGTTGCCGGTGGTGGCGGCCAGCCTGAAGCGCAATTCACTCTGGCGCAGTTTTGTCTCGGCGTTGGCGCGCTGTTGCGCCGTTGCGTCGAGTAGCGCGCGTGCCGTGGCAATTTCGGCGATGACTGGCGCCGGCGCCCCCCGCTGCGCCAGCGCGGCCACCTCGCGGGCCAGCCGTCGGGCGGCCAAGCCGCCACCCAATGCACTCACCAGCGTCGCGCCGAGCAGTAGCAGCGCCAGCGCGCCAGCCGCAGCGAGCAGCGGCGCGCGGTACACGTCGGGCGGTATCTCGAGCACCACCGACCATGGTGAGAGCCCGGAGGCGACGGCAAAGCGCCTATGGGTGTTGAGGTTGTTCGTCGGGGTGAAGCCCGGCGGCGCACGCCGTGCGATCGTGGCACCGGTGCCGTCTTGCAGGGCGAGCGACCAATCGGCAGGCAGCGCCACCTGGCCCAGGCGTTGTTGAAACTGCGCGCCCTCAAACGTGGTGAGCAGTACAAAGACGGTTTTGCCGTTGCGCCGGCCCGGTACCGCAAGAGCGACCAGTGGTACTTTGGCGACCGGGCCGAAAAAGATATCGCCAACCGCAGCCCGCCCCGTCTGCAACGCAACAGGTACCGCGGCGTGGCCGGTGGGGCGCGGCAGCTTGGACAACGCAGTGCCAAAGGGCACGCGCGTGTTGAACAACATCTGCATCTCAAGGTCGGCCAGGATGACATGGCTGCCAAAATGGGTGACAAAGCCTTGCGCTTCGTGGTACAGCGCCGGGCGGCCCGAGGCGTCGTTGGCCAACGGCGACGAGGCCAGCAACTGCAGGCCGTTGATGCGCGCTTGCAGGTCGCTGTCAGTGGCGCTGGCGAAGTTGGCCGCCAGACTGGCCGCCGCCAGGTCTTGCGTTGCCTGCGTGTTGCGCACGCTGCTGAAGATCAGGTAGGCTGCCAGCAGCATCAGCGGCAGCAGGCTGAGCCAGATCAGGCGCGTCAGAAAGCGCGTCAGTGCGATGCTTTTCATGCCCCGGCCTCGCCCGCGTAGCGCACCGCCTCACCCAGGCGATTGCACAGCTCGTTGACCTCGGCCTTGAGCTCCACCATGCGCTGCTCGCGCCCGACCATCAGTTCCTGCCAGCGCAGCAGCTCATCGAGCTGCGCGCGGATTTGCTGCTCCGCCTGCTGGCGCTCGGTGATATCGACAATGGCGGCAACAAAGCCGATCACCCGGCCTGATGCATCACGCTCGGGCGCATACGCCGCATGCATGTAACGCGTGCCATTTTTGGCGCTTGGCAGCGCCATGTCGTACTCTTGCGGTTGCCCCGCCAGCACGGCTTTCAGGTAAGGCTGGGCCACGGTATAAGCCGCGTCGCCCAGCACGTCGCGCAGCGGTTTGCCGACAAAATCGGCTGCCGGCAGGGCAAACATGTCGGCATAAGGCTGGTTCACAAAGCGGTAACGCTGTTGTTGGTCGCAATGGGCGAGCAACACCAGGGCGTGGTCCGTCACCAGGCGCAATTGCTCGTGACTGGCGCGCAATGCCGCCTCGGCGCGTTTGCGCTCGGTGATGACTTCCGAAAAAATGATGATGCCACCGATGTCGCCCGCGCCCGTGCGCCACGGATGCACTTCCCAGTGCACCCAGTCCGTGCTGCCATCGGCGCGCGCAAACGGGTCTTCATCGCATTTTTCAGTCGCTCCCGCCAGGCAGCGTCGGTGAATCTGCTTCCAGCGGTCCGGCAGATTGGGGAAGATGTCGTAGTGACAGCGGCCAGCCAGCGCCTGCTCGGCCAGGCCAAGGTCAAGCAGCCAGCGTCGGCTGTAGGCCAGGTATCGCATATCACGGTCAAACATGGCAATGGCCGCGGGCGCGTGCTCGATGAACAGGCGCAAAACCGAGGTCTTTTCCTGTAGCGCCTGCTGCTTGGCCTGCAGGGTCAACTGGTCTTGTTGCTGGCGCTGCCAGGCCTGGCCGAGGTGCCTGACCGAGGCCAGCGTGACCAGCGCCATGACCAGCACCAGTGCAGCCGCCAACCAAGCCTGTTGGCGCCAGGGTGCCAATAGTCGCTCAAACGATTGGCCGACCACCACCACCAGACTGCTCTGCGCCGACAGGGTCCGGTAAGCGAAGCTGCGCAAGGTGCCGTCAATGGCGCTGTTGCTGCGATAGCTGCCGGCAGGACTTGTGGGCAACAGCTCGCTGAACAGGCGTGTGCCCGAAAATACCTTGCCCATGGCCGTTTCATCAAAGGGGCTGCGCATCATCAAGGTGCCGTCGCTGCGAAACAGGGCAATCGAGCTGTCGGCGCCCAAGTCAACCGAGCGCCACAGCTTGTCGAAATAGGGCGGTTCCACGGCGGCCACGATGATGCCGGCAAACGCGCCATCGGCTGTGCGCAAGGGCCGGGCCGCGCTGATCAACCAGGTGCCGGTGGTGCGGCTGCGCACCGGGCTGCCCAGGTAAAACCGGGTTTGCGGCTGCGCCAGATAGGCCTGGAAGTAGGGGCGGTCGGCCAGACTGATGCCGATGTTGCCGAGGTCCGAGTCGTACCGGATGCGCCCCTGCGCGTCGAGCACCCAGATGGCACGGACAAAGGGCAGTTCTTTAGCCTGCGCTTGCAACAGCGCGTGGGCCGCTGCTTCGTTGAGCGTGCCCGCGGTTTCAAGTTGCGCCAGGCCGTTGGCCGCCAGTTGCAATCGCTGGTCGATGGTCTGCAGGGTGCGCGAGGTCTGCTCCTCGATCACCTGGGCGAATGACTGGGTCAGGCGCTCGCTTGACTCGATCGTCTGGCTGCGCAGGTAGGCCAGCGTCCAGGCGACCAGACCCGCCGCAACCAGCAAGAAGCCAATGACAAGCCAGAGCAGCGCGCGGTGCAGCGGACGTTGCGCAGGCACAGGTGCCAACTGCGCCGGTGCTGACGATGAAGCAAGGTTTGGCAAGTGTGGCTACCTCAATCGTGGTGGGCATCAAACGCCGCGAGCCTCATGCCAGCGTGCGTGCGCGCAGCAGTTGCTCGAATTGATCTGCCGGCACGGGCGCACTGGTGAGGTAGCCCTGGTACATGTCGCAACCCTGCGCCTGCAGAAAATCAAGCTGCTCTTGGGTTTCAACCCCTTCGGCCAGCGCTTGCAGGCGCAGCGTATGCGCCATGGCGATGATGGTGGCGGCAATCGCCTGGTCGTCGGGGTCGTGCGCCAGATTGTCAACAAAGCTCTTGTCGATTTTGAGAATGTCCAGTGGCAGGCGCTTGAGGTAAGCCAGCGACGAATAGCCGGTGCCAAAGTCGTCAATCGCCAGTTTCACGCCCAGGGCGCGCAATTGGTCCAGAATTTTGATGGCTTCGGCCTCGCGCTCCATCAGGGCGCTTTCGGTGAGTTCGAGCTCCAGCCGGGCCGCCGGGAAACCGCTTTGCGCCAGCGCCTCGGCCACCACTTGCCCGATGTTGCTGTGCAGGAACTGGTGCGCCGACAGATTCACGGCCAGTCGCAACGGTGGCAGGCCGGCCTCGATCCAGCGCTGGCCCTGGTGGCAGGTTTGCTGCAACACCCAGTTGCCAATCGGCGTGATCAGGCCGGTTTCTTCGGCAACCCGAATGAACCGTCCCGGTGCAATCAGGCCTTCAACCGGGTCCTGCCAGCGCACCAGCGCCTCGGCCCCGACGATGCGGCCGCTGGCAATGTCAACCTGCGGCTGGTAGTACACGCGCAATTCATGGTGTTCCAGCGCGCGGCGCAGGCGCACTTCGAGTTCGATGCGGGTGCGCACCGAGTGCGTGAGTTCCTCCGAGAAGTACTTGAAGCGCCCGCGCCCCTCGGTCTTGGCCTGGTAGAGCGAGGTATCGGCCTGTTGCAGCAAGGCCACGGCGCTCTGGCCATGCGCCGGGTACAGGCTGATGCCCACGCTCGCGCCGATGCGCACCTCTGAGCCATTGGACAGGTGCCAGGGTTCGCTCAAGGCGGCGATGATGTCATTGGCCACGCGGCCGGCGTCTTCAGGTTGGGTGATTTTGTCCAGCAGCACCGTGAACTCGTCGCCACCGAGGCGGCAAATGGTATCGACCTCACGCAAGCGCGTGTTCAGGCGCTGCGCCACCAGTTGCAGCAGTTCGTCGCCGGCCAGATGGCCAAAACTGTCGTTGACGTCCTTGAAGTGGTCGAGGTCGAGCATCAGCAGTGCCATCATGGTCTGATTGCGTTGCGCCTGTTCGATGCCGTGCTCCAGCCGTGAAAACAGCAGCAGGCGATTGGGCAACTGGGTCAGCGCATCGTAGTGCGCCAGGTGCTCGAGGCGCTCCTCGCTCTGCTTGATCTGGCTGATGTCGGCAAACACCGCCACGTAGCGGCTCGGCTGGCCGTCGTTGTCGCGCACCGTGCTGATGCTGAGCCACTCGGGGTAAACCTCGCCGTTCTTGCGCCGGTTCCAGACTTCGCCCTGCCAGTGGCCAGCCTCGAGCAGGCTGGCCCACAGCGATTGGTAGAAGCTGCGGTCATGGCGCCCGGACTGCAGCAGACGCGGATTTTGCCCCAGCACTTCAGCTTCGCTGTAGCCGGTGATGGCGGTAAAGGCCGGGTTGACACTCAGGATGCAGGCGTCCAGGTCGGTGATGGTCACGCCCTCGCGGGAGTTGCCAAACACCATGGCCGCCTGGCGCAGCGCGTCTTCGGCGCGTTTGCGCTCGGTGATGTCGCTGCCCACGCCGCGGTAGCCCTGAAAGGTGCCCGCCGCATCGAACAGCGGCGCGCCACTGATCGAGAAATGCCGGGTGCTGCCATCGGCGCCGGCACGCGAGAACTCAAAATCGCGAAACGGAAGATGCGCCTCAAGGTTGGCCCGGTGCGCAAGCCAGCCGTTCTGGTCGGGTGAAAGATGGGGCGTTTCCCAGCGGCATTTGCCAATCATCGGGCCAAACGGAAAGGCTGACAAGGAGGCCCCCTTGATGCCCTCGGTGCGCGTCGTCAGCCGGTGTTTGGCGTCGCTCTCCCAATAAAAATCGGAAGACATTTCTGTCAGGTCGCGAAACCGGGCTTCGCTCGCGCGCAACGCTTGTTCCGCCTGGCGGCGCTCGGCTTCCAGCGCCAAGTTGTCGAGCGCGTAGCTGATGTCAGAAGCCATCTCCAGCAGCAGGCTGCGCGCGGCCTGGTCGAAGGCGTTGACGACGTCCGAAAACAGGATGAAAGCGCCGATGACGCCGCCGCCGCGCGACAGCGGCAAGGTGGCCACGGCACGCCAGCCGGCGCGCCCGGCCATGTCGTGCCAGAGGGCGGTCATGGGGTCGTTGAGGTAATCCTGGCACCAGACGGGCCGCTGCTCGCGGATGGCGGTGCCGACCGTGCCACGCCCGACCGCCAGCGCGGGATCGACCGAAATGGTGAGGTCGGCGAGATACTGCACACCTTCGCCACTTTGGGCCACGGGTATGACGCGCTGGTTGACCGGGTCCAGCAAGCCGATCCAGGCCATTTTCATGCCGCCAAACTGCACGGCGGCGCGGCACACGGCTGCAAACAACTCGGGCTCGCTGTGGCAATGCACGATGGCCTGGTTGCACTCGCTCAGGGCGGCATAAAGCTGGGTCAGGCGTTGAATTTTGGCTTCGGCGATCTTGCGTTCGGTGACGTCAAGCGCCAGCACTAACTTGGCACGCCGGCCATGGAAGTCGAGTTGGTGCGTGCTGATCTCTACATTGATCAGCGTGCCATCCTTCTTGCGGTGGTGCCACTGGTCGCCATGTTTGAGGTCCATATCTTGGGTCTGTGCGATGGTTTCCAGCAGTTTTGGCACATCCTCGGGCGGCCGGATGTCGGCGATCGTCATGGCCAGAAACTCGTCGCGGCGGTAGCCGTAGTGGGCTACTGCCGCGTCATTGACCGCGAGAAAGTGCAGCGTCTGCAAGTCGAAAACCCACATCGGCTGCGGGTTGGCCTCGAACAACTGCCGGTAGTTTTGCTCGCTCTGGCGCAGCGTGCGGTTCAGGGCCTCGATCTGCCCGATCTTGTGCTCGAGCTTGCGCGCGAGCGCCGCGTCGTGCAGCACATAAAAGTCCTGGTCCTGGAGCGGCGCGACGGCTGCGGCGCGGGCCGGCAACTGCGTGAGCACCGCTTGCAACTCGGCCAGGAAAATTATCGGCTCGACCGGTTTGATCAGGTAGCGCACCGCACCCAGACTCAGCGCCAGCCGTTCGTCCTGGGGGTCGGTGTAAGTGGCCGAGTAGAAAACAAAGGGGATCGATTTGAGCGCAGCGTCCTGCATCCAGGCGCGGCACAGCATAAAGCCGTCCATCCCGGGCATGAGCACATCGGACACCACGACCGCGGGCGCGTCGCGCCGCGCGGCCGCCAGCGCCTCAAGGCCATTGCTGGCCTGGCTTACCCGGTAACCGCTGCCTTCGAGCAAGGCTTTGAGCAGGTAACGGCTCGCCTCCTGGTCTTCGACAATCAGGACATGGGTCATGCTTTGTCTTCAGAAAAAAATAATGCAG
>PFUD01000012.1 GCA_002789915.1 Comamonadaceae bacterium CG_4_9_14_3_um_filter_60_33 | reverse complement strand
GTTCCACAGCACGTCGATGCGCTTGCCGTTGAGCTCGGATTCCTTGGCGCTCCAGTCGATCGGCTTGAAGCTCACGTCAACGCCCAGGCGTTTGCCGGCCTCTTTGGCCAGATCGATGTCAAAGCCGACCAGCTCGTTTTTGTCATCACGAAAACCCATCGGCGGGAAGTTGTCGTCCAAGCCGATGACGATGGCTTTGACCGCCACCGGGGCCGGTGCTGCCGCAACAGGCTCTTCCTTTTTGCCGCAGCCCGCCATGACGAGAGCAGCCATCAGGCCAGAGATCAACCACAAAGCGTGTTTTTTCATTTGTTTTTCCAGTTGTGAAAGGGGTATGGGTGTAATACGTACCAGTGGTGGAGCGCCAGCAGACCGCGCTAGCCGCTCCAACTTGGTAGAAACCCGCAGAGTTTAGCGCTTGCCACTCGTCGAGGTCATGGCAAATCTATTAGGGATAATCGCGGAATCTTGAAAAAACATACTCACTCCCTTCCCGAAGTCAATTTCTCCGATGACGGCCCCGTGCGCCACCTGCATCTGGGTACTGAATGGATCCAGGGCTCGATGGTGCTGGCAGAACCCAACGCACTGGTGCACGAGTACATCCAGCGCATGATGGCATGGCTGCTGTTTGTGCCGCCCGAGTCGGTAAAAGACCGCCAGGCCTTGCAATTGGGCCTGGGCGCGGGCTCGCTGACCAAGTTTTGCGCCAAAGAGCTGCGCATGCAAACCACTGCGATCGAACTCAACCCCAAGGTGCTGGCGGCCTGCAAGAGCTGGTTCAAGCTGCCAGCAGAAAATCCCCAAATGCAGGTGGTGCTTGCCGACGCCGCACAGGAAATCCAGAACCCCAAATGGTGGGGCACGATAGATGCGCTGCAGGTGGATTTGTACGACCACGAAGCCGCCGCGCCGGTGCTCGACAGCCTGCCGTTTTATAACCACTGCCGCCGTCTGCTCACGCCCGAGGGTTGCATGACGGTGAATTTATTTGGCCGCGCGTCGAGCTTTACCCGCAGCGTCGAGAAGATGTCGGCCGCCTTTGGCAAGGACGCCATCTGGGCCTTTAAACCTACGCGTGAGGGCAACACTGTGGTGCTGGCGCAGCACACGCCAAGCCGCCCCAAGCGCGATGTGTTAATGGCCCGCGCCGACCGCATCACGTTTGAATGGGGTCTGCCGGCCAGCAAATGGGTGCGTGTTTTCAAACCCATGTTGTCATGACACAGCACACGCCCGCCAGCGGTCACAGCAGACTGGACGAAGGTCCGCTGGACTGGCGCAGCCTGGTGCGCTGGCTACAGTTTGATGGCCTCATCACGGAGTTGGAGGCGCAGCGCATCCAGTCGCGATGTGCCCTGGCCGAGAGTGCGCAGCACCCGCTGCTGCGCCTGACCAGCGTCGGCGTGCACCGCGCCAGCGACGACAAAGCCATGGGCATGGAGGCGCTGCTGCAGTGGCTGGCGCCGCGCGCCGGGCTGGGCTATCTGCGCATTGACCCGCTCAAGGTTGATGTGGCCAAGGTGGCCGACACCATGAGCCCGGCCTATGCCGAGCACCACAAGATTTTGCCGGTGCAGGTCACCGCGCATGAGGTGGTAGTGGCCACCGCCGAGCCGTATCTGACCGACTGGGTGGCGGAGGTGGAGCGCCAGGCGCGGCGCAGTGTGCGCCGCGTGCTGGCCAATCCGCAAGACATCTCTCGCTACACCGCCGAGTTTTTTGCGCTGGCCAAGTCGGTGCGTGCCGCCAGCAAAACGGGTGGCAGCACTGGCGCCAGCTTTGAACAACTGGTGGAACTGGGCAAGAGCAACAAACAGCTCGACGCCAATGACCAAAGCGTAGTGCAGGTGGTCGACTGGCTGTGGCAATACGCGTTCGATCAGCGCGCCAGCGACATCCACCTCGAACCCCGGCGAGAGCAAGGTGTGATCCGCTTTCGCATCGACGGTGTGTTGCACCCGGTGTACCAGATGCCGATGGGCGTGCTCACTGCCATGACCGCGCGCATCAAGCTGCTCGGGCGCATGGACGTGGTGGAAAAGCGTCGCCCGCAAGACGGCCGCATCAAAACGCGCAACCCCGGCGGCGACGAGATCGAAATGCGCATCTCGACGCTGCCCACGGCGTTTGGCGAAAAGATGGTGATGCGCATCTTCGACCCCGAGACCACGGTCAAAGACCTCAGTGCGCTGGGCTTCTCGGCGCACGATGCGCAACGCTGGGAGGCGCTGGTGAAGCGCCCCAACGGCATCATCCTGGTGACCGGGCCGACCGGCTCCGGCAAAACCACCACGTTGTATTCCACCCTGAAGCGCGTCGCCACCGAAGAAGTCAACGTGAGCACGGTGGAAGACCCCATCGAAATGATCGAGCCTGCGTTTAACCAGACCCAGGTGCAGCCGCAGCTCGACTTTGGTTTCCCCGAGGGCTTGCGCGCGCTGATGCGTCAGGACCCCGACATCATCATGGTCGGCGAAATCCGCGACCAGGCCACCGCCGAAATGGCGGTGCAGGCGGCGCTCACCGGGCACCTGGTGTTCAGCACGCTGCACACCAACGATGCACCTTCGGCGGTGACGCGGCTGATGGAACTGGGCGTGCCCGCTTATCTGGTCAACGCCACGCTGCTGGGCGTGCTGGCCCAGCGCCTGGTGCGCACGCTGTGCCCGCAGTGCAAGCAGCCCGACCCGGCCGCCACGCTGGAGACGCTGGCCGAAGTGGTCAAGCCCTGGCAGCTCAGCGGCAGTTATCAGCCCTATAAGGCCGTGGGTTGCGTGGATTGCCGCATGACCGGCTTCCTGGGGCGCATGGGGCTCTACGAGTTGCTGGTGGTGAGCGAGGCCTTCAAGGAAAAAATTAACCGTGAACCCAACAGCGACGCACTCAAGCGCCAGGCCGTCGCTGACGGCATGCGCCCGTTGAGATTGGCGGGCGCGCTGCGCGTGGCAGAGGGGCTGACGGTGCTTGAAGAAGTGTTGTCATCCACGCCGCCACTGTCCTGAGCGGCCGTCCATCTGCAAAGTGCAGGATTCAAGGTGCTCACTTTGCCTGATGGAAACAGATCGTGTTTCGGCCCGCCTCTTTGGCTTGGTACATGGCTGCATCGGCCCACTTCAAGATGTCGTCCTGGCTGGCTTCGTTGCTGATGAAAACAACCACGCCGATGCTGGCGCTGCAGTGATGTTCAACCACGGCATCGTGTTTTCCCGCTTGCTTGTTGCGCAGCCGGTGAGGCGCTGACAGGGCTACCCTGATTTTTTCTGCAACGGCTCTGGCCTGCTCCGTCGATTTGATTTTGTCGGTATTCAGGTCGCGCAGCATGACCACAAATTCATCACCGCCAAGGCGCGCCACCGTGTCGATTTCCCGAACGCAAGCGCTCAAGCGCTCGGCGACCTCGATCAGCAGCAAATCGCCCAGGTCATGCCCATGCAAGTCATTCAGGGGTTTGAAGTTGTCCAGATCAAGGAACAGCACGGCGCTGTAGAAATGGGTGCGTTTGCTCGATGCCATGAGCTGGTGCAAACGGTCGTTGAGCAGGCGCCGGTTAGGGAGTTGGGTGAGGGGGTCCTGGAACGCCAGTTTGCGCACCTGGTCTTCGAGTTCTTTGCGCGCCGAGATGTCCACGCCGACGACGGCGATTTGTGCGCCATCTTCCAGGACGATCGGCATGGCGCTGAACATCACGCTGATATGCCCGCCATCGATTGTGTTGTGCGTGGCCTCAAAGCTGCTTGATTTCCCGGTATAGGCAAGCGTCAGGCAATTGATCAACTTTTCCCGGTCTTGTGCGTTGGTCCACCATGGCGTGTCAGGGAAATACTGGCCAATGACCAGTTCGCGCGAAGTGCCAATAACGCCTAATGCGACGCTGTTGACATTGATCAGGTGACCCTGCTGGTCGAGGATGCCAGCCAAAAAGCTTGATTGCTCGAATAAAGCGCGAAAGATGGCTTCCTCGTGTTTGCGCTCGGTGATGTCGTCTTTGAGCGCCACGTAGTGCGTCACCGCGCCGCTGGCGTCAGTGACCGGCGCGATCTGTGAATTTTCCCAATAGATTTCGCCGTTTTTGCGCCGGTTGATGAACTCACCCTGCCAGACTTGGCCGCTGGTCAGATTGCGCCACATTTCCACGTAGTTTTCGGGCGGTGTGCGATTTGAATGGAGGATGCGCGGGTTTTGCCCAAGCACTTCGGCGGCGCTAAAACCAGTGACTTCGGTGAAGCGGGGGTTGACATACTGAATGCGTGCCTGCAGATCGGTGATCACCACCGACAACGGGCTTTGTTCGATGGCAGTGGACAACTGACGCAACTTTTCCTCGGCTTGTTTGCGTGTCGTGATGTCCTCGTAGAGGCCCAGCAAGCCGATGATTTTCTGATCTTGATCACGCAGCGGAATTTTTGAGGTGCGCAGCCAGATCGTCCGGCCATCGGGCGTCGTTTGTAGCTCCTCAAATGAAAGTCTGGCCGTGTCTGAATCCATGACTGCCTGGTCATCGGCACGGTAACGCTCGGCCTGCGCCGCCCAACCCACCTGAAAATCGTCCTTGCCAATCAACTCGCTGGAATGAGACATCCCGGCATCGCGGGCAAAAGCGGTGTTGCAACCGAGGTAGCGCAGTTGGCGGTCTTTCCAGAAAACCCTGGCCGGCATGGTCTCAATGACAGTGAGCAGCAGGTCTCGCGACTGGGCAATGTCTGCGAGCGCCCGGTTGCGCTCGATGTGTCGACGATAGAACAGGTAACTCACCCAGGCCAGAAAAAAGGCAACCACCGGGAGGATGTAAACGAGCAGGTCACGGAACTCGAGTTCACGCGCCTCATAAACGCCAAACCACTGGTCGTAGAGCGCGTTGTAAATGCCGCTGGTTTTGGTTAACGCCAGTCCCTCGTTGAGTTGGTACAACAAGTCTGACTGCCCTTTGTGTACCGCAAACGCAAATTTTTGTGCAGACCCCAACGTGGGCTTGAGCGCCTTGATGTTGGTCAGTCCGTTGGCGTGTATGGTCTGCATGCCAACCAGCTTGCTCAGCAGCAAGGCGTTGTGCTGGCCCGAAGCCAGCAGGCGCAACCCCTCTGCAGCGGTCGCCACCGGCACCAGTTGCTTGGCCCAACCTTTGGATACCGCATACTCGTGCGCCAGATCGGCGTTGACCACGATGATGGATTTGTCGGCAAGATCGTCTTCGGTGCGGATGCTGCTCTCGCCCTGGCGCACGAAAATGGCGCCGTGGACGATGACATGGGGCACGCTGAAGTCGGCAAACGCCTGGCGCTCCGGCGACTTTGCGAGGTTGATCAGGACGTCGATCTCTCCGTCCTTGAATTGCTGCAGCAGTTGGTGGAAAGGCAGTACCCGCAGGGTGTAAGTCAGGCCAGCCTCAGCCGCCACGGCTTTCCACAAGTCAACCGTAAAGCCGGCCGCTGTGTCATCCGTCATGCCGGTGGCAAAAGGCGGGTAGTCCTGCTCACTGCCGACCACCAGCGTGTGACCATGGTCTGGCGGGGCAATGGCTGGCGCCAAAGCATTTGCCGCACCGCAGAGCAGCAGCACCATGGCAATAAGCACGCCCGGCAGCACAGTTGTGACCTTGCGCAAGCCGATCCAACGAAAATATCTGATCACTTTGGTTTGCTTCAATCTGGCAAGCAGCAGGAGTTTTGGTGAAGCCTTTCAGGCAGGCCAGGACATTTCATGAGGGCGTTATGTTACGCCTCAAGGGTATGGCGTTTATTGAAGACCCGGCTTGAGGCTGGTACGGTTGACGGCCAATGGCAGGGTCGGTATTGTTTTTTTGAAGGAGATCGAGATGGACTTGGGAATTTCGGGCAAATGGGCGTTGGTCTGCGGTGCCAGCAAAGGGCTGGGGCTGGGCTGCGCCAGGGCGCTGGTGCAGGAGGGCGTGAACGTGCTGATGGTGGCGCGCGGCACCGAGGCACTGCAAGCCGCTGCGGCACAGTTGATAGACAGCTTTGCCAGCCAAAACGGGGCCATCGTGCAATGGCTGGCCACCGACATCACCACAGAGGCGGGCCGTGCGGCGGTGCTGGCGCAGCGCGCCGAGTTCGACATTGTGGTGACCAACGCCGGCGGCCCGCCCACCGGTGACTTCCGCAACTTTGAGCGTGACGACTGGATTCGGGCGCTCGACGCCAACATGCTCACGCCCATCGCGCTGATCAAGGCCACGGTGGATGGCATGGCCGCCAAAGGCGTGACCATCAACAACCTGTTGCCCTGCGCCTTCGACACCGAGCGCCTGCAGTCCATCTTTCAGGGTGCTGCCGCCAAAACGGCGCAGCCGGTCGATACGGTGGCAGCCGCCCGGCGCAACACCATTCCGGCCAAACGCTTTGGATCAATCGACGAATTCGGTGCCATCTGCGCGTTCTTGTGCAGCCAGCAAGCGGGCTACATGACCGGACAAAATGTATTGGCAGATGGTGGCGCTTATCCGGGGACGTTTTAAGGTAAGCATGCTTTGCGGACTTCAAAGGGAACTTCGTAGGGCTGTTTAAGCCGACACACCCAACTCCGTGCAAAGCATGAGTACCGTGGCTTTGAGCTGGGCGACCTCTGCTTCGAGCTGCTCAATGCGTGCCAGCGTACCGGGCGAACCGTCAGCACCACGGGCAACGCCGGACTGGGCAAATTGGGCTTCGTCTACCGGGCCGCACAGTAAATGCGCCCAGCGCTGCTCGCGGGCGCCGGGAGTGCGCGCCAGCTTGATCACCAGCGGGCCGCCTTTGTCAGGTGAGCGGTCTTGCAACTCTTCCAGAAAACCTTCGACCGAGGAGATGTCGGCAAACTTGTACCAGCGTTCGGTGTTCAGGCGCAACTCAGCCGCAGTTTGCGGGCCGCGCAGCATCAACAGGCCTAGCAATACCGCCGACTGTTCGGGCACACCCGCGCCGCGCTGAAAGTTGTGCTCGTAGCGCGCCACGCGGCCAGTAGCATTGGCGCGCACCAGACCGGTCGCCATCAGGCTGTCCAGCGCGCTGGCCACATCGGCCTCGCTCAGTTCCATGACCGGGTCGCGGCTGCTTTTTTGGTTGCAGCCCAGCATCAGCGAATTGAGCGACAGCGGGTAGCTGTCGGGCACGGTGCGGGCCTTCTCCATTAGCGTGCCGAGCACGCGGGCCTCGATGGGGTTCAGGGTCAGGGTCAGGGTCAGGGAAGTCGCAGGGGTCAAAGTCATAATTCAGCCAAGTATGAAAAACATCGTTATTTTGATCTCAGGCAGCGGCACCAACATGGCCGCCATTGTGAAAGCCGCACAGCGCGAGCGTTGGGCTGACCACTACGGTGCCCGGGTGGCCGCAGTCATCAGCAACAAGGCCGAGGCCAAGGGCTTGCAATTGGCCAACGCAGAGGGCATTGTCACAGAGGTGATTGACCACAAGGCGTATACCAGTCGCGAGGCATTCGATGCCGCGCTGGCGCAGCTGGTTGACCGCTATGACCGCCCCGGTCAGCCGGCGCTGGTGCTGCTGGCAGGCTTCATGCGCATCCTGACGCCTGGCTTCGTGCAGCGCTATGCCGGACGCCTGGTCAATATCCACCCCTCGCTGTTGCCTGCTTTCAGCGGTTTGCACACGCACCAGCGCGCCATCGACGCTGGCTGCAAAGTGGCTGGGACCACCGTGCATCTGGTGACCGCAGAGCTCGACCACGGCCCGATCCTGGCGCAAGCCGTGGTGCCGGTGTTGCCTGGCGATACGGCAGACACGCTGAGTGCAAGGGTGCTCACGCAAGAGCATTTGATTTATCCGCAGGCGGTGGCGCAATGGCTGCGAAAAAAGGTCTAGATGGATTTTGTCGCCTTGGCAAATTGGGCCAGGTCGGTGTCTGCCGTCTCCATATGTTGTAAAAACCGGTCTCCCAGGAATTCTTCCAGATCTGCTATCACCAGGTTTTCGTTGGCAATTTTGAGTGAAATGGTGTTGAGCCTGGCCAGCAGCGCCTGATGCTCTCGGGTGTGGGGTTCAACGTCCGGATAGTGAAGCTTGCGCATCAGTTCTTCTTCGTGCGAGAGGTGCGTGCGCATGTACTGAAAAAGCCGCGTGGCAGAAATGACTTGTCCCTCATGGGAGGTTGCGGCCACCACATCAACGGCGCGTTTGAATAACTCCCGGTGTTGTTCATCAATGGCGGGGTCGCCGATGGTATAGCTGTCTTTCCATTTGAGCCGCGTCGAGAACTGGCTGATTTCCGCTTTCACCCAGAGGAGTGCATTGGCGTAGTGTTCAAACACCTGGCTTTGGATGCTTGCATCCAAATAGCACTTCAGAAATTCCGGCGCCAGCAAGTGGCCGCCCTCAACGTCAGCCTCGAAAACCAGCGCAACCACCGGTTTGGTCGCCTGATTTTTGTACCGCAATTTGAGATAGACCGCAAAGTTTTGCAAAGCTGCGGGCGATATCAATGCACTTTGCTGGAAGGTAACGATCTGTCCCCAGCGGCCCTGTTGCGTCAATCTTTGAATGAATCCGGTGATGGTGGGTGGAATGGCTTCCACGATGTCCTTGAACGGTCCCCTCGCCGTGGTGTGAAGAATGCGCCCTTGAACGCGGTACTCGATCTGCTCGTGGACCTTGAACGGCGTCGTGGGTATGGCTTCGGGCCAAGCTTTTTGTGAGCTCATGTTGTGATACTCCTGGTGTGAGTTATTCGTGCCGCAGCGCCTCGATGGGGTCAAGCCGGGCGGCACGGCGCGCCGGGAAGTAGCCAAACAGTACGCCGATGCCGGCTGAGAACAGGAAAGCGATCACATTCACACCGGGGTTGAAGACAAACGGCACTTCCATGAAATTGGCCAGGCCGATCGACGCGGCGGTGGCCAGCGCAATGCCCAGCACGCCGCCCAGCGCCGCCAGCACCACGGCTTCTATCAAAAACTGCAGCAGCACCTCGCGCTCCAGCGCGCCAATGGCTAGGCGCAGGCCAATTTCGCGGGTGCGCTCGGTCACGCTCACCAGCATGATGTTCATGATACCGATGCCACCCACCAGCAGGCTCACGGCCGCCACGGCGCCGAGCAGTGTGGTCATGACCTTGGTGGTGCCTGAGAGGGTTTCGCCGAGTTGCTTGGTATCGAGCACGTTGAAGTTGTCTTCGTCGGTTGTGCTGAGCTTGCGCCGCTCGCGCAGCAGCTGGGTGATGCCGGCCTTGACGCGCTCGGGGTCGGCGCCGTCCGCCATCGACACCATCAGGGTATTGACGCGGGTGTTGCCCGTGATGCGCCGCTGCAGCGTGTGCAGCGGCATCAGCACCACGTCGTCCTGGTCGTTGCCAAAAGCGCCCTGGCCCTTGGGCGCGAGCACGCCGATGACCTCGCAGCTGATTTGCTTGACGCGCATCGACAAGCCCACCGCTGCGCGGCTGCCAAACAACTCGCGGCGCACGGTTTCGCCGATCAGGCAGACGCCCGCACCGGCCAATTGCTCATCATCATTAAAGCTGCGGCCGTCGGCCAGTTTCCAGTTACCAGTGAACAGCCACTGATTGGTGCTGCCAATGATGCTGCTGCTCCAATTGCGGCCGTCGAGCACCAGCACGGCGCCGCTGCGCGCCTCGGGCGCCACGGCGGCGATGCTGCCAATCTGGCTGCCAATAGCCTCGGCATCGGCTTCCTTGAAAGGCGGTGCGCCACCGCCGCCACCATGGCCGAGGCGCTGGCCTGGGCGCACTTGCAGCAGGTTGGTGCCCAGGCCGGAAATCTGGTTTTGAATGGCCAGCGTGGCGCCGTTGCCCACCGTGACCATGGTGATGACGGCGCTGACGCCGATCACGATGCCCAGAATGGTCAGGAACGAGCGCAGCAGATTGCGCCGGATCGAGCGCATGGCGAGCAGCAGGGTGCTGAGCCACATGTCAGTTCGCCTCCGCCGCAGTGGGCGCAGCTTGCGTGAGATCAGCCGGGTGCGGGTTGCGCGTGTCGCTGTCAACCACGCCATCGACAAAATGCACGATGCGCTTGGCGTAGGCCGCCATCTCGGCCTCATGCGTGACCATCAGCACGGTGATGCCGTGCGCCACATTGAGCTGCCACAGCAGGTGCATGATCTCGCGGCTGCGATGGGTGTCAAGGTTGCCGGTGGGCTCATCGGCGAGCAGCACGGCCGGCTCGGTGACAAGTGCGCGGGCAATCGCAACGCGCTGCTGCTGGCCGCCCGAGAGCTCGGCCGGTGTGTGGTGTTCCCAGCCGTCCAGACCGACTGAGGTCAGCGCCTTTTTGGCAGCGACATGGCGCATTTTGCTAGGCTCGCCGCGGTACAACAGCGGCAGCTCGACGTTTTCCTGGGCGCTGGTGCGAGCCAGCAGGTTGAAGCCCTGAAACACAAAACCCAGGTAGCGCCGGCGCAGCAGTGCGCGCTGGTCGCGGCTGAGGGCTTCCACATGCACGCCGTTGAACAGGTATTCGCCGCTGGTGGGCGTGTCCAGGCAACCCAGTACGTTCATGGCGGTGGACTTGCCCGAGCCGCTGGGGCCCATGATGGCGACAAAATCACCCGCCTCGATGGTCAGGTCAACGCCCTTGAGCGCCTGCAGCGCGGTGGCGCCCTGGCCGTAGGTTTTGGTGACCGCTCTGAGTTCGATCAGGGGCAGGGCGCTCATGGCTTGCTGGCTGCGCCGGCGCGCTGGTCGGTGATGACGGCCATGCCCTCGGTCAAGTCGCCGCCAGTGATTTCGGTCATGCGGCCGTCGCTGATGCCGGGTGTGACGTTCACCGCCACTGGCGCGCCGTCCTGCAGCACCCAGACCTGTCTGGCGGCACCGCCCGTGGCCGTTTTGCGCGCGCCGCTGCGGGGCAGACGCGGCAACACGGTGGACATGATGTTGCTGCCTTGTTTAGCCCCAGTGGCCCCGTTGGCGCCGTTTTGCGGCGTGAAACGCAGCGCCGTGTTGGGCACCAGCAGCACATCTTTCAGCTCGACCGCGGTGATGGTGGCGGTAGCGGTCATGCCGGGGCGCAGGCTCAGGTCGTCATTTTTGACATCGAGCAGGGTCTGGTAGGTGACCACGTTGTCGGTGATGGTGGAGCCAAACGCAACACGCGTGATCTTGGCCGGAAAACGCCGACTGGGAAAGGCGCTGACGGTGAACGAGGCGGGTTGGCCGACCTTCACGCGACCCACGTCGGCCTCGTCCACGTTGACCTGCAAGCGCATCTGGCGCAGGTCTTCGGCCACGGTGAAGAGTGTCACCGCCTGCAGCGAGGCAGCTACAGCGTTGCCGGGATCAACCGAGCGCGTCAGCACCACGCCGTCGGTGGGTGAGCGGATCGACGCTTTGGAGCGGTTGGTCTCATCGGTGGCCAGCGAGGCTCGTGCTGAATCGACGTTGGCGCGGGCACTGGCCTCGGCAGCGATGGCGCGCTCATGGGCGGCTTGGGCGCTGTCGAGCTCGGTCTTGGAGGGCACTTTGCCGCCCGACAAGCGGGCCACTTCCTCCAGCCGGGCCAGGCTGGCTTGGCTTTCCTTGACGGTGGCCGCCGCCTGCGCCAGTTGCGCCTGCGCGCTGGCCAAGGCTGCCTTGGAGCGCAGCACCTGGTCATTGAGCTTGGCGGTGTCGAGTTCCACCAGCACCTGGCCGCGTTTGATGCGGTCGTTCACATCCACCAGCACGCGCAACACGGTGCCCGAGAGCTCGCTGCCAATGTTGACCGAGCGCGTCGGCTGCAGCGTGCCATTGGCCGTGACGGTGAGCGTCAGGTCGCCTTTGCTGGCGGGCTCAGTGACATAGCTGGGCGCGGCATTGCGTTGCTGGTTTTGCTGCCAATAGTAATAACCGCCGCCGGCAGCCAGCAGCAGCACCAGCGCGACCCACAGGGTGCGGCGGCGCCACCAGGGCGCGGTGGCGGGTTCGCGCAGCAGCGCTTGCAGGTCTTTGGGCTCAGGGCTGCTGGCACGAGAGATTTTTGGTGTGGATTCGGTCATACAGTGCTCTTTGTCTTGTTTGTCACCAGCCGCCGCCCATGGCTTTGATCAGGCGCACATGGCCGCTACTGAGGTCGGCTTGCAAATTGGCCACGCTAACCTGGGCGCCAAGCAGCGTGCGCTGGGTTTGCAGCACGGTCTGGTAATCAATCAGACCGCTGTTGTACCTGTTTTGCGCCAGCCCGGCGGCGTTGTCGGCGGACGTGGCGGCCTGCTGTAGGTAACCCAGCCGTTCGCGGTCGTAATGCAGCGCAATCAGGGCGTCTTCGACTTCCTTGAGCGCCGTCAGCAGCGTGCTTTGATAGGCTGCACGTGTTTGCGCCAGCGCTGCTTGCTGGACCCGTACCCGGGCCTTTGACGCGCCACCGTCGAGAATGGGCATGGCCGCGCTGCCAAGAATTTGCGTGGCCAATGCCGCGCCGTTGCTGAAACCAGTCAGCGTGAGCGCGGTCAGGCCCAGCGAGCCGCCCAGCCTGAACTTGGGCAGGCGGGCCTTGCGGGCCTCATCGACGGCGGCGATTGACGCGCTGATGCGCGCCTCGGCCGCGCGCACGTCGGCGCGTTGGCGCAGGCTGTCTGCCGGAATGACATTGGCCACTTGTGCGTCGATCTGCGGGATTGGCCCTGTCGCCAGCAACTCGGCTTCGAGTTCATTGGGGGTTTGACCGGTGAGCACCGCCAGGCTGTGCCGGGCCTGGTTCAGGCTGCTTTGCAACGCCGGGATTTGTGCCGCTGACTGCGATGCGGCAGTTTGGGCCTGTTCCACTTCGAGCGACGTGACCAGCCCTGCCTGGGCGCGCCAATCGGTAATTTGCAGGGTCTCGGACTGGCTGCCCAGGTTGCGCTGGGCAATGTCGAGTTGGGCCTGCAAACTGCGCAGTTGTATGTAGGCCAGGGCGACCTCTGCGGTCATGCTCAGTTGCACATCGCGCAAATTGGCGATGGCGGCCCGCAGTTCGGCTTCGCTGTTGGCAACCGCGCTTCGGTTGGCGCCAAACACGTCGAGTTCCCAGCTTGCGTCCAGCCCGCCACGAAAGACGACGTTGGAAGGGCCCTCGTCGGCGGTATTGCGCTGCACTGAGCCCGACACAGTCAGATTGGGCCGGTTGGCAGCCAGATTGACGTCACGCAGCGCGCGCGCCTTCTGTAAAGCGGCTTGCGCCGAGGAAATGTTGGGGTTGGCCAGCATGGCCCGGTTGATCAGCTCGGCCAGCATGGGGTCGTGAAAGTCGTTCCACCAGGTGGCCTGGCTGAGCGCCGGGTTGGCGTTGGGGTCAGGGGTTTCTTCATACTGAAACAGACTGGCGCAGCCGCCCAGCAGCAGAGCCAGCGACAGGGCCGCAGTGCAAGCCATTCGTGAACGCCTGCTTGCCGGGTCTGGCTGGTGGATTTGGTGTTTGGAGTGCAAAATCATCTTGGTTGTGGACGCTTGAATGCGGTTCGTTCTGGCTGATGGCGCAAGGGCGAGGCAGCAAGATTGTCCAGCTTCATTTTGCCAGCGCGACGTCAGAGCGGTAAAGTTGATTGAAGTTCCCGTGGGACAATCGTCAACCTATGCATCCAAAAGCCCTCCTTGAAGCCTGTTCCGAACTGGTTCGCCTGACCCTTAAATTTGACCACCCAGCCGATGCCATTGTGTCGCGATTTTTCCGCGATCACCGTGGTTTCGGGCCCCGTGAGCGCGCCACCCTGGCCGAGACGGTCTATACCGTGCTGCGCAAAAAGCAGCTTTTTGAGCATTTTGCACCATCCGGCAGTGGCCCCAAGGAGCGCCGCCTGGCAATTCTTGGCTTCTACGGCCCCGGCGACTTCTTGCGCAGCGCCCTGAACGAGCAAGAGATCAACTGGCTCGACCAGTGCGAAAAAATCAAGCCTGAGGACCTGATGGAGCGCCACCGCCACAACCTGCCCGAATGGCTGGTGCAGCCGCTCAAGGACCAGTTGGGCGACGAATTCTGGCCGCTGGTGGAGAGCTTCAACAAGGGTGCCGGGCTGGACTTGCGTGTCAACACCTTCAAGGCCAAGCGCGCCGACGTGCAAAAAGAGCTCGCTGGCTTGGGCATCAAGGCGGTGCCGACGCCGTATTCGCCCTGGGGCTTGCGCATTGCCGGCAAACCCGCACTCAACAAGATGGAAGCCTTCAAGCGCGGCGACTTTGAGGTGCAGGATGAAGGCTCGCAACTGCTGGCCATGCTGCTCGATGCCAAGCGCGGCGAGATGGTGGTCGATTTTTGCGCCGGTGCCGGTGGCAAGACGCTGGCCATTGGCGCGTCCATGCGCAGCACTGGGCGGCTTTACGCCTTCGACACCTCGGCAGGGCGCCTGGATGCGTTCAAGTCGCGGCTGGCGCGCAGCGGCTTGTCCAACGTTCACCCCGCCGCCATTGCGCACGAGCGCGATGACCGTGTCAAGCGTCTCTCAGGCAAGATCGACCGGGTGCTGGTCGATGCGCCTTGCACCGGCATGGGCACGCTGCGCCGCAACCCGGACCTGAAATGGCGGCAAAACCAGCAGGCGGTCGATGAAATGGCCGTGCTGCAAGCCGCCATTTTGCAGAGCGCAGCGCGGCTGGTGAAATCCGGCGGACGCCTGGTATACGCCACCTGCAGCGTGTTGCCGCAAGAAAACGAAGCCATTGCGCTGGCCTTTTCCGAGGCCAACCCGGACTTTGCACCGCTCGACGTCGGCGAGGTTTTGACCGACCTGAAAGTTGAGCAAGCGGTCACTTTGTGCAACGGTGGCGAAAGTGGCCAGCGATTTTTGCGCTTGTGGCCACACCGTCACCAGACCGATGGTTTCTTCGCCGCCGTGTGGAAACGGGTATAGGCTGGCAAGCAGGGGAAATACGGACCCCCCTAAAATCGCAGGGCTAAGCGCGCGGCAAATGGTTGTTGCGCGTTGCGACAGATAACTACGAGAGAGACTACGTTGATGATTTTGTTGGATAACTCGGCCGTTTTTCAGGCGCTGCTGAACTGGGCGGCGCACGGTGTTTGGGCTCTGAGTGCATGGCAAATGGTGTTGTTTACGTTGATCATGACGCACATCACCATGGTCAGCGTCACCATCTTCTTGCACCGCCAGCAAGCGCACCGGGCACTCGATCTGCACCCCATTGCCGCACATTTTTTCCGCTTTTGGCTTTGGCTCACCACCGGTCAGGTGACCAAGGAGTGGGCTGCCATCCACCGCAAGCACCACGCCAAATGCGAGCAAGCCGATGACCCGCATAGCCCGCATGTATATGGCATCAAGACTGTGCTGCTACAGGGGTATGAGTTGTACCGCAAAGAGGCTCAAAACAAGGAAACCCTGGCGCGTTTTGGCCATGGCACGCCCAACGACTGGATTGAGCGCAAGCTATACAGCCGGTTTTCCTTTGCCGGTGTGGCGCTGATGCTGGTGATTGATCTGGTGTTGTTTGGCGCTGCCGGCTTGGCTGTGTGGGCGGTGCAAATGGCCTGGACGCCGGTGATGGCGGCCGGTATCGTCAATGGCGCGGCGCATTACTGGGGTTACCGCAATTTTGAGGCGCCTGATGCCAGCACCAACATTTCGCCCTGGGGTATTTTGATTGCCGGCGAAGAGTTGCATAACAACCACCACACCTATCCCACCTCGGCCAAGTTGTCGGTGAAGCCCTATGAATTCGATATCGGTTGGATGTACATCAGCCTGCTACAGCGCGTGGGCCTGGCCCGGGTCAAAAAAACACCACCGCGGCTGGCGCTGGGCGCCGTGCGCCCGGTGGCCGACGAGCAAACGCTGGAAGCCTTGATTCAAAACCGCTATGAATTAATGGCCGGCTACGCCCGCGGCATGCGCCAGGCTTTTGATGATGAGTTGAGCGCCCTGAAAGCCCGCCGTTCGGATGCTTCCATGCTCAAGGCGGCAAAAAACTGGCTGCACCGCGACACCGACAAGGTACCTACTGCCGTGGCAGCACAGTTGGCCATGTTGCGCGCCGCCTCACCCGCGCTCGACAAAATGGTGTTGATGCGCGAAGAACTGCGCCAACTGTGGCTGAACCGTTCACATACCCGCGAGCAATTGGCGGCCGACTTGCAGGCCTGGTGCCTGCGCGCCGAGGCCAGCGGCATTGCTGCGCTGCAGGAGTTTTCCTTGAGATTGCGTGCCGTTCGCGCCTGAGCTTCAGCGCTGAGGCGCTGAGGCGGAGCGCCCAAGTCGCGTTATCATGACGGCCGTTCATGCAGCACTCGGATAAAGCGCTAGCGCCAATCGCTGGCGCTACACGTTCCGGCCTGCCTCTTGAATATTTGCCATTCACCATCAGCCAGTAGCTCATCCGGATAGAGCACGAACCTTCTAAGTTCGGGGTAGTGGGTTCGAGTCCCGCCTGGCTGGCCATTAAAAAAGGCTAACGCGCCTGCCGATTCAATTTCCGGACCAACCGCCCGGGCCGTTCGATGATTTCAGGCCTCCAACACCGCTACGGCGGTCTGGCTGACGCCCGCATCTACATACGTGATCTGGCCAGTCATGCCTGAGGCCAGGTCGCTGAGCAAAAACGCGGCCACGTTGCCCACTTCGTCGATCGTCACATTGCGCTTGAGCGGCGAGGCTGCCGCCGAGATGCCCAGCAACTTGCTGAAATCCTTGATGCCGCTGGCCGCCAGCGTCTTGATGGCGCCGGCGCTGATGCCATTCACGCGAATCCCTCTACCGCCCACGGCGTCAGCCAGGTAGCGCACCGACGACTCAAGTGATGCTTTGGCCAGGCCCATGGTGTTGTAGCTTGGCACCACGCGCACGCCACCCAGGTAGGTCAGCGTCAGCAGCGACGACGTCGGGTTGAGGTAGGGCAGGGCGGCCTTGGCCATGGCCGGAAAACTGTAGGCGCTGATGTCGTGGGCAATGCGGAAGTTCTCCCGCGTCAGACCATCCAGAAAATTGCCTGCAATGGCCTCGCGCGGAGCAAAGCCGATGCTGTGCACAAAGCCGTCAAAGGTGGGCCAGGTTTTGGACAAATCCTTGAACAGGTTGTCGATTTGCTCGTCTGAACCCACGTCGCAGTCAAAAATCAGCGTCGAATTGAAGTCGGCAGCAAATTCGACGATGCGCTCCTTGAAACGCTCACCTACGTAGCTGAACGCCAGCTCGGCGCCCTGGG
>PFUD01000148.1 GCA_002789915.1 Comamonadaceae bacterium CG_4_9_14_3_um_filter_60_33 | reverse complement strand
CATGCGGTCGGCAGGGTCATGCCAGATGTTGATCGCGGTCGAGGTCTTGCCCACCACTTCGTCTGCCGTCCAGCCGGTCAGGCGCTCGAAACCCCGATTGACGTCAAGGTAAAGCCCATCAGCCATTCGGGTGATGTTGATAGCGTCCGGGCTGGTTTTGAACGCCTTGCGGTAACGCTCTTCGCTGTCGCGCAGGGCGTCGATCGTGACGATACGCTGCGCTTCATCGACAAAGCGGTCAAGCGCAAAACTGATGTCCATCGCCATTTCCTGCATCAACTGCTGCGCGGCATCGTCGAAGGCATTTTTGACGCTGGCGTAAACCGTCAGCAGACCTATGGTTTGGCCCTTGCGATGCAAGGGAACGGCCGCCGAAGAACCCCAGCCAAATTGCGCACCTTGCTGGCGCCAGCGCCGGGTGGCCGGATCATTCTGAAAATCCTGGCACCAGAACGGCTTGTCTTCGCGCAGCGCGATGCCTGACGGGCCCTGACCTTCCGGCACAGCGGGATCGGCAGACAGCGTGATGCGCGCCAGGTAATCAGTGCCAGGACCATAGGAGGCCACGGGTTTGATCAGCTGATCAGCCGGGTCGAGCACGCCGATCCATGCCATCTTCATGCCGCCAAAGTTGACCGCGTCGCGACACAGCATCGGAAACAGCTCGTCTTCACTGTTGCACCGCACAATGGCCTGGTTGCATTGGCTCAATGCGGCATACAACCTGGACAGACGCTCGGCCTTTTGTTTGGCCTGCTTGCGTTCAGTGATTTCGCGCGACAGCACGATGAAGGTGGGCGCGCTGCCCGCGTTCGACGCCTTGCGCGCCACCGAGAGTTCAAACCAATGCGGGCCATCAGGCAGCTTCAGTTCGAATTGTTTGCCCTGTGAGTGGCCGTTTTGCTGGGCTTCCTGCAGCGCGCTCAAGCAAATGCTGGCCACTTCGGCTGGCATTACCTCGGCTAATGTCTTGCCAAGGAAATCTGCCGGCGTTGCTGCCAGCAGTTCCGTGCGTGGTGAGTGGAAATCAAGGTAGCGGCCATTCAAATCCATTTCGAACATCAGGTCGGGCAGTGCGTCAAGCGTGGCCTTCAGTCGCTGGTTAAGCGTGTCAACCTGGCTGGTTTGTTCGCCAAGTTTGCGTTGCAGCGCGCGCAGGCGACGGCTGTTCAGAACAGTTTGTCCGATGACAAGCACCAGTAACGCGGCGATCAGCCAGCCTTGCGTCAGCATGTTCATTTACTTGGGTACCCCTAGACCGTCGCCGGGCGTCAACCGTTCTTGATTTGTTGAAAATAGAGACGCTTTAGAGCGCGAGTTTAGGTCAATTAAAGCGCATAGCGTCCGGTTCGGGGTGCCTCGCGCAGCGTCAGTGCTGTAGTTGCTGAAGCTGCTGCATGATTCTGTCCAGTACATCGTTGACGATGTTTCTCAAAGGGGCAGCGGATGGCTGCGGCTCGGGCGCGGGTGGTGGCGGCGGCGGGCGCGGCCGCGGCCGCGGGATGTCGAATTCGGCATCGGGGTCAAGCCAGCGCTTGCGAAATGCCTGCTGGAACACCTCGCCCACCATCGGCAGCGCACTGCGCGCGCCCTGGCCCCAAGCGCCCATGGTGGCGCTGTTGTCGTTAAAGCCGACCCGGGCACCCGCCACCAGCTGGCGGTTCATCATGATGAACCAGCCGTCGGTGTTGTCCTGCGTGGTGCCGGTTTTGCCGGCCACGTCGGCCTGGATGCCATAGCGGGTACGGATGGCCGCGCCGGTGCCATCGTCGATCACGCCGCGCATCACGTTGACCAGCGTTAAGGCTTGCGCGCGCGGCATGGCCGGACCTGGCTCGGTGACGGGTTCAAACTGCTCCAGCAGTTTGCCATTGCGGTCTTCCACGCGCAGCAGCAAAAAGGGCGAGCGGTAGTCACCACCATTGGCAATGGTGCCGTAGGCCGCCACCATCTCGACCAGCGTGACCGGGCTGGTGCCCAGCGCGAGCGAAGGTACCAGGTCGAGCTTGCTTTGGCGCACGCCCATGGCCTGCGCCAGTTGTGCCACGCGTGCTGGCCCCACCTTTTGCATCAATTGCGCGGTGATGGTGTTTTTGGAATACGCCAGCCCGTCGCTTAGGCTGGTGGGCAGGTAGCTCGGCGGTGTGGCATCGCTGGGTGTCCAGACCGGGCTGCCGGGTATTGCGATGGCCACCGGCTGGTCGATGAAGGTGTCGCTTGGCTTAAAGCCCTGTATGAAGGCCGCACCATAGACAAAGGGTTTGAAGGTGGAGCCGGGCTGGCGCCGCGCCTGGCTCACATGGTCGAACTGCTCCTGGGCAAAGTCGCGGCTGCCGACCCAGGCGCGCACGGCGCCGTTGCGCGGGTCCAGCGCCAGAAAGCCGGCTTGCAGCACGGCGGCTGGCTGCCCGGCTTTGCGACGCGCATCGGCGAGTTTTTGCAATTGTCTCAGTTGCCGGGTGACCGCCTGGTTGGCCACTTTTTGCAGATCGGCGTCAAGCGTGAGGTACACGCGCAGGCCGTCAGATTCAAGGTCGTAGTCGCGTTGGTCGGCCCAGTCGATGAGCCATTGGCGCAGGTGCTGGGCCACGTGCGGCGCCAGCCCGAACGACGTTGTCTGCCGCTCAAAATTGAGCTTGAGCGGGCGTTTGGACAATGCCTCCAGCCGGGTCGGGTCGAGCGTGCCGTCTTTCGCCATTTGCGCCAGCACCAGGTTGCGCCGCTGTAGCGAGCGCTCGGGGTTTTGCACCGGGTTGTAGTAACTGGTGCCCTTGAGCATGCCGATCAGCGTGGCGCTTTGCAGCACGTCGAGCTGGCCAGCGGAGGTGTCGAAATAGGTGCGCGCCGCCACTTCGATGCCAAAGGCGTTATACAGAAACGGCACGGTGTTGAGGTAGGTTTCCAGAATCTCGCTCTTGGAATACACCGACTCGATCTTGAGCGCGGTGATGGCTTCCTTGATCTTGCGCGTGAGGGTGGCTGCGCGGCCGATTTCTTCGGGATAAAGGTTGCGCGCGAGCTGCTGGGTGATGGTGGAGCCGCCCTGCAAATCGCCGCCCAGGGTGCTGAGCACGGCCCCGGCGATGCGGCGCAAGTCAATGCCGTGGTGCTGAAAAAAGCGGCGGTCCTCGGTGGCGATCAGGGCGTTCACCACATGGGGCGCTATCTTGTCGAGCGCAACCCATTCCCGGTTGATGCGCTTGTACTCGGCCAGCACGGTGCCGTCGAGCGCCAGCAGCCTTGTTGGCGTTTCAGATTTGGCCTTGCGCAGGTCGCCGATGCCGGGCGTGAACGGAATCAGCAGCAGCACGTAAAGCAGCAGCAGGGTGGGCAGCAGCAAAGCGGCTTTTAAAGGGTGTCGCCTGATGGCCGCCTTGGCGCGCTGAAACTGCTGGATGATGAAGGTGCTTGCGCGCTGGAGGCCTGGTGTCATGGGCGGGAGTTTAAGGCCCGTTGATGCCTGTCATGATCGCGGTTTACATCTCCATACATCTGGATTCGTGGCTCAAATGTTGCAGATGGTCACTTCACGAGCGCGTTTGAGGTCAGTGCGTGATCGTAAAAGTGAACCTGATTGCGACCCGCGTCCTTGGCCTGGTACATGGCCGAGTCGGCCCACTGGAGGATGGTGTTGGCGTTTTGGCTGTGGCGGCCGAACACCACCACACCCAGGCTGGCGCTGCAGTGGTGCTCAATCAGCGAGGTGCCGCTGTGTTGCTGCGCGGTATTGAGCAGGTAAACCTGCGCCAGCGACAACCTGATTTTTTCAGCGACCACGCGAGCTTGCCGGGTGGATTCAAGCTCATCGTTGTCGAGGCCACCCATCAGCACCACGAATTCGTCGCCGCCCAAACGCGCCACGGTGTCAGTCCCCCGGACGCACTGGTTGAGCCGACGCGCCACTTCGGCCAACAGCAGGTCACCCGCTTCATGACCATGGTTGTCATTGATCGGTTTGAAATTGTCCAAGTCCAGGTACATCAAGGCGCTGTACCTATGCGTGCGCTGATCCGCTGCAATGGTTTGACTCAATCGGTCCAGGAACAAGCGCCGGTTGGGCAGGTTGGTCAGCGGGTCAAAAAATGCCAGTTGCCGGATTTGTTCGCCCAACTCATGCAACTGGGTAATGTCTTGCACAAAACCCTGCACTATCAGCGGTTGGCCTTGCACGCCAGGTTCGAGCCGCGCCACAGAACGAATGACTTTGGCCGCCGAACCGTCTGCGGGCCTGATCTCAAATTCAAGGTCAAAGCCAGACCCCTCGCAGGTCAGATCGAGCAGGGCTTGGCGCAGCCGTTGTTGCTCCGGGATGCAGGCGTCAATCTCTTTGAGCGGCAAATCACCGGCAACCGGGGCAAAACCAAGCAAACTCGCCCCCCCGGCTGAGCACCAGATGGTGTCACTGTCGAGTTGGTGCGACCAGGAACCAGTGCCACTGATGCGCTGTGCGATCACCATTTGTTGTTCACTGGCGCGCATCACCCGCTCGGCTTGTTCCAGCGCGAGTTCTGTCTTCTTGCGCAGGCTGATGTCGGCGAACGCCCAGATCGATTCCCCGCTGTGCGCTTCCAGCAAGGCCCCGTTCAATTTGACCCACAGGGGTGCTCCGTCCTGGCGCTGCAGTCGGACCTCTGTGCGAAAGGTTTTGCCGCTTTGCATGACAGGATAGGCGGCCTGGGCCAAGGCCTGGCTGGCGGTTTCGCTGGGATAAAGGATGAGGGTCGATTGCCCGATCAGCGCTTGGGGGGCGTAGCCCAGCATGTCGGCAAAGGTGGCATTGGTCCAAACGATGGTGCGATCGCGGACTTTGACAATGCCAGTGATGTTGCTGTTGAGAATGGCCTCTTGCTCTCGCATCACCCGGTTAAGTTCACGGCTAAGGTGCGTCCGCACCGTGATGTCGTGCACGATGGACAGCAGAACGCACTGCTCGCCGATGGTGATGGGCGTGGCATACACCTCGACCTCGCGGATGTCACCGCTGGCCAGACGGTGTTGAAACAGAAAAAAATTGCGCTCTTCATGCAGCGCCTTTTGCATCTCACTGGCAATTTGCTGCGGCGAAAAGGTGTTGATGTCCTGGATCGACATGCCAGTCAAACCGGCTTGCGGGTAGCCGTAAAAGCGCGTTGCAGCCAGGTTGGCTTCAAGAATGTTGCCTGAGGTCGGCTCAATCAGCAGCATCACCGAGGTGTTTTTTTCAAACAGTTGGCGAAAAAGCAGCTTGCTTTCTGACTTAGGCTGCAGCTCCTGCGGGTTCTGAAGGACTGACATGTTGGATCCTTGACACCATGGGTGCATTTAATCCAGCTTAACTGTTATTCGAGTGATCGACGGGGTTGTCTGAAAAGAATCCGCACTTCATGTGGCACCGAACGTGGCTGGAGGCTAAATCACCCCATCAAACATCATCACACTGACCTCGTCACCCACGCTGATGTCGCCCTGCGCGTGGTGCAGCACGATCAGGCCGTTGGCGCGCACCATGGAACTGAGCACGCCCGAACCCTGGTTGCCGGTGATTGCTACGTTCAGCGTGCCGTCGGGCGCGGTGCTGACGATGCCGCGCTGGTATTCGGTGCGGCCTGGCTTTTTACGGATGGGCTCGGTACTTTTGGCCTTGAGCAGCGGCGGCGTGCCCGCGCTTGCGCCCATCATGCGCATCAGGGCAGGGCGCACAAAGGCCAAAAAGGTGACCATGACCGCCACCGGGTTGCCAGGCAGGCCAAACAGAACGGCGTTGCCAGCGCGTCTTTGATTTTCGCCAGTGTTTGATGCGCTTTTGGCGTAGGCACTGGCCACCAGTTTTTCGCGGATGATGTGGCCCACGGCCATGGGCCGCCCCGGGCGCATGGCGATGCGCCAGAAGGCCACATCACCGAGTTGCTTCATCATGGCCTTGGTGTAGTCGGCTTCGCCCACACTGACGCCGCCGCTGGTGATGATGGCGTCAGCCTGCAAGGCGGCCTGCACAAACGCGGCCTCCAGCGCCTCGGGCTGGTCACGCACCACCCCCATGTCGATCACCTCGCAGCCCAGCCGGGTCAGTAGGCCAAACACGGTGTAGCGGTTGCTGTCGTACACAGCGCCCTCGCGCGGCGGCTCGCCCAGGCTCAGGATTTCGTCGCCGGTGGAAAAGTAGGCGACCTTGAGGCGGCGCAGCACTGGCACCGTGCTGATGCCCAGGCTGGCGAGCAGACCCAGCGCGGCGGGGGTAAGCAGCTCACCTTTTGTCAGCGCCGGCTGGCCCTGCATCAGGTCTTCACCAAGCTGGCGTCGGTTGTCGCCCGCTTGCAGCACCTTGGCTGGAATCACGATCTGGTCGCCCTCGAGCGTGGTGAATTCTTGCGGCACCACGGTGTCGAGCCCGGCGGGCATGATGGCACCGGTCATGATCTTGAGACACTCGCCACGCTGAACCGTGCCGCTCCAGGCTTTGCCCGCCAGCGCGGTGCCAATGACCTTCAGGCTGAGTGGTGCGTCGGCTGCGAGCTGCGCGCCGTCAAAGGCATAGCCGTCCATGGCCGAGTTGTCGTGCGGCGGCACGCTGATGGGGCTGATGATGTCTGCCGCCAGCACGCGATTTAGCGCGTCAAAAATGTTTGATTCTTCGACGTCGACGACCGGCTCAACCAGCTTTGTCAGGAAAGTGTTGACCATGTCGGCGCTCAGCGCCTGCGGGTCGTAGCCCGCGAGTTCACTGGCAATCTGGTTCAACGTTTTCATGTCGCGCGGCTCTCCAGTTGTTGCAATTCGGCCAGCGTGTTGGCGTTGAAAAAGGCCTGCGGGTCGTCGCCGGGCGCATCAAACGCCACCACGGCGGTGGGGTGCAAGGCCGTCCAGGCGTCGATCTTGCGGCCGCCATCCTGGGTAAAGCGCACCAGGCTTTCCAGTAGCTCGGTGCGCAGCAGGCAAAACACTGGCTGGGTGCGCACCTGCATGCGGCCGTCCTTGCCGGCTTCAGGGGCTGCGGCCATGGCGATATCGGCGTCTTCGGCTTCGAGCGCCGCTGCCAGCCGCTGTGCCAGGTCCAGCGGCAGCAGCGGGGTGTCGCACGGCACGGTCAGCAGGTAAGGCGTTTCACAGCGCTCCAGTCCGGTCAAAAAACCCGCCAGGGGCCCGGCGTAGTCGACCAGCACATCGGGCCAGACCGGCACGCCAAAAGACTCGTAAGCGGCCAGGTTGCGGTTGGCGTTGATCATGATCTCGCCCACGCCGCCGCTGATTTGCAGGCGCGTCAGGGTGTGCAGCGCCAGCGGCAGCCCCATGAAATTCTGCAGACCCTTGTCAACCCCGCCCATGCGTGAGCCGCGCCCGCCCGCCAGGATCAGCGCGGTAATGTCAGTTGAATGAATCATGGTTGTTCTCCAGCAAGCGTGGGGGCCATACGTCAGCCTCCGATGTAGCTCATTTCCACCCGTTTCACCGGCGCGCCGGTGTCCGGGCCGAGTTGGCTGCGTGATTCAGAATAGTTGTCTGCCCGCCCTTGCCAGATATGACCAATTGCATTGGCCAGATCAGCATCAGACGCGCCGCCACGCAGCAGGCTGCGCAAGTCGTAGCCTTTTGCGGCAAACAGGCACAAATACAGTTGCCCTTCGGTGGACAGGCGCGCCCGGTTGCAACTGTGGCAAAAGGCTTGCGTGACGCTGCTGATGACGCCGATCTCGCCCAGCCCGGGGTCATGGCGGCCTTGGGCATCGGCATAGCCCCAGCGCTGCGCGGTTTCACCGGGTTGCGTTGCTTCCAGTGGCACCAGCGGCAGTTCGGACTGAATCAGCCTGACCACATCGCTGGATGGCATGACCTCGTTCATGCGCCAGCCATTGGTGGCGCCCACGTCCATGTATTCAATGAAGCGCAGTACCATGCCGCTGCCCCGGAAATGGCGCGCCATGGGCAAAATCTCCTGCTCGTTGGTGCCGCGCTTGACCACCATGTTGATCTTGATCGGCCCCAGGCCAGCCGCGCGCGCGGCCTCGATGCCTGCCAGCACGTCGGCCACCGGAAAGTCCACGTCGTTCATGGCGCGAAACACCGCGTCATCCAGCCCGTCGAGGCTGACGGTGACACGTTGCAGCCCGGCGGCCTTGAGGGCGGCGGCCTTGCGCGCCAACAGGCTGCCGTTGGTGGTGAGGGTGATGTCCAGCGGTGTGCCGTCCAGCGTGCGCAGGGCGGCGAGCTGCGCGATGAGCTGTTCCAGGTTTTTGCGCAGCAGCGGCTCGCCGCCTGTCAGGCGTATTTTTTGCACGCCATGGGCGATGAACTGGTGCGCCAACCGGGTGATTTCCTCAAACGACAGCAGGGCGGTGTGCGGCAGGTAGGCGTAGTCCTTGTCAAAAATTTCCTTGGGCATGCAGTAGTTGCAGCGGAAGTTGCAACGGTCGGTGACGCTGATGCGCAGGTCGCGCAGCGCGCGGCCACGGGTGTCGGCAAGCAGGCCGTTGGGCTGGATGCGCGCCTTGGCGTCAAGGGTGGCCAGCGGAAGAGGCAGCGAAGCTGGGCGCAGGTCTTGCAGCGGGATCACGCGGTGCGTGTGGGTTTCAGTCATGAGGCGATCAATTTTGGTGAATATCAGCGCAGGTATGTTGCGCTGACACTGACCGGATTTTGGCACGTGTGGCAGGTCGGTCAGCCACAGCGGATATTCTTGCAGACAGTGGCAATGCTGGGTGCGGCTGCGCTGCCTGGCAGATGGCTTGGTGGCCTGGCTGCGGGCGAGCACGCAGCGTTGATGCCAAAGGTTTCTGGTGCAAAAGTGGTGTTCTCTTTTTTCTTTTTTGCGGAGGTTGGTCATGAAAAATTCCGTTTTGACTGCGCAGGCTGTCGGTGCTGTGCTTAGGGCTTGTTCATGAACAAGCCCTAAGGGCGCTCATCCTCCAGAAACTGCACCTCGCCGGTGCGCAGGCTGTACATCGCGCCCAGCGGCTGGACCTGTCGCTCGGCAATGCGCTCTGAATGCGCATCGTCATGAAATTTGGTTGCCACCGCAGCCTGGATCGCGCCGCAACCTGAGGGTTTGTGATGATCAGCAGTCATGATCGGCCCAAAGAAAAAACCCGCCGAAGCGGGTTTTGATAAAGGTTGAAGCAGCCTAGCCGCCGTGGATTTTCATCATCACCGGCACGATCAGCAAAGCCACGATGTTGATAATCTTGATCAGCGGGTTGATGGCCGGGCCGGCGGTGTCTTTGTAGGGGTCGCCCACGGTGTCGCCGGTCACAGCGGCTTTGTGCGCTTCCGAGCCTTTGCCGCCAAAGTTGCCGTCTTCAATGTACTTTTTGGCATTGTCCCAGGCGCCGCCGCCAGTGCACATCGAGATGGCCACAAACAGACCGGTCACGATCGTGCCCATCAGCAGGCCACCCAAGGCAGCGGGCCCGAGGATCAGACCGACCAGAATTGGCACCACCACCGGCAGCAGGCTCGGAATCATCATTTCCTTGATGGCAGCGGTGGTCAGCATGTCAACCGCGGTGTCGTACTCTGGCTTGGCAGTGCCTTCCATGATGCCCTTGATGTCGCGGAACTGGCGGCGCACTTCGACCACCACGGCACCGGCGGCGCGGCCCACGGCTTCCATGGCCATGGCACCAAACAGGTAGGGAATCAGGCCACCGATAAAGAGGCCGATGATGACCATCGGGTTGCTCAAGTCGAAGGTGATGTGCGTGCCGTATACGTCGAGCTTGTGGGTGTAGTCGGCAAACAGCACGAGTGCTGCCAGACCGGCAGAACCAATGGCGTAGCCTTTGGTCACTGCTTTGGTGGTGTTACCCACCGCGTCCAGCGGGTCGGTGATGTCGCGCACGCTTTTGGGCATCTCGCTCATTTCAGCAATACCACCGGCGTTATCGGTGATGGGGCCGTAGGCGTCAAGCGCCACCACGATACCGGCCATGCTGAGCATGGCGGTGGCGGCAATGGCAATGCCGTACAGGCCGGCCAGCGCGTAAGCGGTGTAGATGGCCACGCAGACAAACAGCACGGGCCAGGCTGTAGAGCGCATCGACACACCCAGGCCAGCAATGATGTTGGTGCCGTGGCCGGTGGTGGAGGCTTCAGCGATGTGCTTGACCGGCTGGTATTGCGTGCCGGTGTAGTACTCGGTGATCACCACCAATGCGGCGGTCAGAACCAGGCCGACAGCGCAGGCGCCAAACAAGCGCATCTGGGTGCCGCTGGCCATGATGGCATCGTCCGGCATCAACCATTTTGTGACGAAGAAGAAAGCGATCAGCGACAAAACGCCAGCCACTGCCAAGCCTTTGTACAGCGCTGGCATCACGTTCTTCATGCCAGGCGAGGCCTTGACAAAGAAGCAGCCGATGATGGATGCCACAATCGACACGGCACCGAGCGCCAGCGGATAAACCACTGCATTCATGCCCGAGCTGGTCAGCAGCAGTGCGCCCAGCACCATGGTGGCAATCAGCGTGACGGCGTAGGTTTCAAACAAGTCGGCGGCCATGCCGGCGCAGTCGCCCACGTTGTCGCCCACGTTGTCGGCAATCACGGCCGGGTTGCGCGGGTCATCTTCCGGGATGCCGGCCTCGACCTTGCCCACCAGGTCGGCGCCGACGTCAGCGCCCTTGGTGAAAATACCACCGCCCAAACGGGCAAAGATGGAAATCAGTGAGGAGCCGAAGGCAAAGCCGATCAGCGGGTTGAGCATTTCCGCCAGATTCTTGTCAGGCGTCAGGTTGCCGTTGCCGACCAGGAACCAGAAGAACCCGGTCACGCCCAGCAGGCCCAGGCCAACCACCAGCATGCCGGTGATGGCGCCGCCGCGAAAGGCAACATCCAGCGCCGGGCCAATGCCTTTGGTGGCCGCTTGGGCCGTGCGCACATTGGCGCGCACTGACACGTTCATGCCGATGAAGCCGCAAGCGCCCGAAAGCACCGCACCGATGATGAAGCCCACGGCGCTGATGCCGTCCAGAAACACCGCAATCAGAACGGCCAGCACCACGCCGACGACGGCGATGGTTTTGTACTGTCGCGCCAGATAGGCGGCGGCACCGGTTTGAATGGCGGCTGCAATTTCTTGCATTCGGGCGTTGCCCGCGTCCTGGGAAAGAATCCAGCTTCGGGCCCAAAAGCCGTAGCCAACGGCGATGAAGCCGCAGATAAGCGCCAAGATCAGCGCTGAGTTGCCTGTCATGAAATATCTCCTGTCTGTTGTTTCGCGAGGTGGTAATGCAACGCATGTCGGCATCACCGCTGCGTTGCTTCCTCACCGCGTCTATCTTGATGTACGACAAGAGTGATTGGCCAACGGGCGGACTGTAACGCCAAAACGGCCACTTTCTATCGCGCGCAAGTGGTAAGTAAGTAAAATCAGGGTTAATCCCGAGTGTTCCTGATCTATCTCAAATCCACAACTTTTATATAAGGCGATAGCAATGTCTCTAGATAACGTCACCCCCGGCCCAAAAGCACCTGAAGAGTTCAATGTGATCATCGAAATCCCGATGAACGCTGACCCGGTGAAGTACGAAGTGGACCATGACACCCACGCCATTTTTGTGGACCGCTTCATGAGCACGTCCATGCATTACCCCACCAATTACGGCTATGTGCCCAGGACCCTCAGCGGTGACGGTGACCCGGTGGATGTGCTGGTGATCACCCCCGTGCCGCTGATTCCCGGGGTGGTCGTCACCTGCCGCGCCATTGGTATCTTGAAAATGGAAGACGAGGCCGGCATGGATGGCAAGGTGCTGGCGTTGCCGATCGACAAAATTTTGTCGATTTATACCAAGTGGCAAAAACCGGAAGACCTGAACCCGCTGCGCCTGAAAACCATTGCCCATTTCTTTGAGCATTACAAAGACCTTGAAGCCAACAAGTGGGTCAAGATTTTGGGCTGGGAAGGCCCCGAGGCGGCCAGGCAGGAAATCATGGAAGGCATAGCCAATTACAACGCTGCCGAAAAATAAGCTGGCCATGAAGCTGTTGCGGTATGGGCCGTTGGGTCAAGAAAAGCCAGGTGTGTTGGATGGCCAGGGCCGGGTGAGGGACTTGAGCGGCGTGGTCGCTGACATTGCCGGCGCCACGCTGCTGCCCACTGGCTTGGCCCAATTGCGTCAACTCAAGTTGCAAGACTTGCCCTTGGTGCCTGGATTGCCGCAACAAGATCTGCGCTTGGGCGCTTGCGTTGGGCAAGTGGGCAAATGCATCGGCATCGGCTTGAACTATGCCGACCATGCCGCTGAATCCGGACTGCCGGTGCCGCCCGAACCAGTGATCTTCAACAAATGGACCAGCGCGCTGTGCGGGCCAGATGACGCAGTGCAAATCCCGCGCGGCTCGGTCAAGACCGACTGGGAAGTGGAGTTGGCCGTGGTCATCGGCCAGGGCGGCCTCTATATTGAAGAACCAGATGCCATGGCACATGTGGCGGGTTATGCCGTGATGAACGATGTGTCGGAGCGTGACTACCAGCTCAACCGCAGTGGCACCTGGGACAAGGGCAAGGGTTTTGACAGCTTTGGCCCGCTGGGGCCGTGGCTGGTGACTGCTGACGAGGTGCCCGACCCGAACCAGTTGGCGCTTTGGCTCGATGTGGACGGCCAGCGCATGCAGAACGGCAACACCGCCACCATGGTGTACCGGGTGCCGTTTCTGGTCAGTTACCTGAGCCAATTCATGAGTCTGCAGCCTGGTGACGTGATCACGACCGGCACACCGCCCGGTGTTGGCATGGGCAGAAAACCACCGGTTTTTTTGCGTGCGGGGCAAACCATCAGCTTGGGCGTGCAGGGACTGGGTGTGCAAACCCAGCGCACGGTTCAGGCCTGATATCTGATTTCACTGATTTCAGCGGGCTGTGCTGCTCCAGGTTTGTCACGTAGTCCTGGATGCCTTCGCGCTCGGCGCTTAAAAAGCGGTCAACCGCAGCCATGAATTGGGGCTGCGCCAGCCAGTGCGCACTGGGGGTGGTCACCGGTAGCAAGGCACGCGCCAGCTTGTGTTCGCCCTGGGCACCACCTTCAAAGCGCTGGTAGCCGCTGGCAATGCACCATTCGAGCGGCTGGTAGTAGCAGGCTTCAAAGTGCAGACAATCCACCCGTTCCAGCGCGCCCCAATAGCGGCCATAGGCGACACGGTCAACCGCTTGCGCGCCTGCCTGACCGGCAGCGGCCACACAGCTTGCGTTGAGGGCGATCAAGCTCGCAGCAATGGCATGGCCGTCGCGCTCGGCCACAAAGAGCAACCAGTCTTCGGGCATGGTGCTGGCCATACGGCTGAAGAAATCGCGGTTCAGGTAGGGTGCGTTGCCGTGCTCCAGGTAGGTGCGCTCGTAACATTGGTAGAAAAAGTCCCAGTCTGCCGGGCTGATCTGGCGGCCCTCAAGTGCCCGAAAACTCACCCCCTCATCGGCTACCTTGCGCCGCTCCTGGCGGATTTTTTTGCGTTTGTCAGGTGTCAGTTGGCTTAAAAACGCCTCAAAACTGGCGTACCCAGGCGTGATGTTGTGCCAGTGAAATTGCACGGTGTGGCGCAATAGCAAGCCGGAAGCTTCGAAGGCGGCGAGGTCTTCATCAGCGGCAAACAGACTGTGCAAACCCGAGAGCTGTTGGCGCTGGCACCAGTCCAACAGCACGGCGGCGAGTTGCTCGCGCTCGGCATGGCTGCGCGTCAGCAGACGGCTGCCCGGCACCGGGGTAAACGGCACGGCGCACACGGCTTTGGGGTAATAGCGCAGGCCGTGCTGGGCATACGCATTGGCCCAGGTCCAGTCAAACACGTACTCGCCGTGCGAGTGGGTCTTGAGGTACAGCACAGCGGCAGCACGCAACTCACCCTGACGCTCGATCAGGAAAAACTTCGGCGTCCATCCGGTCTCTGGCGTGGCACAGCCGCTGGCATGCAAGGCATTCAAATAGGCGTGGCGCATGAACGGGGTGGCTTGGCGTTGTTCGAACAGCAAGGCGTCCCAGGCGCTGGCATTCACTTCAGCAGGTGAAGCCAGTACCCGAATGACATAATCGTTTGCAGTGTCCGTCGTTTTGTTTTCGATCATTTCCTTGTACTTTTCATGACTCTCAAAATTTGCGTGGCCCAACTCAATTTAGTGGTGGGCGATTTGACCGGCAACGCTAAAAAAATCGTGATTGCCGCCCAAAGCGCTTACCAGCAGGGCGCGCGCCTGGTGCTGACGCCCGAATTGTCTATTTGCGGTTATGCGGCCGAAGACCTGTTTTTGCGCCACGCTTTCACCAGCGCCTGTGATGATGCCGTGAAAGCAGTGGCGGCTGCGCTTGCTGATTTGAAAGACCTTTGCGTCGTGGTGGGCCACCCCACAGGTGGCGACCAGCGCACGCGCTCGGTGGCGGTGCAAAGCCGCTTCAACGCCGCCAGCGTGCTGTGCGAGGGCAGGGTGCTGGCCACCTACGCCAAGCGCGAGTTGCCCAATTACCAAGTGTTTGACGAGCGGCGCTATTTCACGCCGGGTAAGGCAGTGTGCGTGTTCGAGGCAGGTGGGCCGGGCGAGCGGGTCAAGGTGGGTTTGCTGATATGCGAAGACGCCTGGTTTGATACGCCCGCGCGCGAAACAAAGCAATCTGGCGCAGAACTGCTGGTGGTGATCAATGCGTCGCCTTTCCATATTGGCAAGGGTGATGAGCGTGAACAGATGATGCGCCAGCGCGTGGCGGCCTGCGGTCTGCCGCTGGTGTATGCGCACCTGGTGGGTGGGCAGGACGAGGTGGTGTTTGAGGGGCGTTCATTCGCGCTCAATGCCGATGGTTCGTTGGCAGGGCGGGCGCCGAGTTTCATTGAAGACAGCTTGCTAGTTGACGTTACTCGGACGTCGGGCGAGTTGCAAATGTCGTCCACGATGGCCCCGCAGCGCACGCCAGATGCCGACTTGTGGGACGCCCTGGTGCTGGGGGTGCGGGACTACATCGACAAGAACGGTTTTCCCGGCGTGCTGCTGGGTTTGTCGGGCGGCATTGACTCGGCCCTGGTGCTGGCGATCGCCGTCGATGCGCTGGGCCGGGAGCGAGTGCGCGCCGTAATGATGCCGTCGCCCTACACCGCAGACATCAGCTGGATTGACGCACGCGACATGGCGGCGCGTCTGGGCGTGCGTTACGACGAGTTGACGATCGTGCCCGAATTCGAGGCCTTCAAGGCGACGCTCGCCCAGGAATTCAAGGGGCTGGCCGAGGACGCCACCGAGGAAAACATCCAGGCGCGCATTCGGGGCACCCTGCTGATGGCATTGAGCAACAAATTTGGCAGCATTGTGCTCACCACCGGCAACAAGTCCGAGCTGGCCACCGGCTATTGCACCCTTTATGGCGACATGGCGGGCGGCTTTGCCGTGATCAAGGACTTGGCCAAAACCACGGTATTTCGCCTGGCGCGCTGGCGCAACGCGCATGACCCGTACGGCACCGGGCAGGCGCCGATTCCCGAGCGCATCATCACGCGGCCACCGAGCGCCGAATTGCGCCCCGACCAGACCGACCAGGACAGCTTGCCGCCTTACGAGGTGCTTGACGCGATTCTGCAGCGTTACATGGAAGACGACGAGAGCATTGAGCAGCTCCTTGCCGACGGTTTTGCCGCTGCGGATGTCGAGCGGGTCACGCGCCTGATCAAGATCAACGAATACAAGCGGCGCCAGTCGCCAGTGGGGATTCGCGTGACGCACCGCAGCTTCGGCAAGGATTGGCGTTATCCTATAACCAATCGGTTTCGGGCTTAATGTAGCGCTTCACGCCATTTGCCTGTCCAGCAGCCCGCCTTTCTCATCATTGAGGTACACCATGAAACAAATCACCGCTGTCGTCAAACCCTTCAAACTGGAAGAAGTCCGCGAAGCGCTGGCCGAGTGCGGCGTGACCGGCCTGACGGTCACCGAGGTCAAGGGCTTTGGCCGCCAGAAAGGTCACACCGAGCTGTACCGTGGCGCCGAGTACGTGGTCGATTTTTTACCCAAGGTCAAAATCGAAGTGGTCGTCAAAACCGATGATTTGGACCGCTGCGTTGATGCCATCGTCAAGGCAGCCCATACCGGCAAGATCGGTGATGGCAAGATTTTTATCACCACCGTCGAGCGCGTGGTGCGCATTCGCACTGGGGAACTCGACGAGTCAGCGATCTAGCTTTGGTTTGCAAAAGGGTGGCGTTCAAGGCTTGGGCGGGCTGCTGTCTACCAGTTGTGTGCCGGCCAGCGCGTCATGCCAGAACTGCTGGCGTGGGTGGAAACGGCTCAGGATCGCCCAGACGGTAACCCATCCGATGAAAATCACAATGGCTTCGCCGCCCCTGAGTTCAAACCCCCACGACGCCACCAGCGGTGGCAAAACCCACAGCCAACTCCACAGGTAGCGCAACAAGGCGCGGCCCTGCGTCAGCGGTTGACCAGCACGATCAAGCACCCGGATGTGCCAGGTTTTCATGGCCAGGGTCTGGCCTTTGGACCACAGCCAGACAAAATAAATGCCGAAGACGACAAACAAAAAGGCCTGTAGAGCGTGGCGGTTGTCCATGGCATTTTTGGTTTGGCTCAGGGTGCCGAAGAGGTAGCCGGCAATGAAAACCACGCCGAACAACAGCATGCCTTCGTAGAGCCAGCAGGCCATGCGCCGGGGCAGGCTTGGGGTTGTGGTATTTACGGGCATTCAGATGTAACTTAGATGGGGGTTGAAGACCGTTGAAATAGGCGCTGAATTATTGCATTGCCGTTCGATTAAGCTCAGGCGCTCTTTGACAGGTGCCATAATGCTTCCTGCAAATTAACGCAAACGGGTCAAGGTCCGGCGCAAAAATCAATGCGCTTATGGTTTTGGCCTTAAGTTTCGATGTGACACCACGAGTGTTTGCAGAGAAGCACCCAAGGTATTTCGTTAGAGAAATTCACAAAGGTTCATCATGGAAATCGCAAAAGCCGAAGTTGCTTCGGTATCAAACTCATCAAATCCTCATTCTTCTGCCAAGGCCAAAGCGGCTGCAACGGACGCTGAGCACGAACTCAGAGGCGCAGAAATCCTGATCAAAGCGCTGCAAGCCGAAGGTGTCAAGTACGTCTGGGGTTACCCAGGTGGTGCCGTGCTGCACATTTATGACGCTTTTTTCAAGCAGGACACCATCCAGCATGTGCTGGTGCGCCATGAGCAGGCGGCTGTTCACGCTGCCGACGGCTACGCACGCGCCACGGGCGACGTGGGTGTAGCGCTGGTCACTTCCGGCCCTGGCGTGACCAACGCCGTGACCGGCATCGCCACTGCTTACATGGACAGTATCCCGATGGTCATCGTGAGCGGCCAGGTGCCTACCCACGCCATCGGTATGGACGCTTTTCAGGAATGCGACACCGTGGGCATCACGCGACCGGTGGTCAAGCACAACTTTTTGGTCAAGGACGCGCGCGACCTTGCCTTGACCATGAAAAAGGCGTTTCACATAGCCCGCAGCGGCCGCCCCGGCCCGGTGGTGGTGGACATTCCAAAAGACGTGTCGTTCAAGAAGGTGCCTTACCACGGTTATCCGCAGACGGTTGAAATGCGCTCTTACAACCCGGTGCGCAAGGGCCACGGCGGGCAGATCCGCAAGGCCTTGCAGTTGTTGCTTGCGGCCAAGCGGCCTTACATTTACACCGGCGGCGGCGTTTTGCTGAGCAACGCTTCCAATGAGCTGCGCCAGTTGGTCGACATGCTGGGCTACCCCTGTACGAATACCTTGATGGGGTTAGGTGCTTACCCGGCTAGCGATCGTAAATTCTTGGGCATGTTGGGCATGCATGGCACAGTGGAAGCCAACAATGCCATGCAAAATTGCGACGTGTTGCTGGCGGTCGGTGCGCGCTTTGATGATCGCGTCATTGGTAACCCCAAGCACTTTGCCCAGAACGAGCGCAAGATCATCCACATCGACATCGACCCGTCGAGCATCTCCAAGCGCGTGCGGGTCGACATTCCGATCGTGGGCGACGTGAAAGACGTATTGTCCGAAATGATCTCCATGATCAAGGAAAGCGCGACCAAGCCCGACGCCAATGCGCTGGGCGCCTGGTGGGACACCATCGAGGGCTGGCGCAAGCGCGACTGCCTCAAGTACGACCACGGCAAGAATGACATCATCAAGCCGCAATATGTGGTGGAAACGCTCTGGAATATGACCAAGGACGCCGACACTTACATCACGTCCGATGTGGGTCAGCACCAGATGTGGGCCGCGCAGTACTACCGCTTTGAAGAGCCCCGGCGCTGGATCAACTCCGGCGGTCTGGGCACCATGGGCGTGGGCATTCCTTACGCCATGGGCATCAAGCTGGCTAAACCCGACAGCGAGGTCTATTGTGTGACTGGCGAGGGTTCGGTGCAGATGTGCATCCAGGAACTGTCCACCTGCCTGCAATACAACACACCCATCAAGATCGTGTCTCTCAACAACCGCTACCTGGGCATGGTGCGGCAATGGCAGGAGGTGGAGTACGAAGGCCGCTATAGCAGCAGTTACATGGATGCGTTGCCCAACTTTGTCAAGTTGGCTGAGTCTTACGGCCACGTTGGTATGTTAATTGAGCGAGCTTCGGATGTTGAGCCGGCATTGCGCGAGGCACGCAAGTTGAAGGACCGCACGGTATTCATGGATTTCCGCACCGACCCTACTGAGAACGTGTTCCCGATGGTGCAAGCTGGCAAGGGCATCACTGAAATGCTGCTGAGTTCGGAGGACCTCTAACATGAAACATATCATTGCAGTATTGCTGGAAAACGAAGCTGGTGCTCTTTCCCGCGTCGTTGGTCTGTTCTCGGCGCGCGGCTACAACATTGAGTCGTTGACGGTGGCACCCACCGAAGACCCCAGCCTGTCGCGCATGACCATCCAGACCACTGGGTCTGACGAAGTCATCGAGCAGATCACCAAGCACCTGAACCGCCTGATCGAGGTGGTCAAGGTAGTGGACCTGACCGAAGGCGCCTACACCGAGCGTGAGCTCATGATGGTCAAGGTGCGCGCGGTGGGCAAGGAGCGCGAAGAAATGAAACGCATGGCAGATATTTTTCGGGGCCGCATCATCGATGTGACCGAGAAAAGCTACACCATTGAGTTGACAGGTGACCAGATCAAGAACGATGCGTTTTTGAATGCCATCGAACGCGGTGCCATTTTGGAAACGGTGCGTACCGGCTCCAGTGGCATTGGCCGGGGCGAGCGGATTTTGAGGGTTTAGTCAGTTGTGGACAGAGCCAAAGATATGTCACGCCTGAATTGGTTGGGGACAGAGCTAAAGATCTGTCCCGCAAAGTTTTGGTTTATTTTTTACAACGGAGTGAGCGATGAAAGTTTTTTACGATAAAGATTGTGATTTGAGCCTGATCAAGGGCAAAACAGTGGCCATCATCGGTTACGGCAGCCAGGGCCATGCGCACGCGCAAAACCTCAACGACAGTGGTGTCAAGGTGGTGGTGGGTTTGCGCAAAGGTGGCGCATCCTGGGACAAGGTTGGCAAGGCTGGCCTGACCGTGATGGAAGTCAACGACGCTGTCAAGATCGCTGACGTGGTCATGATTTTGCTGCCTGACGAGCAAATCGGTGAGGTTTATACCAACAACGTGGCGACCAACATCAAGCAGGGTGCCTCGCTGGTGTTCGCCCATGGTTTCAACGTGCATTACAACCAGGTTACGCCGCGCGCTGACCTGGATGTGTGGATGGTGGCGCCCAAGGCACCCGGTCACACCGTGCGCAACACCTACACCCAGGGCGGTGGCGTACCGCACCTGATCGCCATCCACCAGGACAAGAGCGGCAAGGCGCGTGACCTGGCGTTGTCTTACGCCATGGCCAACGGTGGCGGCAAGGCCGGCATCATCGAGACCTCGTTCAAGGAAGAAACCGAGACCGACCTGTTCGGCGAACAGGCCGTGCTGTGCGGTGGCGCCGTCGAACTGGTCAAGATGGGTTTTGAGACCCTCGTTGAAGCCGGTTACGCCCCAGAGATGGCTTATTTCGAATGTCTGCACGAGCTGAAATTGATTGTCGATCTGATCTATGAAGGCGGTATCGCCAACATGAACTACTCGATCTCCAACAATGCCGAGTATGGTGAATACGTGACCGGCCCCGAGGTCATCAACGCGCAGAGCCGCGAAGCCATGCGCAACGCCCTCAAGCGCATTCAAAACGGCGACTACGCCAAGTCGTTCATTCTGGAAGGCCGCACCAACTACCCCAGCATGACGGCGCGCCGTCGCAATATTGCCGATCATCAGATCGAAATCGTCGGTGGCCAGCTGCGCGCCATGATGCCCTGGATTGCCAAAAACAAACTGGTGGACCAGACGCGCAACTGATCGCTGCGTGTTTGCTGATCAAAGGCCACTCCGGTGGCCTTTGTTATTATGAAGCCACCCCGCCAGCTAAACGAATGGAAGACGTGACTACACAAACAACCGACCATGCACCCGGCGTGCTTCTGAAGAAGCGTCGTAAAGGCATTTATATCCTGCCCAATTTGTTCACTTTGGCAGCGCTGTTTGGCGGTTTTTATGCCATTGTCATGGCCATCAATGGCCGCTTCGACCTGGCCGCGATCGGTGTTTTTTCTGCCATGGTGCTCGACAGCCTTGACGGTCGCGTGGCGCGCATGACCAATACCCAGAGCGCTTTTGGCGAGCAGATGGACTCGCTTTCCGACATGGTGTCGTTTGGTGCTGCACCCGCCCTGATTGCGTACGTGTGGGCGCTCAAGGGTCTAGGTCGCTGGGGTTGGATTGCGGCGTTTGTCTATTGCGCGTGCGCGGCCTTGCGGCTGGCGCGCTTCAACGTCAATACCGCTGTGGTTGACAAGCGCTACTTTCAGGGCTTGCCGTCGCCTGCTGCTGCGGCGCTGGTGGCGGGGTTCATTTGGGTGGCGAACGATCTGGGCAGCGCTGGCCCGCAGTGGGCATGGCCCATGTTTGTCATGTGTTTGTATGCGGGCCTGACCATGGTGACCAATGTGCCGTTTTACAGTTTCAAGGACATCCAGATGAAACGCAGCGTGCCTTTTGTGGTGATCGTGCTGATTGCCATCGGCATTGCCGTGATCAACATCGACCCGCCAATCGTGATGTTCGGCTTGTTCGTCGTTTACGGCTTGAGCGGTTATAGCATCTATTTCTGGCGCAAGACCAAAGGAATTCCCACCAGCGTCATCAGCACCTCAACCGACGAGCCCGATGAACGTGGTTTGCACAAATGAAGCGAGACGTAAGTTACCGCCGAGAGAAAATGGAGGGAGGCATGCCGCCAGCCTATGTTATATTGAAGCCATGCATACCTTTTCACTACTGCTATTGCTAACGTCATTCGGGCGGAGTGGTTAGCGCGTGATTGCATCAACCCCAAAAGCCCGTCAGCACCTGCGACGGGCTTTTTTGTTGCCCAAACTTTTTTAAATTTTCTTTGTAAAACAGCCCAGGAGAAATGACATGTCAGACAAATTGGTAATTTTTGACACCACCTTGCGTGATGGTGAGCAGTCGCCCGGTGCCTCCATGACCCGTGACGAAAAATTGCGCATTGCCCGTCAACTGGAACGGCTGAAAGTGGATGTCATCGAAGCCGGTTTTGCGGCCAGTTCCAATGGTGATTTCGAGGCCATCAAGGCCATCGCCCACGCCATCAAGGATTCGACCATTTGTTCCTTGTCGCGCGCCAACGACCGTGACATCACGCTGGCCGCTGACGCCGTGCAAGGCGCGAACCGGGCACGCATTCACACATTCATTGCGACGTCGCCAGTGCACATGGAAAAGAAACTCCGCATGACGCCTGAACAGGTGCTGGAGCAAGCCAAACAGGCCGTGCGTTTTGCCCGAAACCGGGTAGCCGACGTCGAGTTCAGCGCCGAAGACGCGTACCGCAGCGAAGAAGACTTCTTGTGCCGGGTGATTGAGGCGGCGATCAACGAAGGCGCTGGCACCATCAATGTGCCCGACACCGTGGGCTATGCGATCCCTGAGTTGTACGGCAACTTCATCAAGCGTTTGCGCGAGCGCGTGCCCAATTCCGACAAGGCAATTTGGTCGGTGCACTGCCACAACGACCTCGGCATGGCGGTGGCCAACTCGCTCGCGGGCGTCAAGATTGGCGGCGCGCGCCAGGTCGAATGCACTATCAATGGCCTGGGTGAGCGTGCTGGCAACTGTAGTCTGGAAGAAGTGGTGATGGCCATGCGCACCCGGCGCGACTACTTTGATCTGGATGTGGGTGTGGACACCACCCAGATTCTGGCGGCCAGCCGCCTGGTGAGCCAGACCACGGGTTTTGTGGTGCAGCCCAACAAGGCCATCGTGGGTGCCAACGCCTTTGCCCATACGGCCGGCATTCACCAGGATGGCATCATGAAGGCGCGCGATACCTACGAGATCATGCGTGCTGAAGACGTGGGCTGGACAGCCAACAAAATGATTCTGGGCAAACTCAGCGGCCGCAACGCGTTCAAGCAGCGCTTGCAAGAATTGGGCGTGCAGATGGACAGCGAGGCTGAAGTGAACCTGGCTTTTGCCAAATTCAAGGAACTCGCTGACCGCAAGAGTGAAATCTTCGATGAAGACATCCTTGCTTTGGTCAGCGAGGAAAGCGTGGCACAAAGCCACGACCAATACACGCTGGTGTCTTTGTCACAGCACAGCGAAACCGGCGAATTGCCGCAGGCCACGGTGGTCATGACCATTGCCGGCATCGAGGTGACCGGCACCGCCAACGGTAACGGTCCGGTCGATGCCTCGCTCAAGGCCATTGAGGCCAATGTCAAGAGCGGTGCCGAGATGGTGCTGTATTCGGTGAACGCCATCAGCGGCTCGACCGAGAGCCAGGGCGAGGTGACCGTGCGCCTGCAAAGCAGTGGCCGCATCGTCAATGGCGTGGGTGCCGACCCGGACATCGTGGTGGCCTCGGCCAAGGCTTATTTGAGCGCCCTGAACAAACTTCAGAGTCAGGCCGAGCGGGTGGCAGCCCAGGGCTGACGTTGCAAATTAGTTTAAATAACTCCTGCAAGTGCTTGCTGCAGCAGGAATTTCGGGTTTAAACTGGATGCCTGCCATGTGGCTAATTTAGGAGACAGGTTAATGACAACTGCAAGTAGCAGCTTTTTTTCTAAAAAAGTGCGTAGTTTCATCTGTCTTTTGGGCTTGCTGGGCTTGTTTTCTTGGGTGCCCCTGGCCGGGGCGGCATCTGCCAAGGCCAGTGCGAGCAAGACCCAGGTGAGCAAGACCCACGCGAGTAAAACCAAGAAAACCGCGGTCGTCACCAAGCGTCGTGTGTCGAAAAGCTACGCTGTTGCCAAGCGGAAAACGGCACCTGTGGCGACCTCAGCGGTTGCCAAGCCATCCTTTGGTCAATTGGCTGGTTTACAGCGCACGCCAGACGATCTCAATCTCAAATCCAGTGTGGCGCTGGTCATTGACCAGGAAACCCACGAGGTGCTGTTCAGCAAGAATGACCAAGCCGTTCTGCCGATTGCTTCGTTGACCAAATTGATGACGGGTCTGGTTGTGAGCGAAGCCAATTTGCCCATGGATGAAATGATCACCATCACCCAGCAGGATGTCGATACCGAAAAAGGCAGTCGCTCCAGATTGCGCGTGGGTACCGAGTTGAGCCGGGGTGAACTGATGCATCTGGCGCTGATGTCCAGCGAAAACCGCGCTGCCCATGCGCTGGGCCGCACCTATCCCGGCGGTTTGCAGGTGTTTACCCAACTGATGAACTACAAGGCGAAATTGCTAGGCATGAAGGACAGCCGTTATGTGGAGCCCACAGGGTTGTCCAGCAATAACATGTCAAGTGCGCGTGACTTGGCCAAACTCGTTGATGCTGCGCACCAACACTCTATGTTGCGCGAACTGACCACATCGACGGGATACCAGGTATCGGTGGGCAAGCAAACGCTGCAGTACAACAACACCAATCGCTTGGTTAAAAACCCGAGTTGGGACATTGGCCTGCAAAAAACCGGTTACATCTCGGAAGCCGGGCGTTGCCTGGTGATGCAGACCAAGGTGGCAGGCCGCCAGTTGATCATGATCTTTTTGGATTCGGCGGGCAAGTTGAGCCGGTTGGGCGATGCTGAGCGCGTGCGTAAGTGGATCGAATCAACTGCCAATGCGGCCGCCATCATGGCAGACGCACCACTTGCTGGCGGTTAATCAAACAGGATTGTTTTGCCGATAACCCAGGTTGGCTGAAATTTGCTGGGCTGTGGCTTTGAGTTTGGCCAACCAGCTTTCGTCCAACCGACCGGAAGGGGCGGAAATTGACAAACCCGCGACTAGTTTTCCCTGGTCGTCCATGATGCCGGCGGCCATGCAGCGCACCCCTAATTCCAGTTCTTCGTTGTCGTTGGCATAAGCCTCGCGACGCACTTTGGCGAGTTCACGCTCCAGCGCCGGCAGTTGTGTCAGACTGTTTTTTGTGTGGCCGCTCAAGCCGGTACGCAGCGCATAAGAGCGCACTTTTTGGGGTTCATCCGCCGCCAGAAACAACTTGCCCACTGAGGTCAGGTGCAGCGGCGCGCGGCCACCAATGGCCCTGATCACCTGCATGCCCGAGCGCTCGCTATAGGCTCTTTCCACATAAATAATTTCGTCACCCTGGCGGATGCTCAGGTTGACCGGTTGTTGTGTCAGACGGTGCAAGTCGCGCATGGCGTCGAGCGCGGCATCGCGCACATTGAGCCGGTTTTTCACCAGGTTGCCCAGCTCCAGCAAGCGCATGCCCAAGCGGTAACTGCCCGCTTGCGGATGATCAACAAAGCGGCCGAGCACCAGGTCATTCAGGATGCGGTGCGCGGTGGAGGGATGCAGGCCGGTCTTGGCACTTATTTCCTTGAGGGAGATGGCGTCTTCCTGGGAGGCCAGCACATCCATCAACGTCATCATGCGTTCGATGACCTGGATGGTGGGTGTGGCTGTCGTGGCAGAGTCGATCTTTCGCATGCGATATCCTGAAATGAGTTTTCATTTTATCTTGTGAAAATTGTCTGCAAATCAAGCACTTTTGTCGGCCACAGCACACCATTGATCTCGATCAAACAATTCGAACGGTCTGAAACGGGTTTTATAAGACATCTTTCTGCTTTGCGCCACCCAGTAGCCCAGGTAAAGGTATTTAAGGCCCCAGGCGCTGGCCTGGCTGATTTGCCAAAGCACGTTGTAAGTGCCGTAGCACTGGCCCGGCACGGGATCATAAAAGGTGTAAACCGCCGACAGGCCATCGTCAAGCCGGTCGATGATCGAGACCATCTTGAGCACGCCGGGATTGCCGCCCTGCGAGGGCTCGCGGAACTCAACCAGCAGGGAGTCCACCTGGCTGTCGATCAAAAAATCGTGGTACTGACTTGCGTCATCGGCATCCATGCCGCCACCGCGATGGCGTGCCTGCTGGTAGCGCTGGTAGAGCGTAAAGTGCTCTGGTGAAAAGGACGGCTTCATGGTTGTAATCTGCAGACCATGATGCCGCGCCCAAGCCCTTTTTTGACTGCGATCCGGCACGAACTCTGCCACTGGCAGACGAATCGACTGGCAAGCCTGGCACTGATCACAATGGGGCCGGTAATAAAACAAGCCGCTGCGCCTAAAACCACTGCGCATCAAGGCCGAGTAGCTCCGCGTGTCGATCAGGTGCGAGGGTGTGGCCACCTGAGAGCGCGCAATCTGCCCGTCAAGATAACTGCAGGGGTAGCTTGCGGTGGCATAAAACTGAAGCGTTTTGAGCGCTGATTCCTGAGACTGATTCACACTGAATCCGGTTTGTAAGTGAAGAGTGCGCGCCAGTATAGGAGCTTGAATTGCCAGTCGATGGCAGGGCGCTGCCGCAGCTGTTGAACACGTTCGATGAATTCAGCTCTCGGAATTTCGTGGGCACCCAGAGACTGCAGATGCGCCGTATTTTGTTGGCAATCAATCTGGCTGATTTGATGATGGCGGCACAAGCTCACCAGTGCGGCCAATGCGATTTTCGATGCATTGGGCTGGCGGTGAAACATCGACTCGCCAAACACTGCGCCGCCGATGGCCACGCCATAGAGACCGCCAACCAGTTCGCCGTTGATCCAGGTTTCGACGCTGTGGGCAAGACCTGCGTGGTGCAGAGCCAGGTAAGCGTCGATCATGTCGGACACGATCCAGGTGCCCTGCGTGCCGTGCCGGAGACTGGACGCACAGGCCTGAATGACATCTTTGAATGCGCTGTCGATGCGAATTTCACAAGCAGGATCAACGGCAAACTTTTTCAAAGTTTTTTTCATTGAAGCCGACAGCTTGAACTGATCCACCTCAAGTACCATGCGCGGCTGCGGACTCCACCACAAAATGGGTTGGCCGTCACTGAACCAGGGAAAAATGCCGTGTTGGTAGGCGTTTTGAAGGGTGCTCACGGATAAATCGGCACCGGCACACAGCAAGCCGGGTGCCGCTGAACTGGCTCCCCACGCGCTATCGGTTGGCGGAAAATCATCGCCGCTGGCAATCCAGGGCAAAGGCGCAGTTGCTGTGGTCATGGCTGGTAAATATGGTCAGATAGCATGTCAAAAAGCACGATGTTCAACGTTTACAATACACCGGTCGGGGCGTAGCGCAGCCTGGTAGCGCATCTGGTTTGGGACCAGAGGGTCGAAGGTTCGAATCCTTTCGCCCCGACCATTACATAGTACAAAGGCCTCCAAGTAGCGATACTTTGAGGCCTTTTCCCATTGGTTTACTCGATGGATTCAGGGTAAAACGCCTGTAGTTACTGCGCCAGTGCTGCGTTGTGCAAGCGCAAGGCGCGCAAGCCCTCCAGTGCGGGCTTCTTCCAGTCCGTGCGCGGGTCAGGGCATCGATCCAAGCCTCGACCAAAGCATCGGGGTCGTTGGTCACGAGGTTTCCAATCAGGGACGCGGCCTGCAACACATCTTTGGCTACTGCGCCTGGCGTGTGCCAGGTCCACGTCGCTGGTTTGTTCGCCGCCCACCCAGTGGCGCTTTTCAAAGTGGAATTCCTCTTAGTTTTTTCAAGTTGTAAAGCGCTTCCAGTGCCTCGCGCGGACTTAAATCATCGGGGTTGATCGCTTCCAGCGCGTTGTCCACCGCGCTAGTTATGACGACTTCAGTCACTGCGGGTGCGGCAAACAGGTCAATCTGAGCCTGCTGGTGCGAGGCTTGCGCTTCCAGGGCTTCGAGCGTCTGGCGCGCATGGTTGAGCACTGCAGCGGGCATACCAGCAAGGCGCGCCACCTGAATGCCGTAGCTTTTGCTGGCCGGTCCCGGCTGGATTTCGTGCAAAAAAACAATGTTGCGGCCTGACTCGGCAGCGCTTACATGCACGTTGATGGCGCCGTGGTGCGTTGCCGGGAACTCGGTCAACTCAAAATAATGCGTGGCAAACAGGGTGTAAGCCTGGGTTTTGTCATGCAATTGGGTGGCGATCGCACTGGCCAGCGCCAGGCCATCAAAGGTGCTGGTGCCACGGCCTATTTCATCCATCAGCACCAGTGAATTGGGCGTGGCAGAGTGCAAGATTTGCGCGGCCTCGGTCATCTCCAGCATGAAGGTCGATTGTGCGTTAGCCAGGTCGTCGGCTGCGCCAATGCGGGTGTGGATGGCATCGATGGGCCCCAAACGGCAGCGCTTGGCCGGCACATAACTGCCCATGCTGGCGAGCAGCGTGATGACCGCAATCTGGCGCATGTAGGTCGATTTGCCGCCCATGTTGGGGCCGGTGATGATCTGCATGCGCTGCTTTGCACTCAGGTGCGTGTCGTTGGCAATGAAGGCGCCGGCGCTGGTCTCATTGAGGCGCGCCTGTACAACAGGGTGACGCCCGGCTTCGATGTCCAGGCAGGGCTCTTTGGCAAATTGGGGTGCGCACCAGTCCAGCGTCAGGCTGCGCTCGGTCAGGGCACACAGAGCATCGAGCGTGGCCAGTGCGCGCGCCAGTTCGGTGAGTGCCGGTACAAAGCGTTGCAACTGGTCAAGCACTTTTTCATAAAGAAACTTTTCCCGTGCCAGAGCACGCTCCTGCGCGCTGAGCGCCTTGTCTTCAAAGGCCTTCAGCTCGGGGGTGATGAAGCGCTCGGCGTTTTTTAGGGTCTGGCGGCGGCGGTAGTCGTCGGGCACCTTGTCGAGCTGGCCTTGTGAAACTTCGATGAAAAAACCATGCACCCGGTTGAACTGCACGCGCAAATTGGCGATGCCGGTGCGCGCTTTTTCGCGGGTTTCCAGGTCCAGCAAAAAACTGTCGCAGTTGGTCTGGATGGCGCGCAACTCGTCCAGATCAGCGTCAAAACCGACAGCGATGACACCGCCGTCGCGCACCAGCGCTGCGGGCTCGGCGTCGATGGCTTGTCTTAGTAATTCTGTGCAGTCAGCGGGCGGCAACAGGTGGCTGGCCAGGGTCGTCAAATAGGTCTCAAGTCCCTTTAGGACCGGGGCCAGCAATACGGTTTTTTGCAGGGTCAACTGCAAGCCGACCAGTTCGCGGGGCCGCACCTGACGCAGCGCAATACGGGCCGTGATGCGTTCCACATCGGTGCTGCCCTTGAGCTTGTCGCGCAGTTTGGTCCAGGGCCCGGCACCGGCGGACAGGGCAGGGCCATCACGCAAGGCGGCAATGGCGCTCAGGCGCTGCTGGGCTTCGGTGCGGTCGCGCCTGGGTGACACCAGCCAACTTTTAAGCAGGCGACTGCCCATGCCGGTCATGCAGGTATCGAGCAGAGAAAACAGGGTGGGGCTGTCTTCGCCACGCAAGGTTTGCAGCAGTTCCAGATTGCGACGGGTGGTTTGTGGCAGGTCAATGAGTTCGCCCGCGCGCTGCACTCGAATACTTTGGAGGTGCGTGAGCGAGCGGCCCTGGGTATGCTCGGCATAGGCCAGCAGCGCACTGGCGGCAGCTTGCGCTTGCGGCAGGTCTTGTGCTTGCCAAGGCGCCAGGCTGGCGGCTTGCAGGTGGTCCAGCAACTTGCGCTGACCCAGGCCGGCATCAAACTGCCAGTCCGGTCGTGCCGAGATCGACACCGGCCCCGCCATGGTCAGGCTGCGCAGCCGGGCTTCAAATGCGGGAGTCGCGCCGGCGCTGAAAATAAGCTCGCCCGGCGCAATCTGGCTCACCCAGTCAGCCAGTTCATCGGCGGAGCACTCGGCCAGATGCACCTCGCCTTGCGTGACGCTCAGCCACGCCAGGCCGCAGTGGTTGCGCGCACCCTGATGCACCGACAGCAGCATGGACTCAGTCTTATCGCCCAGCAGTTCCAGGTCGGTCAGGGTGCCGGGGGTCACCACCCGCACCACTTTGCGCTCGACCGGACCCTTGGCGGTGGCGACGTCGCCTACCTGCTCGCAAATGGCCACCGATTCACCCAGCTTGATGAGGCGTGCCAAGTAGGTCTCCACCGCGTGAAATGGCACGCCCGCCATCACCACCGGCGCGCCGGCCGACTGGCCACGCTGGGTCAGCGTGATGTTGAGCAGGCGCGCAGCTTTTTCTGCATCGGCAAAAAACAGCTCGTAGAAATCGCCCATGCGGTAAAACAGCAGCGTATCGGGGTAATCCGCTTTCAGGCC
>PFUD01000092.1 GCA_002789915.1 Comamonadaceae bacterium CG_4_9_14_3_um_filter_60_33 | reverse complement strand
TGGCAGATCATCACGCGCCACCTGTTGCCCAACAGCATGACGCCGGTGGTGACGTTTTTGCCGTTTCGCATGAGCGGCGCGATTCTGGCACTGACTTCGCTCGACTTTCTCGGGCTGGGCGTGCCGCCTGGCACGCCGTCGCTGGGCGAGTTGCTGTCGCAGGGCAAAAACAACATTGACGCCTGGTGGATTTCGCTGGCCACGTTTGCCGTGCTGGTGATCACGTTGCTGCTGCTCACCTTCATGGGCGACGCACTGCGCGATGCGCTCGACCCGCGCAAGGTGGACGCCGCATGAGCACTGCGCCCTTGCTTGATGTGCGCGGCCTGTCGGTATCGTTTGCCGGCAATAAGGTCGTACATGGCATTGATTTTTCAATCACGCCCGGCGAGCGGGTCGCCTTGGTGGGCGAATCGGGCTCGGGTAAAACGGTTTCAGCCTTGAGCCTGCTGCGCCTGGTGGCCAACGCCGACTTGGGCGGCCAAGCAGTATTCGAAGGGCATGATTTGCTTGCCATGCCGGAGCGCGAATTGCGCGCCGTGCGCGGCCGCGACATTGCCATGATTTTTCAGGAGCCGATGACGGCGCTCAACCCGCTGATGACCATCGGCGACCAGATTGCCGAGGTGTTGACGCTCAAGACCGGCCTGGCCAAAGCGCAGGCGGCGCAAAAAGTGATTGATTTGCTCGCTGAAACCGGCATCCCTGAGCCAGCGCGCCGCGTCAATGCCTTTGCGCACCAGCTCAGTGGCGGCCAGCGCCAGCGCGCCATGATCGCCATGGCGCTGGCCTGCCAACCCAAACTGCTGCTCGCCGATGAACCCACCACGGCGCTGGATGTGAGCCTGCGCGGCCAGATTCTGGACTTGCTGGTGCGTTTGCAGCAAAGCCGCGGCATGGCCGTGCTGCTGATCAGTCACGACCTCAACCTGGTGCGCCGCTTTGCCGACCGCGTCATCGTGATGGAGAACGGCTCGATTGTCGAGCAGGGTGCGACCGCCGAGGTTTTTACCCAACCGCAGCACGCCTACACCCAACGCCTCATCGCCAGCAGACCGGTGCGGGATGTGGTGGAGGAGGTACAAAAAGAAAACCGGCCTGTGATGCGCGCCAAGGGTTTGCGGGTGATTTACCCAACGCCGCTGCCAGGGGTTCGTGGCTGGTTCAAGCGCGGAGAATTTGTCGCGTTGCAGGGCGCCGATTTTGAAATCGTGCAAGGACAAACCCTGGGCATCATGGGTGAATCGGGCTCCGGCAAATCGACGCTGGCGCTGGCGGCCCTGGGCTTGTTGCCGTTTCAGGGAGCGTTGCACATTAACGGCCAGGCCTGGGGTGCCAATGCCGCGGGCAACAAAGCCTTGCGGCGCCAGGTGCAGGCGGTGTTCCAGGACCCGTTTTCTTCCTTGTCGCCGCGCCTGACGGTGGAAGAAATCGTGGGCGAGGGTTTGGGTGTGCATGAACCTCAACTCGCCCAAAGGGAGCGTCAGCAGCGTGTGGTGGCCACCCTGCGCGACGTCGGCCTGGGCAACACGGACGCCGCCGCCATGGCGCAGACCCTGCAGCGCTACCCGCATGAATTTTCTGGCGGCCAGCGCCAGCGGCTGGCCATTGCCCGGGCCCTGATCATCAGGCCCAGCCTGCTGGTGCTCGACGAACCCACCAGTGCGCTTGACGTCACCGTGCAAAAGCAGGTGCTGGCGTTGCTGCAAGCTTTGCAGCGTGAACATGGGTTGAGCTATTTGCTGATCACGCACGACGTCGATGTGATCCGCGCCATGGCGCACCAGGTGCTGGTAATGAAAGACGGCGCCGTGGTGGAGTCGGGCGCTGTGCAACAGGTGCTGGCGCAGCCTCAGCATGCTTACACCCGTACTCTGGTGAGCGCCGCAGTTGCATAAATCCTTGAAAATCAACGGCTTTGCCTTGAGTTTTCGGTTATAATCCTGCCTTCACGACCAAACGGGCGAGTCACTTCCGCCCGTTTTTTTTGGTCGATTGTTTTTGACTGAACTGGGCAAATTGGGGTTTTGGTGGCGCTAAAAGACATTGTTGAACAAATTGTGACGGGCTTGGGCTATGACCTGGTAGAGATTGAACGCTCCGCTGGTGGTTTGCTGCGCATCACGATCGATCTGCCCTGGTCGCCGCCCTCTGGTGAAGCGGCGCCGGGTGCGCCAGCCGAGCAGTTTGTGACGGTAGAAGATTGTGAAAAAGTCACCCGCCAGTTGCAATATACGCTGGAAGTGGATGAGGTGGATTACACGCGGCTTGAAGTGTCGTCGCCGGGCATTGACCGGCCACTGCGGCATGACCAGGACCTGGCGCGTTTCGTTGGCCATGTGGTCGATGTCACGCTGAAGATGCCATTGGGCAGCGCTGCGGCAGGTCAGGTGAGTCCGACGCGCAAGAAATTTCGGGGCGTGCTGGAGCGGGCTGGATTGTCTGCCGATGTGCCAGCAGTCAATGTGCTGGCGCCAGCCGAGCCGGCCTGGCAGATTGTCTGGCGCGATGAGCCAGTCACCAAGCCGGGTCAAAAAGTCAGTAAAAAAAGGCTGCCTGCACCGACGCAGGCGCTGGGTTTTGTGCTGAGCGAGCTGAAAGAGGCGCGCCTGGCACCCATTGTGAGTTTCAAGGGCCGGGCACAAGCGCCTGACCCGGAACCGCAACCATCAGATTTGAATTGAAACAGGAGAGACATGGCATGAATCGCGAAATGTTAATGTTGGTTGACGCCATCTCACGCGAGAAAAACGTGGAGCGTGATGTCGTTTTTGGGGCCGTGGAAGCGGCTTTGGCGCAAGCCACCAAAAAACTTTACTCGGGTGAGGTGGACATCCGCGTCGCGCTCGACCGTGACAGTGGCAGTTACGAAACTTTCCGGCGCTGGCATGTGGTGCCAGATGAAGCGGGTTTGCAACTGCCCGACCAGGAAATTCTGTTGTTTGAAGCCAAAGAACAAATTGCCGACATCGAGGTCGATGAATACATCGAAGAAACCATCGAATCCTTGCCGATTGGCCGCATTGGCGCCATGGCGGCCAAGCAGGTCATTTTGCAGAAAATTCGCGATGCCGAGCGTGAGATGCTGCTCAATGACTTCATGTCACGTGGCGACAAAATCTTTGTCGGCACCGTCAAGCGCATGGACAAGGGCGACCTCATTGTGGAGTCGGGCCGGGTCGAAGGCCGCCTGCGCCGCAACGAAATGATTCCCAAGGAAAACTTCCGCACTGGCGACCGTGTGCGCGCCATGATCATGGAAGTTGACCTGACGCTGCGCGGTGCGCCCATCGTGCTGTCGCGCGCGGCGCCCGAGTTCATGAAAGAACTGTTCCGCAACGAAGTGCCTGAGATCGAGCAGGGCCTGCTCGAGATCAAATCCTGCGCTCGCGACCCCGGTTCACGCGCCAAGATCGCTGTGTTGTCGCACGACAAGCGCATCGACCCGATCGGCACCTGCGTCGGGGTGCGCGGCACCCGTGTCAACGCGGTCACCACCGAACTGGCGGGTGAGCGTGTCGACATCGTGCTGTGGAGCGAAGACCCGGCGCAGTTCGTGATTGGCGCGCTCGCGCCTGCCAATGTCAGCAGCATCGTGGTGGACGAAGAGCGCCATGCCATGGACGTGGTGGTGGACGAGGAAAATCTGGCCATCGCCATTGGCCGTGGCGGCCAAAACGTGCGCCTGGCGGCAGAGCTTACCGGCTGGAGAATCAATATTCTCGATGCCGCAGAATCCGCTGAAAAGCAGGCCAGCGAAGTTGATGAGAGCCGTCGCCTGTTCATGGAAAAGCTCGACGTTGACGAAGAAATTGCCGACCTGCTGATTGCCGAAGGCTTTACCAGCCTGGAGCAGGTGGCTTACGTGCCGCTCGAAGAAATGCTCGAAATCGAGAGTTTTGACGAGGATACCGTGAGTGAATTGCGCACCCGCGCCAAAGATGCCCTGTTGACGATGGAAATCGCCATTGAGGAAAATACGGGCGGTGCGGCTTTGGAGTTACGCGACCTGGAAGGGCTCAACGCCGAGTTGATCGGCAAGCTGGCTGACGGCGGCGTCCACGTGCTCGATGACCTGGCCGACCTGGCGGTGGATGAACTCACCGAGATCACCGGCCTGTCTGAGGACGAGGCCAAAGCCTTGATCATGAAGGCCCGCGAACATTGGTTTACTGATGACGCTGCAGCCAAAGAGTGAATGATCATGAATTTAGAGTAAACATCAAGACGCCCATGCCCGTTGGCATCGACGTCTGAATCAAAGGTTAGTTAAAAAATGTCCAGTACGACCGTCGCCGAGTTTGCCAATGAACTCAAAAAGTCCCCCGCTACGTTGCTTGAGCAACTGAAGTCGGCAGGTGTTGCCAAAACGGCTGCATCTGACAAGCTCACAGAATCTGACAAGCAACGCCTGTTGAGTTTTTTGCAGCTCAGCCACGGCACCAATACCGGCGAGCGTAAAAAGATCACGCTGGTCAAAAAATCGACCACCGAGATCAAGCAGGCCGATGCCACCGGCAAAGCGCGCACCATCCAGGTGGAGGTGCGTAAAAAACGCACCTTTGTGCGCCGTGACGAAAGCGTGGAAACCACCCCGGCGGTGTCGCAAGAAGCCGTTGAACAAGAGCCGCAGCAGCCGGCAGAGCCGCAGATCGACCATGCTGAACTGGCACGCCGCGAAGAAGAAGCCCGCCGTCAGGCCGAACTGATCCGCCGTCAGGAAGAAGAACTGGTCGAACGACGTCGTCAACGTGAAGCCCAGGAAACGCTGGCCCGCGAGACCGCTGACCGCGCCGCTGCGGATGCCGATGCGGCCTCAGCGCGCGCGCTGGCACAACAGCAAGCCGGGCAAGCCCAGCGCGCGGCGACGGCCGAAGCTGCGGCTGACAGCAGTGCGCTACAAGCTGCCAAAGAAGCCGCTGCGGCCCAGGTGGATGCCGACAAACAGGCGCAAGCGCAGGTGAAGGTGCAAGCCCAGGAAAAGGCGGCGCTTGACGCCAAAAACCTGCTGGTTGAAGAGCAGGCTCGCGCGGTAGATTTGACCGCGCGTCGTCAAAAGGCTGAGTCCGAGGCGGCGGCGATTCGCTTGATGATGTCGCAGCCTGGCAAAAAATTACCGCCCAAGAAAGAAGAACCCAAACCGGCGGTCAAATCCGCCGAGGCCGCCAAAGCTGGCATCAAAGGCACGCTGCACAAACCTGCCGGCAGCCCCGCGGGTGCAAAACCAGGCGCGGCAGGCGCACCTGCCGCAGGTGCGGCTGCGGGTGCTGGCAAAGAGGTCAAATCAGCCAAACTGTCGAGCAGTTGGGCTGGTGATCCGGCCAAGAAAAAAGGCATCCCGACCCGCGGCGATACTGGTGCTGGTGCTGGTCGCGGTGGCAACTGGCGCGGTGGGCCGCGTGGCCGCCGTGGCAGCAACGACCGTGGTCACGACGATCACCGCCAGGCAGCGCCGGTGGACGCGCGCGTGCTCGAAGTGCACGTGCCGGAAACCATCACCGTGGCCGAACTGGCCCACAAGATGGCAGTCAAGGCCTCAGAAGTGATCAAACACCTGATGAAGCTCGGTCAGATGGTCACCATCAACCAGCCTCTGGACCAGGACACGGCCATGATTCTGGTCGAAGAAATGGGTCATAAGGCCATCGTGGCGGCGCTGGACGATCCTGAAGCCTTTACCGATGACGAAGTGTCGCAACAGCTCGCCGAAGCCCTGCCGCGCGCCCCCGTGGTGACTGTGATGGGTCACGTCGATCACGGCAAGACCTCGTTGCTCGATTACATCAGGCGCACCAAAGTGGCCTCGGGCGAAGCCGGTGGCATCACCCAGCACATTGGTGCCTACCATGTGGAAACCCAGCGCGGTGTGGTGTCGTTCCTTGACACTCCCGGCCACGAAGCGTTTACCGCCATGCGTGCCCGTGGCGCGCAGGCCACTGACATCGTGATTCTGGTTGTGGCCGCAGACGACGGCGTCATGCCGCAAACCAAGGAAGCCATCAAACACGCCAAGGCGGCGGGGGTGCCGATTGTGGTGGCTATCACCAAGGTGGACAAGCCCGATGCCAACCCCGAGCGCGTCAAGAATGAGCTGGTGGTGGAGGAGGTGATTCCTGAAGAATTTGGTGGCAGCTCACCCTTTGTCTCGGTGTCGGCCAAAACCGGCCAGGGCATTGATGCCTTGCTCGAGCAGGTTCTGTTGCAGGCTGAAGTGCTGGAGCTCATGGCACCGGTCGATGCCATGGCCAAGGGCCTGGTCATTGAGGCCCGACTCGACAAGGGTCGTGGTCCTGTGGCCACCGTGCTGGTGCAGTCGGGCACCTTGAAAGCGGGTGACGTGGTGCTGGCCGGGCAGACTTTTGGCCGGGTGCGCGCCATGCTCGATGAAAACGGCAAACCTGTCAAAACAGCAGGCCCGTCGATCCCGGTGGAAATCCAGGGCCTGACCGAAGTGCCGCAAGCCGGTGATGAATTCATGGTGCTCTCAGACGAGCGCCGCGCCCGTGAAATTGCCACTTACCGTGCTGGCAAGTTCCGCCACACCAAGCTGGCCAAGCAGCAGGCAGCCAAGCTCGAGAACATGTTTACCGACATGACTGCGGGCGAAGTCAAGATGGTGCCGATCATCGTCAAGGCCGACGTGCAGGGCTCCCAAGAAGCCTTGTCGCAGTCGCTGCTCAAGCTCTCCACCGACGAAATCAAGGTGCAGTTGGTGTACGCGGCAGTGGGCGGCATCAGCGAGTCCGATGTCAACCTGGCCATTGCATCCAAGGCGGTCATCATCGGCTTCAACACCCGGGCTGATGCCGGCGCGCGCAAATTGGCTGAGAACAACGGCGTTGACATCCGTTACTACGACATCATTTACGATGCGGTTGATGAGCTCAAGCTGGCCATGTCGGGCATGCTGACACCGGACAAGAAAGAAGAAGTCATCGGCACGGCCGAAATTCGCCAGATTTTCAAGGTGTCCAAGATCGGCTCGATTGCCGGCTGTATGGTCACCGCCGGTGTGGTGCGTCGCAGCGCGCGCTTGCGTCTGCTGCGCCAGAACATGGTGATCATGACCGGCGAGCTCGAATCGCTCAAGCGTTTCAAGGACGACGCCAAGGAAGTGCGCGAAGGCTTCGATTGCGGCTTGAACATCAAGAACTACAACGACATCGAAGTAGGTGACGTGCTCGAATTCTTTGAGATCCGCGAAATCGCGCGCACGCTGTAAACCATTGGGCTTGATCTGTGCGTAAAAAATCTGCCACACCCAACCGCGCCTTCAAGGTGGCCGATCAGATCCAGCGTGATCTGACCGAGCTGATTGCGCGCGAGTTGAAAGACCCACGGGTCGGCATGGTCACCATTCAAGGCGTCGAGGTGACGTCTGACTATGCCCATGCCAAGGTGTATTTCAGCCTGCTGGCGGGCGACGTGAAGGCGTGTACAGACGGGCTAAACCAGGCAGCGGGCTTTTTGCGCGCTGGTTTGTTCAAGCGTCTGCACATCCACACCGTACCCACGCTGCATTTTATTTTTGACCAGACGCAAGAGCGCGCCGCTGACATGAACGCACTGATTGCGCGCGCGGTGGCCTCGCGGGCCAAGGAAGATTGATTAACGTGAAAAAAGATCGTCATTGCGAACGCAGTGAAGCAATCCATGACCCCGAACTGCATGGATTGCCGCATCGCTTCGCGACTCGCAATGACGACTGGGTTTCATCATTTGGGGTGGTTGTATTGCCATGAAAGTGAGATGAACGGGCCACGTGTACGGGTCACGAGGCGCCCCGTACATGGGGTGCTGTTGCTGGACAAGCCTTTGGGTTGGTCGAGCAACGATGCGTTGCAAAAGGTGAAATGGTTGTTGCGGGCCGAAAAAGCAGGCCACACCGGCACGCTGGACCCGCTGGCAACAGGCGCGCTGCCGCTGTGTTTTGGGGCAGCAACCAAGTTCAGCCAGTTGCAGTTGGATGCTGATAAGACCTACGAGGCGGTGCTGTGCCTTGGCGTCAAGACCAGCACCGGCGATGCTGAGGGTGACGTTATTGCAACGCGCCCCGTGGTGGTGCGTTTAGAGGATGTCGCGCGCGTGCAAGCGCAGTTCACCGGGCCAATCAGTCAGGTGCCACCCATGCACAGTGCCTTGAAGAAAGACGGCAAGGCGCTGTATGAATATGCGCGTGCCGGGATAGAAGTGGAAAGGGCCTCGCGGGAGGTCAGGATTTATGAATTGCAGTTGACGCTTGAGTCGGCAGATGCAGCGCAGCCAGTTATCAAGCTGGTGGCCAGGTGCAGCAAGGGCACCTACATCCGCACGCTGGGCGAAGACATTGGCGAGGCGCTGGGTTGCGGCGCGCATTTGAGTGCGCTGCGGCGCGTTGGTACAGGTGCTTACACCGCGGCGCAGTGCGTCACGCTGGAAGCGCTGGAAGCGATGACTGAAGCGCAACGCTTGGGCTGTTTGTTGCCGGTGGACAGTTTGTTGGGTGATCACACTGTGGTCACACTCGATGCCGACAATGCCGGGCGTTTTCTGTCGGGTTTGCGCCGTCGAGGGCCTTGGCCCGATGCGGCGCAGGTGGCGGTGTACGCCAGTGAAGATGCCATGTTGTTGGGCACAGCCCATGTGACGGCAGGTGAATTGATTCCCGGGCGGCTGCTCAGCCCGATTGAAATTGAACAGATGAGAAGTGTTAAACCAACTGTGACAGATGCCGGGACAGAGTTAAGCGCAGGCTGCGCTGTCCTGAACTAATTTAAGAGAAAGTGAACCATGGCCCATAAACAAATCCGAAACATTGCAATCATTGCCCACGTTGACCACGGTAAAACCACCATGGTTGACCAGTTGTTGCGTCAGTCTGGCACCTTTGCCGAGCACGAAAAAGTGGTCGACACGGTGATGGACAACAACGCCATTGAAAAAGAGCGCGGCATCACCATTCTGGCCAAAAACTGTGCCGTGACCTGGGAAGGCACCCACATCAACATCGTCGATACCCCCGGCCACGCCGACTTCGGCGGCGAAGTGGAGCGCGCCCTCTCCATGGTTGACGGCGTGGTGCTACTGATCGACGCCCAGGAAGGCCCGATGCCGCAGACCCGCTTTGTCACCAAAAAGGCGTTGGCGCTGGGTCTCAAGCCGATTCTGGTGGTGAACAAGGTCGATAAGCCCGGTGCCCGCCCACAATTTGTGGTCGATGCCGCCTTCGACTTGTTTGACAAGCTTGGCGCGACCGACGAGCAGCTTGACTTCCCGGTGGTGTACGCCTCGGGCATCAACGGCTGGTCGTCGCTCGAAGAAGGCGGTCAGGGCGAGCAGTGGGGCCCTGATATGTCGGCGTTGTTCAACACCGTCCTACAGCACGTGCCGCACCAGGAGGGCGACCCCAAGGCACCTCTGCAATTGCAAATTTCGGCGCTCGATTTTTCTACTTTTGTGGGCCGAATTGGCGTTGGGCGCATCAAGCAGGGCACCATCAAGCCGATGATGGACGTGGTGGTTATGGAAGGCCCGGATGGCAAAGCCGTCAAAGGGCGCGTCAATCAGGTGCTGACTTTTCAGGGGCTCGATCGGGTGCAGACTGACGAAGCCGGCCCGGGTGAAATTGTGCTGATCAACGGCATTGCCGACATTGGCATTGGTGTCACCATCACCGACCCCGCCACACCCGCACCGCTGCCGATGTTGCGGGTCGATGAACCCACGCTGACCATGAACTTCTGCGTCAACACCAGTCCGCTGGCCGGTCGTGAAGGCAAGTTCGTCACCAGCCGTCAGATTTGGGATCGCCTGCAAAAAGAATTGCAGTCGAATGTGGCCTTGCGCGTCAGCGAAACCGACGAAGAAGGTATCTTCGAAGTGATGGGCCGGGGCGAATTGCACCTGACCATTCTGCTGGAAAACATGCGCCGAGAAGGCTACGAGCTGGCGGTGAGCAAGCCGCGCGTGGTGTTCAAGGACATTGATGGCGTGCGCTACGAACCCATCGAACTGGTGACCGCTGACATTGAGGAACAGCACCAGGGTGGCGTGATGCAGGCGCTGGGTGAGCGCAAGGGTGACCTGATCAACATGGAACCTGACGGCCGTGGCCGGGTGCGCCTGGAATACCGTATTCCTGCCCGTGGTCTGATTGGTTTTACCAATGAGTTCCTGAACCTGACGCGTGGCTCGGGTCT